>NZ_JAPDDT010000004.1:0-300000 GCF_025950235.1 Luteolibacter arcticus | reverse complement strand
TGCGGGCGATCGGCCGCTTTTATCTCGATGCCTCTGGAGCCTCCGCCGAGATCGCGTTCGTAGTGCATGAGAGCACCCGCCGGGTGGGGATGGCGGGGTTCCTGTTAGGCGAGTTGGCGAAGGTCGCGAGGAAGCGTGGCATCAAGGAATTCTGGGCCAGTGTGCTGGCGGAGAATCACGGCATGGCCTCGCTCTTCACTCGTGCCGGTGGCACTTCCAGCGGGCTCGGCGACGAGCGCGAGTTCCGGCTGCCGGTTTCCCGCATCCTGCGCTGGCGGAATGGTTATCTGGCGCACAAGAACATCCACCGCGACGAGAGATGAAGCCCATCGGAGTTCACTACGATCCTTGCTATGAGCGCCATGATACCGGCCCCGGCCACCCAGAGTCGGCTGCGCGTTATCGCGTGCTGCGCGAGGCTCTAGAGAAACTTCCGCGGGGCATCGTGCGCCTGCCCGGTCGCAAGGCGACGGTCGCGGAGGTCTTGTTCGCTCACGAGCCGCACTATCACGACCTCGTGTATCGCGACGTCATCTCTTGTGCCGACATGCTGCGCACCGGCGACACCGCGCTCTGCGAGGACAGCTACGACGTCGCACTCGAAGCCACCGGCGCGGTGATCGAGGCGGTGAATGCGGTGATGAGCGGCGAGGTGGCGCGGGCCTTTTGTGCGGTCCGCCCGCCCGGGCACCATGCCACGGCCGAGCGCGGCATGGGCTTCTGCATCTTCAACCACGTCGCCATCGCCGCGAACCATTTGCGCCGGGTCCACGGTCTGCAGCGCATCGCCATCGTCGATTGGGATGTCCATCACGGCAATGGCACCGAGGCGATCTTCGAAGCCGACCCCGGCGTTTTCTACGTCTCGCTTCACGAGGCGAATATCTATCCCTACACCGGGCATGCCGCTCACCGCGGGAGCGGGGCGGGGGAGGGATTCACGCTCAATTTGCCGCTCCCCCATGGTTCGGACGGGTCAGTGGCGCTCGCCGCGTGGGACGAGCATGCCGCACCCGCCCTTGAGGCCTTCCGTCCGGAATTCGTGCTGGTTTCGGCCGGCTTTGACGCCCGCGATGGCGACCCGCTCGGTGGCTTGCGATGGGACGACGAGACCTTCGCCGGCTTTACCCGGCGAGTCGTTTCCATTGCCGACAAGCATGCAGAAGGACGAGTCGTCTCCTCGCTGGAAGGCGGCTACTACCCGCCGGGACTCGCCTCGGCGGCGGTGGCGCATGTTGAGGCGTTGCGCTGATCAAAACTGCCAGCCGAGGCCGATGGTGAAGCCGAGTGCATCGATGCCCGGGTTCGGGTCGGTTTGGCCGCCATTCGAGTGGTGAATGAAGTACGCCCCGCCTAGTAGCGAGAGGTTCGGTGCGATCTCCTGGCGCACGCCGAGCTGGGAAAACCAATTCAGCGTGAAGTCCTGGCCCTGGCCTTCGGGATCGCGGGTGGAGTTCGTCCAGCCCACGCCGCCGCCGATGGAGAAGAACAGCGACGTCTTTTCGTTCGGGAACCAGTATTCGATCGATGGCGCGCCATTGATGCCGAAGTAGTAGTCTTCCGGGCCCTCGACGATGGACTCCATGAGCAACGAAGCGCGGCTGCGGACGATCAGGCGGGCGCCGTTCTCATCTTCCCACCACTTCAAGACCACCGGGCTGCGGAGTGTGAACTGCGTCGGCGCGATCTCGTAGTCGATGGCGGTATTGTCGCCGACGTTCCAGAGGTAGCCGGATTCGAGCGTGAGTTCCCATGCGTCGGCGGGGTGATCAGCGGCGAAGGCGGGAACAGCGAGCAGGGCGAGGGCGGCAAAGGTTTTCATCGGTTTTTCGTGGGAGCTTGGAATTTCTCAAATGTAGTCTTCCTCGTCACCGGGAACCGGCGGGATGAAGTCCTCGCGCTGGAGTAGACGCTTCAGATCGAGATCCTCCAAGAGGTCTTCCGGCGTGCGGACCACGGTCATGGCATACGGGGCGATGCGGTCCATTTCCGCAACGGCACAGTGGACCATCGAGGAAATGATGTCGGCGTCATAGCGCTCTTTGTCGAAGAGGTTGGTGATGCGGAAGACCAGCCGGTCGCGATCGAGGTCGTACTCGAAGCCGCCGAGGTTGAGCGTCTTGTTCGCGCGGGCCAGCAGCTCCAGCACATACGGCCGGTGCTCGTCATCGAGCGGCAGCGGCATTTCCCCGATCACCGCGAGCGCATTCATCGGCGGGTAGGCCTGGACGGTCATCTCGATTCGCGTGTGGTGGCCGGTGAACACCGAGCGCAGCACGTCGCGGCCCTCGACCAATTCGCAGTGCCAGCCATTGGCTCCGAATGCTTCTTCGACGACGAGGATCTGGCGGGATGGCGGGCGCATTTAGGAAGATGGTGGATAAGAGACGGAAGCGGATGGATCGGCGGGGAGCCGGCCTTGGATCGCCTTGGCGAGCAGTGCGCGGCGGTCCTTGGCGATGGGTGACAGCGAGAGGTGGATGCCGGAGGTTTTTTCTGCGGAGAAGTGGAGCGTCAAGCGGGAGTCGTCGATATCCGCGGCGGCGATCTGTACCCACGGGATGACCTGCATGTTCACGGCGGGGCGGAAAAGGGGGAAGATTTCGACGCCGATCGGGCTGAGCAGCAGGTAGGCGTGCTTGGTGCAGCGCCACGCGAGCCGGGCGAGGACGACGGCGAGGCCGAGCGGGACGAAGCCCCAGGCGGGGTGGGGGAGTTCGGGAGTGGTGGGCCGGTAGGGAGTGAGCAGGAAGAAAACGAGGCTGGCCATCACGCAGACCGCGGCCGCAATCCAGAACACCACGCCCTGCCCGGCGCGGGTGAAGCGCAGTTCTTTCTGGGGCTCGGCGACGGACATGCGGGAAGGGTGAAGTTCCAAGCGGGGCGTGCCAAGTGCCAAGGAAGAGAGGGGGACAACGAAACGAGCGAAATGAACGAAAGGGGGAGGGGACCCGACGGGCGCACATCGCCAGGAATGTCGATGCCCCTTACCTTAATAAGGAGCGACGACGCTAACCATTGAGCTTGGCGCGTTGTGCTTTCGGCAGGCCGGCGACGACGAGGTCGTAGGAGTGGTCGATCAATTCGCGGACGAGCGAGGACGGGAGCGAGCCATCGAGCACCACCGTGTTCCAGTGGCGCTTGTTCATGTGGTAGCCGGGCAGGATGGCGGCGTATTCGTCGCGCAGCAGGAAGGCGCGTTCGGGATCGCACTTGAGGTTGATGCGGGAGGGAAAGTCCTCTGGCACGGCCAGGGCGAACATCTTTCCCGCGACCTTGTAAACGAGGACATCCGGGCCAAAGGGCGTGGTCTCCTCCGCCCCGGGCTTGGAGAGGAAGTGCTCGATGGCGTCGGGTAGGTCCACGTTGGAAGGCTATCAGAGAGGAGGAAAGCCGGCCATTTCCTTGCGGCGGCGGCTCGCGCGGAATTCAAGCCAGAAGAAAAGCCCGACGCAGGCTAGAAGGAGTATGGTTCCACCGATGGCGACGACATTTCCGCAGTGCAATCCGGGGTGGAGGCGGCCGATTCCCGCGAAGATCTCCGGAACGAGACGCCACCAGCCGACGAGGGCGAAGAGCATGACGATACGCCGCAGCCACGCTGGGGCGGGGACCAGCCAGCCAAGCCAGCGCTTCCCGGATGAAGCGAGGCCTGCCCGCAGGTGATCGCCCTGGACGACGTACTTCCGATAAAGCCAGATGACCGGCCAGAGGAAGATGCCCCAGAAAATCAAGCCCATCAGGCAAAGCACAAAGACAACGAGATAAAATTGCCCCAGGAGGAGGAGGAGGGGGAAGCGGCTGAGCGACCGGCCCATTGCCTTGATGATGCCGGTGCCGATTTTCCGCGGCAGCACCATCAGCTTGAGGAAGAAATCGCGCTTCGAGGCCAAGGACTCCCGCCATGCCGGTGCCAGCGAGGACATGGGGTCGATAGCGATCGCCTGCTGGAGATGGGCTTCGCCTTCCTTCCGGCGCTGAGGGACGGAAAGAAGGTGATCGCCTAACAGCGCGTGCACATCGGCGTTCTCGGGCTCGATCGCGAGTGCCTCCCGCAGCCAGCGCTCGGCCTGCAGGTGCCAGCCGGGCATCTTTTCCTCCATGGTCACGGCGATGGCGATGAACAGGAGGATGCGAGCCTCGATATTGCGCGGGTCGAGCTCCAGCATGCGGTGGGAGCAGCGCATGGAGAATGCGGGGTCATCGCCGATCGAGGAGGAGGCGAGCGCGTGCCAGGCGGTGATGGATTCCGGGTCGAGCGCGAGCGCCTCCATGGCGTGGCGGTCGGACTTGCGCGAGCCCAGCGACGAGGAACCGATGAGGGCCAGCAGCGAAAGGCTGGACTCGTCGTCCGGGCGCAGGCGCAGGGTCTCGCGCAGGTGGTGCTCGGCGGACCGGCGGTCATCGAGCATCCAGTGCGCAATGGCGAGCAGGCGGTGGAGGTCGGGATCCTCCGGGGATTGAGCGAGCAGCCGGTGGCCCTCCTCGATCACGCGGTCGTAGCGCTGGCGTTCCAACCAGAAGGACAGCGAAGCGGCAGATGTAGGAGAGTCGTGGCTCAAGCGTGCGGATATCTATGAGGACCGCGCGCGATTGGAAAGGAGGAAGCATCAGGTAACCATTGCGACGGCAGATGATTTTTGATGAACTACCGACATGGCGGAGGATGATGAATGGAATTTCCGGGCGCCGGCCGAAGGCCTGCCGGTGAAGCCGGAACAACTCGATCGCTTTCGCCGCTTGCTGACGGAGCTGATGTTCTGCCTGGCCGGGCTGCCGGTATTCAGCCTTGCGGCGACGTGTATCAAGCCGCCGTTGCGGATTCCTCCGTCGCCTCGGACATCCTTGCCGCCGCTGCCGGAGTGGGAGATCCTGTTCTACCGCTGGACTCCGCTGGTCCTGTTGGGACTGGCGTTCACCTGTCTTGTCTGGCTCGTGGTTGTGCTGTTGCGGATGGCGGAGTTGAAGACGAGGCGCGAGTGATGCACTCAGGGGGCGGCAGAGATCACGCTCAGCCGGTAGAAGCGTCGGGGGGAAGCTGGCGTCGCAGCGGCGTCGGTGAAGACATGCGGATTCCCGTCGCCTGTGATCGCGTTGCCAAGCTGGCTCCAGGATCCGGAGGAGAGGTTGTCCGACCACTCGATCTGATAGAGGCGCCCCGCGATCGTGGGAAAGGAGCCGGAGACGCCGGTGGTATTTGCGCCGAAGCTGGCAAAGGCCAACTTGCTGGACCCATCGAGCGGAGCGGAGCCGGAGAGAAACTCGTCCGCATTGGTGACCGCATCGCCATCGGGATCGCTGGCGGCGGCGGAAGCGAGGTTGCCGATTTCCTCGGACTCCCACCAATCGGGCAGGGAGTCATTGTCGGTGTCGATCATCTTGAGAAGATC
Source organism: Luteolibacter arcticus (assembly GCF_025950235.1). Taxonomy (NCBI): domain Bacteria; kingdom Pseudomonadati; phylum Verrucomicrobiota; class Verrucomicrobiia; order Verrucomicrobiales; family Verrucomicrobiaceae; genus Neoluteolibacter; species Neoluteolibacter arcticus. The sequence goes on along the minus strand of NZ_JAPDDT010000004.1, from coordinate 294,610 downwards.
GAGCCTGCCGCCGGTGGCAACCTTCCCCGTCAGCGCGGGGACGGCGGTGGTGCGGGTGAGGATGCGCGAGATCCGCTGAGCCACAGTCTCCGCGGGGAAATTCATGGCGGCGAAGGCCACGGCTCCGGTCACATGGGGCGCGGCCATCGAGGTGCCGTCGAGAAATTGATAAGCGGCCGCCGGATTGATGATGCGCGTGAAGGTGGCGGTCACCGGCAGGCTGGAGGCGACGATGCTTTGGCCATTCGCTTGGGAAATGCGGATCGCCGGAATCCAGTTGCCCGAGCCGCCGAGTGTCCACGGGTTGGTGGTAATTGAACTACTGGAGTTATCGTAGATCACGACTGCGACCGCGCCGGCGGCGATGGCATTGGTGACCTTTTCCGCGAAGGTGAGCGTGCCGCGCTGGATGAGGGCGATGTTTCCCGCGACCCCGGCAGGGAATTGGCCGGTCTGGCCGATGCCGCAGGCATGGAGAGATCCGGTGATGCCCGAGGCACCGGTGGTGCCCGAATACGCGATGGCCGCCGCAGCATACACGGCGGAGCCGATCTTCAAGCTGGCCTGCGAGGCGAACTCAAGCGGCATGGTCGAGTAGATCTCGCTGCCGGGTGCGGCGAGGTCCACGGTGGTCGCGCCATAGTTCGAGTAGTTGGCGAGCTGGTTCGCCGGCGTGAGTGCGGCGACGGAGATGATGTTGGAGACGGCGTAGTTCGCCGGGTAGCTGGCGGTGCTGTCGTTGTTGGCCGATTCATTTCCGGCGGCAGCGCATAGCACGATGCCCGCATCGCGCAGGGCTTCGATTGCGACCCGCTCAGTGGTGGAAGATGAACTGCCACCGAAGGAGGCATTGATGGCGACGAGGTTCACGCCGCGCTCCTTCAGGTCGACCGCGTAGTCGAAGGCGGCAAGGATGGCCGAGGTGGAGATCGCGTCCCCATCGCTGGAAACCTTCAGCGGAAGGAGTTTCGCTTTGAACTGCAGGCCGGTGATGCCAAGGCCGTTGCGTCCGCTGGCCCCGATGGTGCCGGCGACATGCGTACCGTGATCGCCCGAGTCGGACATGATGCCGGTATTGCCGGTGAAGTCGAAGCCATGGATGTCGTCAATCCGGCCGTTGGAATCGTCGTCGAGGCCGTTGCCGGCAATCTCGCCGGGGTTGGTCCACAGATTGCCAGCCAGGTCGGGATGGGTGGTGTCCAGACCGGTGTCGGCGATCGCAACGACGACCTCCGGCCCATCGGTCCGGGCGAGCTTCCAAGCATCCACGAAGCGGGTGTCGGCCCCGGCGATGCCGGTCACGCCATTGACGGTTTGGCCGGTATTGCGCAGCCCCCAGAGTTTGCCGAAGTCGGGCTCGCCGCTGGCCGCTGCGGAAACGTGACGCAGGTAATTCGGCTCCACCGTCTCCACGGTGGGATCGGCCTTAAGTTCGGCGATGAGCCTGGCGGTGCCGCGGCTCTTTTCCCGGACGAGGGTGGAAACGCGGCCGCGATGGCGCGACAACCGCTCGAATCGCTGCGCCACCGCCAGCGAACGACGAGCCAGCGCACCCTCGGCCCCGCGGGCGTCGACGGTGGGCTTGAAGGTGACCAGCACCTCGCCTTCGACATAGGCGTCCTCCGCCATGGCCAAGCCGGTGGCGATGGCAAGAGCAGCCAGCACACGGGAGAAAACAGGCACGGTAGGCATCAAACCACGGATGGCGGATTTAGCGATGGGGAATACTACGATGGGTCGTTTCATGTCCGGGAAGCCGGTTGTCCGCAACCTGCCACATGGAGAATGAAGTGACGGCTAAGCCACAGTGTCTTTTCTTCGGGGCCGATCCGTGCGATGGATGTGTCGATGGCGGGTGAGAACGAGGTGAAGACGGGGTTTTCGTTGATCGATTGTGACGTGCACTGCGTGCCGCTCCATGCGGACGAGATCGTTTCGCGGCTGCCGGCTTACTTCCGCACCCAGGGGCTGGTGCTCCCGGGCGGGCCGGGCTTGCCGCATCCGACCGGCGTCCGGCGGGTCGATGCCCGGGGTCCGCACGGCGAACCGGCGGGCTCCCTGCCGGAGAAAATGCGGGAGCAGCTGCTGGATGCCTACGGGGTGGATTTCGCGGTGCTGATCGAGGCGAAGCTGCTGACGGTCGGCGTCCATCCCGACACGCACTTCGGCAATGAGATCGCCCGCGCGCACAATGACTGGCTGCGGGAAAAGTGGCTGCCGGCCGATCCTCGCTTTCTGGGCAGCATGATCGTGAATCCGCTCGATCCCGCGGCTGCTGCGGCGGAAATCCGGCGGGTCGCCGGAGCGGACCGGATTGTCCAGGTCGTGATGACCAGTGCGTCGCGGATCCCGCTGGGGGACCGGATTTACTGGCCGATCTATGAAGCGGCCTGCGGGGCGGGGCTGCCGGTCGCGCTCCATCCCGGTGCCGAGGGGAAGGGAGTCGCGGGACAATTCACCGCCGGCTTTCCCGCAAGCTATCTGGAATGGCACACGAACCTCTCGCAGAATTTCATGGCCCAGCTCACGAGCCTGTTGTGTCGGGGTGCGATGAGCCAATTTCCCGAACTGCGCTTCGTGATGGTGGAGGGCGGCTTCGGCTGGGTGCCCCACTTGCTGTGGCGGCTGGACAAGAACTGGAAGGGTCTGCGTTCGACCGTGCCGTGGCTGGATCGCCCCCCGAGCGAGTATGTGCTAGAGCGCGTCCGCTTCACCAGCCAACCGGTGGAGGAACCGCCGTCGCAGGATCAACTGCTGGAACTGCTGCACATGATGCAGGCGGAGCGGACGCTGATGTTCTCCAGCGACTACCCGCACTGGGACAATGACTCGCCGCTGCGTGCGTTTCCCCGCTTGCCGGTGGAAATGAAGGAGCGGATTTTCTGGAAGAACGCGGCGGAACTCTACCGGCTATGACAGCGAAGCGGACCATCCCCGTGTGTCCCGCGGCGGAGCTGCCGCCGGGCTCGCGGAAGATCGTCGATGCCGGTGACGGCCGCTCGATCGGTGTCTTCAATGTGTACGGGAACTACTACGCCCTTCGTAATTCGTGCCCACACGCCGGAGCGGAGCTGTGCCGCGGCATCGTGACCGGCATGAATGAGCCAGCCGGCGTAGGCGAATACCATTGGGTGAGGGAAGGGGAGATCCTGCGTTGCCCGTGGCACGGCTGGGAATTCGACATTTTGACCGGGCGCTCGGTGTTCTGTCCGGAGAAGGTCCGTGTGGCGACCTACGAAACCGCGGTGGAGACATTTGAGGCGGGAGTCGATGAGGCCGGAATGGTGGTCGTGAGGGTTTGACAACTTGGGTTCGTATTTTGCGAAAATGCGAAGCGGAAAACGTTGGAATAGCGTGGTTTTTTCGAATCCCGGGGTCCCACGCGATTACGTAATGGGAAACTACTTAAGAATACCGAATAGTGGCCTCGTTCGAAAGCAAACAACCTCCTCACACCCTTCCCTTCCCTATGAGCGCTCAAAACAAGATCCAGGAACTTGCGATGGCAGCCCTCCGTTCCGCTCCCCCGGCCGCAGGCGTTCCGAAGCCCGCGACCTTCATGGCCGCTCCCGAAAAACTGCGTGCCGCCATCCCTGCGGTCGAACCAGTAGCGAAGGCGGAGCCGGTGGCCCCCGCCGCTGCGGTAGCGACGACCGGGACCGAGCCGGTAGCCCAGCCCTTCAAAGATGAAAGCTGCCCGGAGCTCCGCGCGATGATCGAGGAGCGTGACTCGAAGAAGGAAACTTCCAACAAGCGCAAGAGCCTGGCCGTGACCCTTTCGCTGCTCGCGATGCTGGGTGCAGCCGGCGGTTGGTTCGCGGTTTCTCCCTCGGCCCAAGCGAAGGTCGCCAAGATCGTTCCCCTTTTCAAAGAGTCGATGCGCGACGTGAAGTCGCTCGCGAACACGAAGGAAAACTTCGACAAGCAGCTTGAGAAGATCGCCGTTCATGGTGACCACGTCAAAGACGCGACCCTCGCGATGGGCGTCGATCCCTCGACAGTGGCCGAAGGAAACGGCGAGGAGCTCGATGGCGCGATGAAGGACATGTCGGGTGGCGAACGAACCACCACCGAGCGGAACAAGGACATGAAGGACAAGCTCGGCATCGTCGGCAAGCTGTTCGGTGACAAGAAGCCGACCGAGCCAGCTCCGGAGGCGAAGTAAAGTAATCCGCGGCGAAAAAGCTGGCCACCGCGCCGGCGCCGCGGCGGCATCAGCCGCGTGGATCACGAGCCTTTCCTGGAAATCCGCGACGCCACGGTATGGCGTGGGGAAACCCGCGCTCTCCGCGATTTTTCCCTGACCCTCCGCCACGGCGAGAGCGTCGCCATCCTCGGCCCGAACGGTGCCGGCAAGAGCACGCTGCTGAAGCTGCTGACCGGCGAGGTCAGGCCGGAGGCGAATCCCCAGACGGTCTGCCGACTTTTCGACGAGGAGCTGTGGTCACTCGAGGAACTGCGACACCGGATCGGCGTGGTCATGCCGGAGGATGTCGCCCGCTTCGAGCGGGAGGAAGTCGCCCGCGATGTGGTGCTTTCGTCGCTGCGGGGAGCCTTCGGGCGGACGCGCGACATGAGGTTTTCCGCGAAGGACCGCGCCGCGGCGGACGCGGCGATCAGCCGGCTCGGCGTGGCTCATCTGGCGGCACGGGCGTTCGGCACCCTGTCATCCGGCGAACGCCGTCGCTTTCTTATCGCGCGTGCTTTGGTCCATGATCCTGAGGTGCTGGTGCTCGATGAACCTTCCACCGCGCTCGATTTTACGGCCGCGATGGGCCTGACCTCCGTCATGCGGGAATTGCTCGATCACGGCCATACGCTGGTGCTGGTCACCCACCACCCGGGGGAAATTCCACCGGAGATCGGCAGGGTAATTCTGTTGGAGAAGGGGGGCGTGCGGGTCGATGCTCCGAAGCGCAAGGCCTTGAAGAATGAGCTGCTGAGCGAGCTGTTCGGGCTGCCGTTGCGGGTCACCTGGAGTGACGGTTGGTGCGAGGTCCGGCCGGGCTGAGCGCGAGAATCCGCTTGCCGCGGCGCGAGATCGGGGTTTTCTCGTCACTGTGCGCAGCGTGTTTGCATGGCTCATGATGTTCGGCGTGATCGCCGGGCTGTGTGGGCGCGTGCTCGCGCTGGACCACGCCCACCCGAAGGAACACGCCTCGCATTGCTGCGAGCATGACCACGATTCGGGGGGCGAGAGTCACCACTCGCCCGATTGCCCGCCAGGACAGCATGAGCACCACACCCACGCCTGCTGCCATCCGGCACCGCTGGCGGGAGTGGAGGTGCCGTCGCACCGGCTGCTGTCGCCGGATGCAGTGTGGCTTTGCGTTTCCTGGCTCACGGCTTTGCCGCCGGACGAGCCTGTGTTCGCCTTGGATAAGCCGCCTTTGATCTGAGCGTCGCTGTTAGACGCTCCATCGTGCCCGGGTGGTGCGATGTCCTCCGCCCGGCACCGTTTGCCCGGCGGCCCTCCTGTTAGGAAGTTCACCAGGTCCATGCCCCGCCCCAGGCGGGTGGCCTAAATTTTTCCCGCACATGCATTCATTCCCTTTTTGTGCCCTCGTGGCACTCGCATTCACGGTTTCCGCGGTCCGGGCGGCACCGGGGGTGGTGGTCTCGCTCGCCAGCGTTGGCGACCGGGTCCGCGCCCAGAATCCCGACCTAGCCGCCGCCCGCCTGCGCATCCGCGAGGCGCTCGGCCGCATGAACCAGTCCGGCCGCCTTGCGAATCCGGAGATCGAAACCTCCGTCTCGCACGACCCTCGCTACCGCGAGCGGAAGCTCGAGATTGGCTTCACCCAGCGTTTCCCGCTGACCAACCGGCTGCGTCTGGAGAAGCAGGTCACGCTCGCCGAATACAAGGCCTCGGAGGCCGAGGTCCGCGAGGTCGAGCGTCAGATCATCGCCGAGGCCCGCGAGGGCGTTGTGAATGTGCTGGCGATCCGCCAGCGTCGCGAATTGCTGAACCAGCAGTCGGCGCTGTCGAAGGAGTTCGCCCATTTCCTTGCCGGCGTCGCGGCAAAGGGCGAAGGCTCGCCGCTCGATGCCGGGCAGGCGAAGCTCGAGGCCGCCAGCCTGTCCTTGGAAATGCGCCAGCTCGATGCCTCGGAAGTGGCCGCGGTCGGCACCGTGAAGCCCCTGCTAGGCATGATGCCGGGCGAGACGTTGCTGGTGAGCGGCACTCTGCCGGCACCGGCGATTCCTGCGGCGGGAGCGAATCCGGCCCGCCGTCCGGATTACCAAGCCGCGGTGCTACAAGCCGATGCCGCTGCGAAGGGCGTGGCGCTCGAACAGGCCAAGCGCTACGACGACGTGGAGGCTGGCGTTTTCGCCGGTGCCGAGCGGACCGAGGAAGCGCCGGAAGGCTACGACAAGGAGGCGCTCGTCGGCCTTCGCTTCAAGTTCCCGCTGCCCTTGTGGAACAAGAACGAGGGTGCGATCGAGGAGGCGCAGGCGCTCAAGGAACGCCGCGACAAGGAAGCGAACGCACTGGCCCGCTCCATCCATCTCGAAGCGGACACGGCGCGCGCGGAGATGGAGCAGTGGGCGAAGCTGTTAGAGGAACTCGGCGGCGACCTCATCCCGCTCGCGGAAGCACAGGCGAAGGCGGCAGAGGATGCCTTCCGTCAGGGCCAGGGAGACATCCAGACCGTCTTCCGAAATCGCGAGAAGCGGCTCCAACTCTCCGCCGCGAAGCTGGATGCCTTGCTTCAATTCAACCTCGCCCGCGTCCGCCACGAAGCGGCATCGGGCAAACCTTGAACCTTTTGTTAGATCGCACATGAAACTTTTCGTTGTCACTTGCTTGGGGGCGCTGTTGCTCCCACATGCCGCCTTTTCCGCCACCGAGGGTGGCACGGTGCTCCTCCCCGAACAGGGCGTGAAGAACCTCGGGATCGAGGTCGTCACGGTCGAGGAATCGGACTTCCAGGAGACCGCCTTCGCGCTAGGCCGCATCGAGGCCATCCCCGGACGGACCGGGGCGGTGAGCAGCCGGATCTCCGGCCGGCTTGTCGAACTCCGCGTCTCTCCCGGCGACTCGGTGACTGCCGATCAGGTGGTTGCCCAGGTCGAGAGCCGCCAGGCCGGCGACCCGCCGCCGGTGGTGTCGCTTCGGGCTTCTCAGAAGGGTCTGGTGATGCATTCGGATGCACGGCTAGGCGATCCGGTGGAGCCGGACAAGGCCTTGTTAGAGATCACCGACCTGTCCGAGGTCCATGCCGTGGCCCGCGTGCCCGAGTATCAGGCCGGCACCCTGAAGCCCGGCGCGAAGGCGAAGATCAAGGTTGCCGCGCTAGGCGAAAAGGAATTCGAGGGCGAGTTGCTGCGCTTTGGCACCGCTGCGGATCCGGAAAGCGGGACCATCGATGCCTACTTCATGATGCCGAATCCGGACGGCGTGATCCGGCCCGGCATGCGTGCGGAGTTCTCCATCGTGAAATCCATGCGCGAGGGCGTGATGTCCGTGCCGAAGGAAGCGCTGCAAGGGAATCCCGCGAACCGCCACGTCTATGTGAAGCACGCGAAGATCCCGAATGCCTTTGACCGCGTCAACGTGCAGACCGGAGACACCAGCGATGACCGTGTCGAGATCGTGGATGGTCTTTACCCAGGTGATGAGGTGGTCACCCGCGGTTCCTACTCGCTTGGCTTTGCCGGCGGGGGAGGGGGCGTTTCGCTGAAGGAGGCGATGGATGCCGCCCACGGCCACAAGCACAACGAGGACGGCTCCGAGATGACGCCGGAACAGGCGGCCGCCGCGAAAGCTGCGGGGGGCGAAGCCGGGCACGACCATGGCGAGGAATCCTCCGCACCCGCGTGGCGCGAGAAGTTTTTCATGGCCACCACCGCGCTGCTGTTCGTGCTGCTGATCGTCAGCTCCGTCACTAGGCGGAGCGCTGCGAAGGAAACCACCGACCCCGCTTGAGCCGATGTTGAACGCTCTCATCCGATGGTCGCTGCGCAATCGCGCGATCGTCCTTTGTATCTCCTTCCTGATTCTCGCGCTCGGCTTCAAGACCGGCCGCGAGCTGCCCGTGGAAGTCCTGCCGGATCTTACCAAGCCGACGGTCACGATTCTAACAGAGGCTCCCGGCCTCGCGCCGGAAGAGGTCGAAGCCCTCGTCACCCAGCCGATCGAAAACTCGCTCATGGGCGTCTCCGGACTGACGCGGATGCGCTCCACTTCGGACATCGCGCTGTCGCTCGTCTACGCCGAGTTCGAGTGGGGAACGGATATCTACCGGGCGCGGCAATTCGTGCAGGAGCGGCTGCAAGTGGCCCGTGAGGCGTTGCCCGAGAACACCCAGCCCTACCTTACTCCGGTCGCCTCGCTGATGGGGGAAATCCTGCTCATCGGCGTGAGTAGCACCGATGGCAAGACCGCGCCTATGGACGTCCGGACGATCGCCGACTGGACGATCCGCATGCGGCTCCAGTCCATCTCCGGCGTGGCGGAGGTGCTGAGCATGGGCGGCGGCGTGAAGCAGGCCCAGGTGCAGCCGGACCCGTGGCGCATGCAGGCGAATGGCGTCTCGATCGAAGAACTCGAGCAAGCCGTGCGCGAAGCCGCCACGAACTCTACCGGCGGCTTCATCGACAAGGGGGCGCAGGAGATCATGGTCCGCAATCTCGCGATGACCGTCGAGTTGGAGGACATCGCGCGAACGGTGGTGAAGGTTACCCACGGCCGGCCCATCGCCATTTCCGACGTGGCCAAGGTCGCGTGGGACACCGAGCCGAAGCGTGGAGATGCCAGTGTGAACGGCACTCCCGGGGTGATCATGAGCGTCACCAAGTCACCGGGCTTCGACACCATCGCGCTCACCGAGAAGATCGAAGCGGCGATTCAAGAACTCCAGCCCTCCTTACCGAAAGGCGTGGAGGCGACGGTGCTCTTCCGCCAGCGCGACTTCATCGATGGCGCAATCGGCAATCTGACGAATGCCATCAAGGAAGGCGCGATCATGGTGACCATCGTGCTGCTGCTGTTCCTGCTCAGCCTGCGGACGACCTTCATCACGCTGATGGCGATGCCGCTTAGCTTTGCGATCACGCTGCTGACCTTCAAATGGCTCGGCCTCAGCGTGAATAGCATGACCCTCGGCGGGCTCGCGGTGGCCATCGGGATGGTGGTGGACGATGCGATCGTGGACGTGGAGAACGTCTTCCGCCGGCTCAAGGAGAACGCTTCCTTGGCCAGTCCCCTGCCGAAGCTGGAGGTGATCGCCAAGGCGTCTGGCGAGGTGCGGAACTCGATCCTCTACGCGACCATTCTCATCGTGTTGGTGTTTGTTCCTCTGCTCGGCCTGAGCGGGGTCGAAGGCCGGCTCTTCGGGCCCATTGCGATTGCCACCATCGTCAGCATGATCGCGTCCTTCGTGGTCTCGCTCACAGCCATTCCGGTACTGTGTTCGCTATTGCTCAAGGTGAAGACGAAGGGCGGGGAACACGCGCACGAGGATGGGCGACTTGTTAGGGGGCTGAAGTGGTTGCTCAAGGTGACCTTGCTCCGCTTCAGCCTGAAGCAACCCATGATCGTCATCGCTGTCGTCTCGGTGCTGCTGGCGTGGGCGCTGATGCTCTATCCGCAGATGAGCAAGGATTTCCTGCCCGCGTTCCACGAGGAGACGGTTGTCGTCACCACCGGCGCTGCCCCGGGAACCTCGCTGGCGGAAATGGAGAATCTCGCCGAGGCGGTAGAGAAGCAGATCCGCGAGGTTCCGGAAGTCCACCACATCGGCCGGCGCATCGGTCGCGCGGAGCGCAGTGACCATGTCGTGCCGATCTCCAATGCGGAATTCGACATTGACTTCAAGAAGGGGGAAGGTAGCCGCAGCAACGAGGAAATCCTCGATGACATCCGCGCGCGAATCCGCACCGTGCCTGGCACCTTCAGCGTGCTCTCCGGTCCGCTTTCCCACCGAATCAGCCACTTGCTGAGCGGCGTGACGGCACCGGTGGCGGTAAAGATCTTCGGGTCTGATCTTGCCACGATTACTGCGGTGGGCGCGAAGGTGCAGGCCATCGCGAAGACCATCCCCGGCCTGGAGGATGCGAAGCTCGACCAGCAGGCGCCGATCCCCCAGCTCCGGATCGAGCTCGATCGCGAGCGCGCACTGGCCCACGGCGTGTCGCCCGGCGAGCTGAATTCGGAATTGTCCACCTTGCTCGGCGGTAATGCGGTCGCGCAGCTTCGGGAGAACCAGCGCACGGTTGATCTCGCGATCCGCCTTCCAGAGGAGTGGCGAAGCGAGCCGGAGAAGATCCGCGAACTGCCGATCCATACCAAGACCGGCCGGAACATCCCGCTCAAGCTGGTGGCGGATGTTCGCGAGGCATCCGGGCCGAGTTCCGTGCATCGCGAGAACACGCAGCGGCGCTACGTGATCTCGATCACGCCGACGCAACGGGATGCCGGCGAACTGGTGCGGCAGCTTCAGGAGAAAGTCGCAGCGGAGGTGAAAATGCCTGAAGGCGTTTTCATCAGCTACGAGGGCGAGTTCCAGGCGGAGCAGGCCGCCGCCCGGCGGATCGCGGTTCTGTTTGCCGGCGTGTTGGCGGTCATTGTGCTACTGCTTTGGTCGTACTTCCGCAGCCTGATGCTCGCGCTGCAGGTGCTGCTGAATCTGCCGATGGCACTCATCGGTAGCCTCTGGTTGACTCAGGATCTGGTGAACAACATCAGCATCGCGACGCTCGTGGGCTTCATCGCCGTCGGTGGCGTGGCGGCGCGAAACGGGATTATGATGATCTCGCACTACCTGCACCTCATGAAGCACGAGGGCGAGGGATTCACGGATGCCATGATCGAGCGCGGCACGCTGGAGCGGCTGGTGCCCGTCACGATGACCGCCCTTTCCGCGGGGATCGCGCTGATTCCCTTCGTGATGTCGAGAGGGGAGCCGGGCAAGGAGATCATCAGCCCGGTGGCCATCTGCATCGTCGGCGGGCTGGTCACCTCCACGCTGCTCGACTTTGCCGTGACGCCCGCGGTCTTCCGCCTGTTCGGGCGCAAGGCTGCCCTGAGGGCCTTGGAGCAAAACGCTCCGGCGACCCATTGAATGAATCATCCGTTACATCCGTCCATATAACGAACCAACCGTAGAAACCAACACGACCATGAAACCGAAACAACTGATCCTGCTCGCCTTGCTCGGAACCCCGCTGGCATTTGCCGAGGAGAAGCACGACCACGACCACGACAAGGAGACCAAAGAAGAGCATGCCGAGCATGATCACGACCACGAGGATGAAGACGAGCATGAGCACGCGAAGAAGGGCCCGAATGGCGGCCACCTCGTGGAGTCCAAGGCCGGCTTCACTCTGGAAGTGGTCGTCGACAAGGAGCGCAAGGCCCGCGTCGTCTTCCTCGACAAGGACAAGAAGGCGGCCGTCGCCCTGGAAGCACAGACGATCACCGGTTCCGCCGGCGAACGCTCCGCTCCGGTGAGACTCGCCTTCGCCAAGGGCAAGGACGCCGACGCGAACGTGCTGATCTCCGACAAGGCGCTGCCCGAGGGCGCGCACGTGCCGGTGATCCTCGTTATCAAGACCACCGCGGATGCCAAGGCGGTGACGGAGCGCTTCGAGCTTCACCTCCATTGAGGAGTTTCACGGCGCGGGTCTGGCATCGTCCGCCTGACCCGCGCCTCTTCCCGTTTGAGATTCTGCTGTTACGTGAGATGGACATCCCAATCCGGGAGCCGGTTTCGTCTGCTGTCCGCTTCCAGTCATGACCTGCACTCCCTCCCGAGATAGCCACGGCTCCAGCTGCGAGCATGGCCACGATGACTCTCCTTTTCCGCGGACCTTTCTGGTCGCGGCCTCCGTCGTGCTGACCGGTGCCGGCCTTTTGCTCCAGTGGTCCCATGCCGGGCCGGAGTGGCTGAATACGGCAGCCTTTGCACTCGCCACGATTTCCGGTGGATTGCTCGTCTTTCCCGCCGCCTGGAAGGCCCTGTTAGCCCGTCGCCTCGACATGAATGTCCTGATGTCGGTGGCGGTCGCCGGGGCATGGATCATCGGCGAGCATGCCGAAGCCGCCGCCGTCGTTTTTCTGTTCGCGCTTTCAGAGCTTCTGGAGTCGTGGGCGGGCACCCGCGCGCGCCGTGCCGTGGCGGCCTTGTTAGACCTGTCACCACCGGCCGCCGTGGTCATCGGGGCTGATGGGTCGGAGCGTGAGGTGAAGGTCGCGGAGGTGGCGATCGGTGCAAAGATCCGCGTCCGCAGCGGCAGCCGCATTCCTCTCGATGGCAAGGTCCTTTCCGGAAACTCGCCGGTCAACCAGGCCCCGATCACCGGCGAATCCGTGCCGGTGGACAAGTCGCCCGGGGATCCCGTCTTTGCCGGCACCGTCAATGGCGAGGGCTCTTTGGAGGTGGAGGTCACCAAGGCCGCCGGTGACTCCACGTTGGCGCGCATCATCAAGCTGGTCGCCGAGGCCGAGGAGAACAAGCCGGCGACCCAGCGATGGGTTGACCGCTTTGCCGCGATCTACACGCCGGCCGTCTTCGCCATGGCCTTGCTCGTGGCGGTGGTGCCGCCGCTGCTGCTGGGGCAGCCTTGGAATGCGTGGTTCTATCGCTCGCTGGTGCTGCTGGTCATCGCTTGTCCTTGCGCGCTCGTGATCGCCACACCGGTCAGCATCGTGTCGGGGCTCACCGCGCTTGCGCGAAGAGGCGTTCTGGTAAAGGGCGGCGTTTATCTCGAGGAAGTGGGCAAGCTCCGTGCCCTCGCCGTGGACAAGACCGGAACCATCACCCGCGGAAACCCGGAGGTAGTCGGCGTCTCGCCCGTCGCGGATCTAACGGAAGAAGAGATCCTTCGCCGCTCGGCTGCGATCAACAGCCACTCCGGCCATCCGCTCGCCACTGCCATCGTGGAAGCAGCGCGTGCCCGCGGCATCGATTTCAATCCTGCACCCGACTACGTCTCCGTCACCGGCCGTGGAGCCCGTGCCACGCTCGATGGGCATCCGCACTTCATAGGCAATCACCGCATGGCTCACGATGCGGGCGTCTGCACCCCGGCGGTGGAGGAGTTGCTCGCTGGCATCGAGTCAAAGGGCCAATCGCTGGCCGTGCTCGGGCACGCGCCGCATGAGGGGTGCGCCGGAGAGGTCCTCGGTGTCATCGCCATTGCCGATACCCTGCGCCCGGAAGTCGCCGAGGCGCTGAAGGCGATTCACGCTGCTGGCATCTCGAAGATCGTCATGCTCAGTGGCGACAACCAGCGGACCGCTTCCTCCATCGCGCAGCAAGCCGGCATCGACGAGGCGATCGGCGACTTGATGCCGGATCAAAAGGTGGAGCACATCCGCAAGCTCGTGGCGGAGCATGGGCATGTCGGCATGATCGGCGATGGGGTGAATGACGCGCCCGCGCTTGCCGTCGCCAGCGTCGGCTTCGCCATGGGCGCCATCGGCAGCGACACCGCCATCGAGACCGCGGATATTGCCTTGATGAAGGACGACCTGACCAAGGTCGCCGAGGCGGTCCGGACCGGCCGTCGCGCCGTGGGCATCATTCGCTTCAATGTCGTATTCGCCCTGGTGGTGAAGGCGGTCTTTCTGGTGCTCGCGTTTTTCGGCATGGCCGGCTTGTGGCTTGCGATCCTGGCGGACACGGGCGCGACGCTCTTGGTGATCTTGAATTCCTTGCGGCTTCTTAGGCCCGGGGAGTCGCGAGTGGGAATAGGACCCTTGACCCGCGCATCTCAGGTGTGAGACTTTGCTTTCAGATGCGACGGGCGATTGCAGCACTGCTTCTGGCCTGCCTCGGGATATTGCTCCCGCTGGCGGCGACGCCCGTGCGCCTCTGCCTGCTGGAGCACCGGCTGCTGATGCCGGGTGTCTCGGAGTGCGAATCCAAGAAATCCTCGTGCTGCCCGGATTGTGGGGAACATCACGAGGTGCCGTGCTGCGTGGATCTGGAGGATTTGCCCGACGCGCCGGCGCCTTCCGTGCCGGAAGGGCTGCCTGCCGTCGTAGCGATCGACTTGCCGCCGCCGGTGTTTGTCTTGCCGCCGGTGACCTTGGTGGAGTGCTCGATCTTTGAGGCAGCGGTGCCGATCCGCGGGCCGGATTCGCCCGCGGCGTGGCGAGCTTTGTTTGAAGTCTGGAGACTGTAAGGCGGCACCTTGGTTGCCGCTGTCGGCTGTGCATTGCCACGGCCGGGTTGCTTGCCCGTGAACGGGCGCCCGTCTCCCGATTTCCTGAAATGAATCCATCCCTTGATTCCCTGTCCCGCGCTCCTGCGGAGACTTCCAAGCCCGTGCGGCGCATGCCGGCGTGGCTGGTGCCGCTCGCGCTTCTCGCGGGCTTTGCCTTGCTCTTTCTCGCGCTCTTTCGTGATCGGCTGTTGCCCGCTGCGACGGTCGAGACCGCGATCGTCCTCGCTACGGTTGGCGGGGAAAAAAGTAGCGCTGCTCCTGCCTCCGGATCCGGCGACATGCTCTTCCAAGCCAGCGGCTGGATCGAACCCGATCCGCTGCCGGTGAAGGCGACCGCCCTGATCGACGGCGTGGTCGATGTGGTCCACGTGCTGGAAGGACAGGCCGTGAAGCAGGGCGACACGCTGGCGACTCTCGTCGATGCCGACGCCCGGCTCGCTCTCGCCGGGGCGGAGAGCAAGCACCGCATGCTGGTCTCCGGTCGCGCGTCGCACCTCGTCGCGATCGATGGCGGGAAGAGGAAGCTCGAGAATGTGAGGGCCCAGTGCCTCGCCACCGCGACTCTCGAGCAGGAAGCCGCCGACCGTCACGAGCGGATCAAGGATTTGAAAAGTGCCGTGTCCGCCGTCGAGATCGTCGCCACCCGGCTCGCCCTAGAACGCGCCAAGGCGGGCTGCCTCGCTGCGCAGGCGATGGCGGATGAAGCCGAGGCGGAGGTGAAGCGGCTGGAACTCGACACCCACACGAAGGACGATGAGATCGCATCCGCGGCCGTCGAGGTGGAGCAGGCGAAGCTGGCGCTTTCCCGCACCCGCATCCTCGCGCCGATCGATGGCCGTGTGCTCCGGCTCGCTGCCGCGCCGGGACAGAAGAAGATGCTGCTGATGGATGACCCCGACAGCTCGACCATCGCGATTCTCTATCAGCCGGAGAAGCTGCAGGTGCGGGTCGATGTGCCGCTGGCCGATGCCGCGCGTCTCAGCGTCGGGCAAGCGGCGAAGATCCGCTGCAGCCTCTTGCCGGAAAAGATCTTCACCGGCGAAGTCACCCGCATCACCGGGGAGGCGGACCTTGCGCGGAATACTCTTCAGGCGAAGGTGCGCATCGCCGATCCGAGCGAGCAGCTCCGGCCAGAGATGTTGTGCCGTGTCGAGTTCCTTGGTTCAGCCTCCGCTTCTCCCGGTCAGTTTGGCGGCGGAGATCTCGCGACGTGGGTTCCCGAATCGGCCGTGGCCGATGGCGTCGCATGGGTTTGCGATCCTGAATCAAAGCGCGTCGATAAGCGTGAGATCCAAGCATCCTCCGAGACGCGCGATGGCCACGTCCGCATCATTGACGGCCTGCGTCCCGGCGAGCACGTCATCCTTTCCCCGAAGAACCTGCGCGAGGGCCAGCGCGTGAATCCCGTCCTGCCATGAACGAACCGATGATCCAATGCCGCGGCGTTTCCAAGAGCTACCGCAAGGGCAGCTCGGTGGTGACGCCGCTTGAGAAGCTCGATCTGGATGTGCCGCGCGGGCAGTTCCTCGCGCTGATGGGACCATCGGGCTCGGGAAAGACCACGTTGCTCAATTTGCTGTCGGGCATCGACTCGCCGACCGAGGGCTCGCTGGTCATCGCCGGCAAGGAGCTGGCGAAGCTCAACCGCCGCGAGCTGACGAAATGGCGGGCCAATCATGTAGGCTACATTTTCCAACTCTATCATCTGGTGCCGGTGCTGAGCGCCTTTGAGAATGTCGAGCTGCCGCTGTTGCTCGCGCCGATGGCGAAGAAGGACCGCCACGCCCGCGTCGAGGCGGCGCTCTCGCTCGTCGGCCTTGCCGACCGGATGCATCACACGCCGGGCGAGCTTTCCGGCGGGCAGGAGCAGCGCGTGGCCATCGCCCGCGCGCTGGTGGCGGATCCGGCCTTGCTGGTGGCGGACGAGCCCACCGGTGACCTCGATCGCGAGTCCGCGACCCGCATTCTCGGCCTGCTCCAGCAGCTTTCGCGCGAGCATGGGAAGACCATCGTGATGGTTACTCACGATCCCCGTGCCGCGGAGGCCGCGGACCGGACACTGCATCTTGAGAAAGGGCAATTGATCCTGTCATGAAAGACACTCCGAAGCATGCGCCAGCCACTGGGAGCGCGGAGCCTCCGGCCCGCAGAACGGTGCTCAGGGGAATCCTCTTCTACGCCCGCGAACCTAGGAAGCCGGCCGTCCCCGTGCTTCTGCGGGCCAGAGGCTCCGCGCTCCCAGCGGCCCGCGGAACGGTCCTTAGGGAAGTGCTTTTCTTCGCCTCCGAACCCAGAAAGCGAGCCGTCGCCGTGCTTCTGCGGGCCGGCGGCTCCGCGCTCCCAGCGTTATCGGTCCCAGCGTTATGAGTGCCATCCTCAATCTACTACGTCTCTCGTGGACGCAGCTCACGCGCCACCGGGTGCGCTCGCTGCTGACCGTGCTCGGCGTGGCGTCCGGCATGTTTCTTTTCACAGCGGTGGAAACCTTGCAGCGGTCGTTGGCCAAGGCGACCGAGCAGACCGCGGCGGACACCACCCTGGTCGTCTATCGACAGAATCGCTTCTGCCCGTCTGCCAGCCGCTTGCCGGAACACTATGCTGACGAGATCCGCAGCATCGATGGTGTGCGCGACGTCATACCCGTACAAATCGTGGTCAACAACTGCGGCGCCTCTCTCGATGTGATCACCTTCCGCGGCGTTCCGGACGACCAGCTCGCGAAGTTTGCGCCGGAGATCGAGGTGATCGAGGGAAGCATGGAGGAATGGCAGAAGCGCGGCGACGGAGCGTTGCTCGGCGAGGTCTTCGCCCAGCGCCGCGGCTTGAAGCCCGGCGACCGCTTCGATGGTGCGGGCGTGACCGTCACCGTGGCGGGGATCCTGCGCTCGCCGTTCCCGCAGGACAACAACGTCGCTTACGTGAAGTTGCCCTTCCTACAGCGCGCGTCGAAGTCGGGGCTCGGCGTGGTCACGCAGTTCAATGTCCGCGTGAATTCGGCGCAGGATCTCAAGCCCGTCGCCAAGGCCATCGACGAGCGCTTTCATTCGGATGCGCAGCCGACCGACACCCGTCCGGAGAAGGCCTTCTTCGCCGAGACCGCCGCCGAGTTGATCGAGCTGATTGGCTTCACGCGCTGGCTTGGGATTGGTGCTGTTTTGGCGGTCACGGCGCTGGTGGCAAACGCGTTGCTGCTCGTCGTCCGCGGCCGCGTGAAGGAGAATGCGGTGTTGAGAACGCTCGGCTATCCGGGTCGCGCGATCGGGTGCTTGGTCATCGGCGAAGGCGGCATGCTCGGGCTGGCCGGCGGCATCGCGGGCGTCGGGCTCTCGGCGGCCTTCCTTCGCTGGCAGAGCTTTACCATGGGCAATGAGGGCCAGACCCTCGCCATTCAACCCGATGCCGCAGTCATCCTCACCGGCATCGTCGCCGCGCTCGTGCTCGGCATCCTCGCCTCGCTGTGGCCGGCATGGCAGGCCGTGATGCAACCGATCGTCAAGAACCTCCGCAGTTAGACATGCTTCCTTTCTCATACGCTGTGCGGAATCTCTCCCGCTCGAAAGCGCGCCTGCTCCAGACCATTGGCGGCAGCGCGCTAGTGGTGCTGCTGGTGATGGCTGCGGTGGCGATCAATCAGGGGATGAAGCGCGTGCTTTCCGCCTCGGGGTCGCCGAACAATGTCGTCTTCGTCGGTGCGGGCTCCGAGGAGAGCATCCAGCGCAGCGAGGTTGCCGATAGCGCCGCGGGCATCGCCGAGGCCGCGGTGCCAGGCATCGGCGAGGAACTCGGCGTGCGCGCCGTTTCCAGCGAGATCCACTACATGAACTATCTCGATCTCGGCGGCGGCAAGCGCGCCCAGGCGATGTTCCGCGGCGTCACCGCGCAGGCCCTGCGGGTGCACCCCGAAGTAAGGATCATCACCGGCAGTTTTCCTGGCGCGGGGCAGCTCATGGTGGGCCGGCTCGCGTGGCGGAAGCTTGGCGTGTCGGAAGCTGATCTACAGCCCGGCAAGCACGTGGCGCTCGATGGCCAGGATCTGGTGATCTCCGGCATCTTCGCCGCGCCCGGCACGGTGCTGGAGTCGGAGCTGTGGGCCACGCTCGGCGATCTGCGGGTGCTGGCGAAACGCGACACCGTCTCGTGCGTCGTGCTGCGGCTGGATGATCCGGCCGGGTTCGCCGATGCCGACCTGTTTGCCAAGCAGCGGCTCGACCTCGAACTCAGCGCGCTGCGCGAGAGCGACTACTATGCCCGCCTGAGTTCGTTCTTCAAACCGCTGCGCGCGATGACCTGGATCACCGCCGGACTCATCGCGGCGGGCGCGTTGTTCGGCGGCGTGAACACGCTCTATGCCGCCTTTGCCTCGCGGGTCCGCGAGATGGCCACGCTGCAGGCGATCGGCTACGGCCGCGGTGCTCTGCTGGCGAGCCTGGTGCAGGAAAGCACGCTCGCCTGCCTGACCGGCACGCTGGTCGCCTCGCTCGTCGCGGTGCTGCTGCTCGATGGCCGTACGGTGCCATTCTCCATCGGGGCCTTCACTCTTGATATCGGCCCCGGCGTTGCTGTCACCGGAGTGGTCACCGGCCTGTTGCTCGGCTTGTTAGGGGCGTTGCCGCCGGCGATCCGTTGCCTGAAGCCATCGCTGCCGGTGGCGCTCCGTTCTTCCTGAATCTCTAACATCTGAATTCCATCCTATGAAAACAAAACTGATCCTTGCCGCCCTCTGCCTGCTCCCTTCTTGCCAGGAGAAATCCACTTCCACCGCTGAGCCGAAGGCCCCGGCGGCACCCAGCGCCGAACTCTCGAAAGTCCTCGGCACCGCGCCGACGGGTGAAGCGAAGGCGATTCATGTCGCCCGCACCACTGCCAAGCCGGGAGACGAGATCACGCTGACCGGCCGCATCATGGGCAGCAAGAAGCCCTTTGTCGAAGGACGCGCCGCCTTCATCGTGGGCGACCCGGAAGTCCTCACGCCTTGCAACGAGATGCCCGGCGACGAGTGCAAGACGCCGTGGGATGCTTGCTGTGATTCGGCGGAGGAGAAGAAAACTGGGATCGCTACCGTTCAGATCGCCGGTGCCGACGGCAAGGTGTTAGGTGAAGGCATCGAAGGGGTCGGTGGCTTGAAGAACCTCGCAACCGTCGTGGTGTCGGGCAAGGTCGCCCCCGGTTCGTCCGCGGATGCCTTGATCGTGAATGCGACGGCGCTGCAGGTGAAGTAAGTAAGGGCGTGCGCGTTTCGTTTTCGCCACTCATCTTTCCGGGCATCCGGGAGCGATTCCCTTTGCCTTCCTTCATCTCAGATCCCGGCGATGAGCCCACCTCCCGTTCCCACCTTTGGCGAAGCGCTGCGCTTCTGGATCAAGCTCGGCTGGATCAGCTTCGGCGGACCGGCCGGGCAGATCGCGATCATGCACAAGGAGCTGGTCGAGAAGCGCCGCTGGCTGAGTGAGGACCATTTCCTCCACGCGCTGAATTTCTGCATGCTGCTGCCGGGGCCCGAGGCACAGCAGCTTGCCACCTACCTCGGCTGGCGCTTGCACGGTGCGCGCGGCGGGATCGCGGCGGGCGCCCTATTCGTGATTCCGTCGGTGTTCATCCTGTTCTTCCTGAGCTGGCTCTACATGGCGGGGGGGGAGATAAAGTGGGTGCAGGGGATATTCTACGGCTTGATGCCGGCGGTCATCGCCATCGTGGCCTCGGCAGTGAAGCGCATCGGCTCGAAGGCGCTGAAGACTCCGGCGCTGTGGGTGCTGGCGGTGTTAGCCTTCGTCGCGATTTTCCGCTATAAGATCAACTTCGTGGAGATTCTCCTCTGCACCGCCTTGATCGGGTGGATCGGAGGAAAATATTTCCCCAAGCAATTCCCGGCGGGGAGGGGGCACGGCAGGGCGGATGTGGGTGAAGCTCCCTTCGTCCAACTTCCTCCATCACCACCGGCGACGTGGCGGAGGACCTTCCTTGTCTCCGCGGTCTGCCTCATGCTGTGGTGGCTGCCCGTGCTGGCCTGCGGGCTTCTGTTAGGTTGGAAAGGAATCCATTTCCAACAGGGCTTGTTTTTCAGCAAGACCGCCATGGTGACCATTGGCGGTGCCTATGCGGTCCTGCCCTATGTGATGCAGATGGCCGTGGAGAACTATCACTGGTTGAACGACGGACAGATGATGACTGGCCTTGGTCTCGCGGAAACGACGCCAGGGCCGCTGATCATGGTACTGCAGTTCGTCGGCTTCGTCGCCGCGTGGCAGCATCCCGGAGACTTGTCACCGCTGCTAGCGGCGACGCTTGGTGCCGCGATTACCACGTGGGTGACCTTCCTGCCGTGCTTCCTGTTC
Organism: Luteolibacter arcticus; assembly: GCF_025950235.1. Lineage (NCBI taxonomy): Bacteria > Pseudomonadati > Verrucomicrobiota > Verrucomicrobiia > Verrucomicrobiales > Verrucomicrobiaceae > Neoluteolibacter > Neoluteolibacter arcticus. The sequence goes on along the minus strand of NZ_JAPDDT010000004.1, from coordinate 274,103 downwards.
GTCTTCCTTGGTGCGCCCCATGTCGAGGGGCTGCATGAGCGGAAGAGGCTGGCGTCGGTGCTGACGGCGATTACGGCGGCGGTGGTTGGAGTCATCCTCAACCTCGCCATATGGTTCGCGCTTCACGCGATCGTTCCAGACAAGGGAAAGTTCGACGTGTTCGTTGCGCTGGCAGCCATTGGTGCGTGGGTGGCGATGGAGCGGTTCAAAATTGGCGTGATGCCGGTGCTTGCAGGGTGTGCCGGCTTGGGCGTGGTCGTGACGATGATGTTTTGAATCGTCGATGGGGTTTAGGTGGCTTGGAGCTGGTCCGGGAATGCAGCTGTCAGACGCATGAGGCGTCACGTTGTGACGCGATTCCTTTGTTCATTCCACCCGGCACTTCGTGCCGGGCTTTTATAAGCCGTCCCGTTGGGACGAAGAACTTTGGAGCTCCCGCATCCGGACTCCGTTCCCAGCGATCATCTGGCGACAAAGAAAAAGGCCGGACATTGCTGCCCGGCCTTTTCAGATCTTTTTGGATCAGAATGGAATGTCGTCTTCCTCGTCGTGGTATTCGCCGGAACCGGCTGGCGAGGCGCCTTGCGGCGGGCCGGAAGATTGGCGTGGCTGCTGCGAGTAGCTGCCGCCATTGCCGCCCTCCCCGTTGCCGGGACGTGGGCCACCACCACCACCGCTGCCGCCAGCACCTTGTTTGCCATCGGGCAGGAACTGGAGGACTTCGGCGACGACCTTGAGCTTGCTGCGCTTCTGGCCGGACTGCTTGTCCTCCCAGGTATCCATCTGCAAGCGGCCCTCGACGAAGACGCCGCGGCCCTTGGTGAGGAACTTCTGGGCGTTTTCCGCATTAGTGCCCCAAACCGTGATGTCGACGAATGTGGTCTCATCGGACCAGTTGCCGTTGCCGTCCGAGACGCGCCGGTTCACGGCGAGGCCGAGGTCACCGACGGCAGTCCCTTTCGGGGTGTAACGAACTTCCGGGTCACGGGTGAGGTTCCCGATCAACATCACTTTATTGAGATTGGCCATGGCAGAGTCAGGCTAGTTAGGGCAAAGAAGAAAAAGAAATGACGTGTTCAGGTGAACGCGTCAAGCGAGACCTCAAGCGACGCGCTCGAAGTGCTGCAGGTGAACGCTGGTGTTCAGCCGGAGCTTGGCCTGGATCTTGTCGATCATGGCGGGCTCGGCCTTGAAGGAGTAGGTCACGTAGTGGCCGTTATCCAGGTGGCGCGAGCTGTAGGCGAACTTGCGGCGGCCGAGTTGCTTGACATCTGCGACCTTGGCGCCTTCGGATTCGATTTCCTTGCTGACGGCGGTGACGAGGTCTTCGACGCTGCCTTCGATCGACTTGGTGTTCAGGATGACGAGTCCTTCGTACTTGCGGCTCATGTGGGGACGTTTTGGTTAGGTGGTTCCGTTGTTGCTGTTGTAAAAACCGGCGGCGGCGGGGAGGCCTTGGGAGAGCGCAAGCTGCACAGCCGCAACGGCCCTTGCAAGCGTGTTTTCAAGCACTTCCCGCTCCTCCTCGCGGAAGGTTCCGAGCACGTGGCCGGTCATGTTTCCGGGCTCCGAAGCGCCGATGCCGACCTTGAGCCGGGGGAATCCATCGCCTCCCAGGTGTTCGATCATCGACTTGATGCCGTTGTGTCCGCCGGCGCTGCCTTTCTCGCGGAAACGCAGCTTGCCGAGGGGCAGGGCGACGTCGTCATAGACCGTCAGGATCTGCTCCGGCGTCCACTTGTGAAAGGTGGCGATCTGGCGGACCGGCCGGCCGCTGAGATTCATGAAGGACTGCGGCTTCACCAGCAGCACGCCGGAGCCGGGGAGCTTGGCGACATGGCACTGCCACTTCGGCTTCGACTCGAAGGGCACACCGGCGAGCAGCGCCAGACGGTCGAGCACCATAAACCCCACGTTGTGGCGGGTGTTCTCGTACTGCCGGCCGGGATTGCCGAGGCCGATGACGACGGGGATGGAGGCTCCGGATTCCAAGTGAAACGTTCCAAGTGCGAAAAAGCCCGGGCCGCTGGTGCGGACCGGGCTTTCGGGAAAGAAATGCCGATCAGGCGGTTGCGGCGGCTTCAGAGACGGCGGCGGCGCTCTTCGCCACGTGGGCGATGACGACGTCGTCGGCATGGGTCGCGGCGACACCGGCGGGAAGCTTGACGTCGCCGATGTGCAGCGAGTCGCCTTCTTCAAGGTGGGTCACGTCGAACTCGAGGACATCCGGCAGTGCGGAAGCAGCGCAGCGGACTTCGAGGGTGTGGCCGAGTTGCTCGAGCAGACCACCGGCCTTCACGCCTGCGGCTTCACCCGTGAGGTGGACCGGGATGTGGGCGGTGAGTTCGCTGTTCTCGTCGACCGAGAGGAAATCCACGTGCAGCGCCTTGCCCGAAAGCGGGTCGTGCTGGACGGCCTGGAGGAAGGCGAGCTGGTTGCTGCCACCGAGGTCCAGGTTGATGAGAATGTTTTCCGAGGTGGCGTGGGCCAGCAACTCGCCGAAGGCCTTGGCGTCGACCTTCAGGTTCTGGTTTTCGTTTCCGCGTCCGTAGATAACGGAAGGGACCCAGCCCTCGCGGCGCAATTGTTTGAGGACACCGGAACCGGAGCGTTGGCGCGGTTCGGCTTTGAGAACGTGCTTCTTGGCCATGACGAAATGGGCGTGAGGATTGGGATCCAGCCGCGAGACTTCCGCGGCCGGGGGCGGGGTCTGTAGCGGTAGGGGCGGGGTTTGTCAAAATTTTGTTCGAGGGGCTTTTCCGGGGGCCACTCCTGGAAGCCGCAGGCTTTGACGCCGCGGCTTGCTGCTGCCTAGCTTGGTGACCGGATCGCGGGGAGGCCCGTGCGCCAAGCTGGCCGTGTGTGGAAACGCATGCGGCCTCTCCGGGGCTACCCCGGGGGATCGAATTACCAAGCCATCCCGAGACGAGGGCCTAATCACGCTCCCGCGTGAAACTGCCCGCGCCAGACCGGACGCGTTGGCGCGCGGTGCCTCCCCGCATCCTCTGTTTTTTCCCGATGTCCTCCCAGGCCCAAAGCATCCGCCTCCTCGCCGCCGCGCTGGCGGCCGGGCCGCTGGATGACCCCGCGGCGCTGGTGGAGCGGGCGGAGCCGCTGGTGGCGGATTTGAAGAAAGCGCGTTGGCTGCCGACGCTGGCGGATGCGCTGAGCAAGGAATTTGGCGGGAAAGCCCGGCCAGCCGTCCGGCAGGTGGCGGACCGCATTGCTGCTCATCCGCCGTTTATCCGGGCATGGATTGCGGGGAAAGGGCGGGCGATTCCGGCGCTGGTCGAGCCGCAAATGGCCCCCGCGCCCGGAGCACCGCTGGAGTGGCAAATTCCGCAGGTCGCCACGTTGGGGGATCTGGCAGGGGAGTTGGGAGTGCATTCGGACGATCTGGGCTGGCTGACGGCTTATGGCACCGCGGAGCACTATCGCCACCGCTGGCACGACAAACGGGACGGCCGCTTCCGGCTGATCGAGATGCCGAAGACGCTGCTGAAGCACGCCCAGCGGCGGGTGCTGCGGCACATCCTCGACGCCATCCCGCCGCACGAAGCGGCGAAGGGATTCCGCCGGGGAAATTCCGTGCGCGATTTCGTGGAGCCGCATACCGGCAAGGACGTCTTGGTGCGGTTCGATCTGGAGGACTTCTTCCCGTCCATTGGGGCGGCGAGGGTGCTGCGCGTTTTTCTGACTGCCGGCTACCCGGAGCCGGTCGCTCGGGCGCTGACGCGTCTGGTGACTCATGCTGGGCCCGCTTCGGTCCTGGCGCAGAAGGCGCTCGCATGGGAGGCGCGGCGGCGACTGGCGACGCCCCATCTGCCGCAGGGCGCGCCGACTTCGCCAGCCTTGGCAAACTTGTGCGCGTTCCGGCTCGATTGCCGTCTGGCCGCGCTCGCGAAAGCCGCCGGAGCGGACTACACGCGCTATGCGGATGATCTGCTGTTTTCCGGCGGCGAGGATTTCGCGCGACAGGTGAAGCGCTTCCTCGTCACCGTTGGTGCGGTGATTTTGGAGGAAGGATTCCGTCCGAATCATCGCAAGACCCGGGTGATGCGGCAGGGGCAGAAGCAGCATGCCGCGGGCATGGTCCTCAATGAGCGGCCGAACCTCGACCGCCGCGAGTTTGACCGGCTCAAGGCGATCCTGACGAACTGCGTGCGCCACGGCCCACAGTCACAGAACCGCGAGGGTCATGCGGAGTTCGCCGCCCATCTGTCGGGCAAGCTGGCGTGGGTTGCGTTCATTCATCCGGAGAAGGGGAGGAAGCTACGCGCGATCTACGAGCGGATTGCGTGGGGCGAGCCATAAGGAGTGTGGACGTTCCGTCCACACCGTGTCGACGGAACGTCGACACTCCTTATTGTCCGCGGATACTCAGCCCTCCGTCTTCTGAAGCTCCGGCAGCGCGTTCGCTTCGGCTTCGGCCAGCAGGCGGGCCTCGGCTTCACGCGGGACTTCCATGGTGAAGCGCGTTTCCTGGCCGGGCGTCGAGCTGACGCGGATGGCTCCGCCGTGTGCTTCGATCGCACGCTTCACGATCGAGAGTCCGAGGCCGGTGCCCTTGATCTCCTCCTGCGAGTGGTGCTTTTCGACGCGGTAGAAGCGCCGGAAAATGTGTGGCAGGTCGGCGCTCGGGATGCCCACGCCATCGTCCGCGACCCAGACGCGGGTCGACTCTTCGTCGCGACTGCAGCCGATGGTCACGGTGAGTTTGGGGCGCGGGTTCTGCTTCAGCGCGTTCTCAACCAGATTGAAAAGCACCTGGGTCCAGTAGAAGCGGTCGCCAGCGAGGATCATGTCGAGATCCGGCATGTCGATCTTGATCGTGGCCTGCTGGTTGTGGATCACGGATTCGAGCCGCTCCAGCACGTCGCTGATGCAGGAACGGAGCCGGAATGGCTTCACCTTCAGCGCCGCGGCTTCGCCGGACTCGAGGCGGGAGATGACGAGCATGTCCTCGACGATGCGCGAGATGCGCTCGGTGTGCTTGCGCATCACCTTGAGGAAACGCCGCGTCAGCTCCTTGTCGTCGAGCAGGTCGTCGTCGATGAGGTTCTCCAGATAGCCGTTGATGATGGCCAGAGGCGTCCGGAGCTCGTGGGAGGCATTCGCCACGAAGTCTTTCCGGATCTGCTCGGTTTGATACTCGCTGGTCACGTCACGGATCACAACTCGGGTGGTGGGGTCGTCGGCCGGGCTGTCGGAAAGCCGCGCGGCATCGATGACCCATGCGTTCATTCCGCGGCGCTCCTGATCGCCGAGCGGGGAGGATTGTTGTGGCAGCACCGCGCGGGTCACGGTCGGCTCGCCGGTTTCCAGACAGCGCATCAGCGCCGCCGCGAGACGTTGGTCGAGGAAGGCTTCCTGGACCGTCCGCCCGGTGAGGTCGCGGCCGCGGAAGAGCGTGCGCGCCGCCTTGTTGGCGAAGAGGACGCGGGCATTCGCATCCACCAGCATGAAGGCGTCGCCCAGCGCATCCAGAAGCTGGTCGCGCTCCCGTTTCGCCTGTCGCAAGTCGAGGTCCAGCTTCATTTTCCACGCGGAGACTTCCTCGTTGAATTCCTTTCTGGCGCGTCGCAGGCGCAGGGCGGTAATGCCAAGCGCGGTGAGAGCGGCCAGCGCGGCGACGGTGGAGAGTGTGGCAAATGGCTCGGGCATCCTCAGAGAGAGGACACGCAGTAGCCAATGCCACGCACGGTTTCAACCATCGCTGCATGTTCGCCCAATTTCTGACGGAGCCGCTTCATGTGGGTGTCGAGAGTCCGGCTGTGGACCTCGTCGCTGTAACCCCAGACGGTGCGGAGAAGATCATTGCGGTCCTGCGCCTTGCCCGCCCGCTCGGTCAGGAAAAGCAGCAGCTTGAATTCGGTCGAGGTCAGCTCGACGGGCTCGCCTTTGAGGTAAAACTTGAGCGAGTTCTTGTCGAAACGGAAGGGCCCGTAGGTCACCTCCACGGAGCCGGGCGGGCCATCGCTGCGCTTGAGCACCGCTTGCACGCGCAGCATGAGTTCCTTCGGCGAAAAGGGCTTGGTCAGGTAGTCGTCGGCGCCGGCTTCGAGGCCCTGGATGCGGTCCTCGGTTTGGGCGCGGGCGGTCAACATGATGACCGGGATGTCGCGGCTGCGGGAGTCGCGGCGGAGTTCCTTGAAAACCCCGTAGCCGTCCTTCCCGGGAAGCATCAGGTCAAGGATGACAAGGTCCGGGCGTTCACGGATCGCGACTTCGGCACCGGTGATGCCGTCGTGCGCTTTCATCACGGAATAACCTGCGCGCTCCAGGTTGAAGCCTACGAGGTCGGCAATGTCGCGTTCATCCTCGACTATCAGGATTTTCTGCATGCGCGGTGAGGTTTAGGGACGCCCCTTGACCGCGGGAACGGGGCGCTTGTGACGAAATCGTCGCATGGTCAGGTCGATCAGGCTTCCGCCATTCTCGCATGCCATTCCTTGTAAACCACCGGGGAAATTTCGGACGGCTTGATCTCGGAGCGGCCGCCCCAGAAGACGTTAGTGTAGGAAACCGGGATGCCGATGCTTTCGAGGTGGCGGTCGATGGCGGCCTTGTGCTCCATGACGCGGGGCTTTTCGGTGCCGTGGACCACGCCCATGACATTGACGTCGCCGAATTGCGGGCCGCCCTCGCGCCAGTAGCAATGGGTCATGCAGTAGTGGCGGCCGACTTCGCCGCCGGCCTCGATTTCACGGCCTTTCGGCACGGCCCAGTGGAAGAGGCCATTGAAACGGGTGACGCGTTCGCCGGTCGAGGACGGCTTGACGTGCTCGAGGAAGGTGGAAAAGCGGCCGATGACCTTCTTGTCATTCAGCGTCGTGGCGACCTCGCAGAAGCGGTCCACGGAGACTCCGGCCTTGGCGGCGCGGCCATCCCACGGGCTGGCGACGACTTCCTCGGGGAGAAGCTCTTCCTTCAGGGCGAGCAGCACGTTCCACTCCTCCTCGGTCAGGTCGACCGGGACGGTGGTCATCATCACGGCGGTTTCGTCGGCCTTTTCTCCCGGCTCCAGCGAGCGGCGGCGGACGTGACCCACGCCGAGCGCGAACACTCCATTGGCCGGCATCAGGAGGTATTCCGTGGCTCCGGTCAGGCGGAGCAAGACGGTGGCGTGCTCGTCGAGCGATTCGCCGACCGGGACCTTCAGCGTGGTCCACAATCGGTAGCCGGAGCCGGAGACCTCGGTATCGGTCGAGCGGATCACGACGTGGCCAGAGAAGGGGTCCTCCTTGGCCATGAAATCAAACGCGGCATTGAGCTTTTCCTCCGGGACCTTCCACGCGACCAGCGCGCCGTGCGCGAGCTTGGTGGAAAGCAGCGTCTGGCGCACCCGGCGCACCACGCCGCCTTCCAGCATCGCGCGGATACGCTCCAGCACGGTGCCCAGATCCACGCCGCTCTTCTCCGCGATCACATGGAAAGGATGCCGGTGGAAACCGGACACGAGGTCTTCCGAAACGGCCAGGATTTGGGCGTTGATCGGGTCGGTATGCTCGACGGGGATGGTGTGCATGGATGGGACGCTAGTAAGCCAGATACGCCCCCGCCACGCGGAATTTGCGGGAAATGACGCGGGAAGTCGGCAAGCGTGGCTGCTCCTCCTATGGTATTGCCATTCTGCGCAGATTGTGATACCAAATCTGCGTGACGACTATCTCGCTGAAGATTCCGGACGACCTCGCCTCACGGCTGGAGGCGACGGCGCGGGCTCAGCAGACCAGCCGCTCCGCCCTTTTTCGGGAGGCTTTGGAGGAAAAGCTGGAGGCTTTGGCGAGCGAGAGCCGGCCCAGCCTGCTGGACCAAAGCGCGGATCTCTGTGGCTCCGGAGGGAGCGGCATCGGCGACCTCGCTTCGAATCCAGAGCATCTCAAGGGCTTCGGAGAGTGAATGCGATCCTGGTAGATACCGGGCCGCTCGTGGCTTATCTGGATCGCGATGATCAGCACCATGCTTGGGCGAAAACCTGCTTCGCCGGTCTCCATGAGCCTTTGCTGACCTGCGAGGCGGTGGTCGCCGAGTCCCTGTTCCTCTTGCGCCGGGGCGGCATTTCTCCGGACCCCTTGCTCCAACTTGTGACCCGGGGACTCGTGATTCCGGAGTTCCGGCTTCACGACGAGGCGGACGCCATCATGAAGCTGATGCAGCGCTATCGAAATGTCCCGATGTCCTTGGCCGACGCTTGCCTAGTGCGGATGTCAGAAATTCACGAGCGTTCGACGGTGTTCACTCTCGACTCGGATTTCACGATCTACCGGAAGTCCCAGCGGCGGGTGATTCCCTTGCTGCGACCGGAGTGAAAGGGGGAATGCGATAAGCCAGTTGCGGTCGCTCCCAGCACGCGGAAATTGCGGCAGATGATGCGAGAACGTGGGTCGCTCGCCCGCCGGAGGCTCCGCGGGCACGATGGCTGCTGCTTTTTTCGTGACTTACCGGGCCATTGACGGGCACGGGAGCGCGTGCATCATCCCGCCCCCGGGCGGCGAAATCCGCCAGGCACACGACCTACCATCATGACCACCATCGCCATCAACGGGTTCGGGCGCATCGGCCGCCTCGTCTTCCGCGCTCTCGTCGAGCAGGGCCACCTCGGCACCACCTTCAACGTTGTCGCCGTGGGCGACATCGTGCCGGCCGACAACCTCGCCTACCTGCTGAAGTACGACTCCACCCAAGGCAAGTTCGACGGCACCGTCACCTCCAAGAAGTCCAAGCCGGAACTGGAAGAAGACGACGTGCTGGTGGTCAACGGCCACGAGATCAAGGTTGTCTCCGCACGCACTCCCGATGGCCTTCCTTGGAAGGAACTCGGCGTGGAAGTCGTGATCGAGTCCACCGGGCTTTTCACCGCTGCCGACAAGGCCCGCGGCCACATCACCGCCGGTGCCAAGAAGGTCATCATCTCCGCTCCGGCGCAAGGTGAAGACGGCACCTTCGTCCAGGGCGTCAATGACGAGCTCTACGATCCCGCCAACCACCACATCATCTCCAACGCGAGCTGCACCACCAACTGCCTCGCTCCGATCGTCCACGTCCTGCTCAAGGAAGGATTCGGCATCGAGGAAGGCCTGATGACCACCATCCACTCCTACACGGCCACGCAGAAGACCGTGGACGGCCCTTCGAAGAAGGATTGGAAGGGTGGCCGCAGCGCCGCAATCAACATCATCCCGTCCACGACCGGGGCCGCCAAGGCCGTCGCGCTGGTTTGCCCCGCAGTGAAGGGCAAGCTGACCGGCATGTCCTTCCGCGTGCCGACCCCGACCGTGTCGGTGGTCGACCTCACGGTGAAGACGACCAAGGCCACCTCGCTGACCGAGATCAAGGCCGCGCTGAAGACCGCCTCCGAGACCTACCTCAAGGGCATCCTCGCCTACACCGAAGACGAAGTGGTCTCGACCGACTTCATCCACGACAAGCACTCCTCGATCTTCGACGCCGGCTCGTCCATCGAGCTGAACCCGACCTTCTTCAAGCTGGTCGCTTGGTACGACAACGAGTGGGGCTACTCCAACCGCGTGATCGACCTTCTGTTCGATGTGGTGAAGAAGGGGATCTGAGCCATTCGGCACCGCTAATTTCAAACGCCCGGCCTCGCGAGAGGCCGGGCGTTTTTGTTTTTCCCTAGGCACGTTGGTGACAACGCGGAAGCCACCGGGAAGGCGCTCTTTCGGGGACCACTCCGCATTCTCACGAATGCGCCTACGTGAGGAGATCATCGACTTTCCCCGCGACAGCCCTGCGGCCGTAGTGTTTGCTCCGCCATGCGTTGGCTCTTTTTCCTGCTTCTCACTCCGGCCGCATTCGCCCAAGCCGATCCGTTCGCCTCCATCGATGCGAACAAGGACGGCAAGCTCAGCCGCTCCGAGGTTCCCGAGCAGATCCGCCCGCAATTCCCGCTGGTGGATACCAATGGGGACGGCTTCGTGACGCGTGCGGAGTTCATGAAGGCGGTCTCCGGCCAAGCCGGCCTCGGACCCGCGACCGGCGGCGAGGTGGAGCATCTCAAGGACATCGACTACGCTGGCAGCGGCAACCCGCGCCAGAAGCTTGACCTCCTCTTGCCGAAGGACCGCAAGGCGAAGAAGCGGCCGATGATCGTCTTCGTCCACGGCGGTGGCTGGCAGTCCGGCCGCAAGGAGGACGGGCTCGATGTCATCCGCGCGGTCACGGCGACCGGCGATTATGCGGCCGCCACGATCAACTATCGCCTTTCCCAGGAAGCCAAGTGGCCGGCACAGATCCATGATTGCAAGGCGGCCATTCGCTTCCTCCGCGCAAAGGCGGACGAGTATGGCATCGACGCCAGTCATATCGGCGTGGTCGGAATGTCTGCGGGCGGCCACCTCGTCTCACTGCTCGGAACCGGCAACGATGATGCCGGCCTCGAAGGCGGGGTCGGTGCCTTTGCCAAGGTGAGCAGCCGCGTCCAATGCGTGGTGAACTTCTTCGGCCCCACCGATTTCTTTACCGACTACCTGCCGAACCCCACGCCGGAGAAGGCCGATGGCCGGAGGATGGTGGTCCAGCTCCTCGGTCGCGACGAAGCGGAGGCACGCCGCAATGCGAAAGCCGCCTCGCCCGCGTCCTGGGTCACCAAGGACGATGCTCCCTTCTTCACCGCCCACGGCACCAAGGACACGCTGGTGCCTTTCACCCAAGCGACGACCATCCACACGGCCTTGGAGAAAGCCGGCGTGGAAAGCCATCTCGTCGCCATGCAAGGAGCTGGCCACGGCTTCGCCAGCCCGGAACTGAACCGCCGCATCCGGCTCTTCCTCGACATGCACCTCCGCGGGATGCCGGCGGAGATCTCGTCGGAGCCGATCCGGATCCGGTGATCCAATTCGCGACGGATTCTCCACTTGTTGAAACCGGCCGGTTTCGTGCAGCCTGCGATCGTGAGCGAAGAAGTTCTTTGGAAAGGCAGCCCGTCGCAGGTTCTCAACCTCGGCAAGTATCTCGTTGCCCTGTTGCTGGCTATCGGTATCGCCGTGGGTGGCTTGTTCTTCCCGCCGGTGTGGGTGGCACTGGTGCTGCCGCTCGGCTGGGCGCTGTGGATCTTCATCGAAACGAGAAGCGTCCGCCACGAACTGACCACCGAGCGGATCCGGATGTCCGCGGGCGTCTTCAACCAGCAGATGGACGACGTGGAGCTTTACCGCGTGAAGGACACGTCGATGGAGCGTCCGTTCTGGTATCGGATGTTCGGGCTTTCCTCGCTCATCATCGAGACCTCGGACCGCTCGCAGCCGCGGATCGAGATCAAGGCGGTACACAATGGCGATGAACTGCGTGAGACGCTGCGCAAGCAGGTCGAGTTCTGGCGCGACAAGAAGCGCGTCCGCGAGGTGGATTTCGACGAGAGCCTCGCGGATGGGGGGACTGCCGCTGGTTCGGATGATCAGACTGTGGTGTGAGGTGCTGGCTTTTTTGATCCTTTCAAGTTAGCTGGAGGACTCCGCTTGCAGCGCCTGCATTCCCAGCGTGTCCGGCTGAAGCCGGGACTACTTACACTTTGGGGCGGGGCCGCTGGGATCGTCCCGGCTGGGGCAAAATCCCGCGTGCCAACGTCCGGGCTTTGCGCTTTCCTCCGCGCGCATGACTGACCTTCCCGGACGCACGCCGCACACTCCGATCGCCGTCAATATTGAGATGTGGTTCGAGGGCTCCTTCGCGGAGCGCATCGAGCAAGCCGCAGCACTCGGCTTTCCCGCGATCGAGCTGTGGTCGTGGCGCGACAAGGATCTCGCGGCCGGTGCGGGAGTCCTGAAGAGGCATGGCATGATCGCCACGCAATTCACCGCATGGGGCTTCGGTCAGCAGATCAACGATCCGAATTTCCCGAAGGAGGACTTCGCTGCCGAGATCGCGGCTGCTTGCGATGCTGCGGAGTTGCTTCCCGGCTGCGACCGCTTTTGCGTGGTCGGCGGCGACGACATCCCGGGGCTGACGAAGGAGCAGATGCATGCCTCGGTCATCGAGAAGCTCCGCGCGGCGGTGCCAGTCCTGGAGGCGAAGCGGAAGATGATCATCCTTGAGCCGATGAATCCCTACAATCACCCCGGCCATTGCCTCTACGGCAGCGCCGATGGCATCGCCATCTGCGAGGCGGTGGGTTCGCCATGGGTGAAGTTGAACTGGGACCTCTTCCACATGCAGCGCTACGAGGGCAACCTCATCGACAATCTGGAGAAGGGGAAGGAATGGATCGGCTACGTCCAATTCGCCGATTCTCCGGCGCGCAATGAGCCCGGCACCGGCGAGATCCGTTACAGCGAGGTCTTCCGGAAGGTCCGCGAGTTGGGGCTGCCATTGCCGTTGGGAGCCGAGTGCTTGCCGAAGGGCGCGGATGCCCGCCGTGCCGCCGAGCGTCTCTATCAGGCGGACTCGGAGTCGGCCTAACCATTCACCACGCGATCTCCGCGACCACTGCTCGGTGATCCGAGCCCAGGTCCGGGCCGATCCAGCGCTTCGTGCAAACGGCCCCGGGCGCGCGGAACAGCACGTGATCGATCGGGACGGCAAATAGCAGGCTGCCGCGCATCCAGGTGCTTCCCGCGCCGTGGCCGTTGGCACTGTCGAGCAAGCCGGCATTCCACAGCGGCTTCATGCCGTGGCTCCAACGCGTGGCGTTGAAGTCACCCGTGGCAATGACCGGCAGCGTTTCCTTCGATACTTGATCCGCGAGGGTGTGCAGGAAGGCATTCCGCTCGTTGGACCAGAACTCCGTCGTGGGTGGCACCGGGTGAGCGCCGTAGAAGATGAATTCCTCCTTGGGCCCGGAAAGCCGCACCTTGAGCAAGGGGAGCTCCATCTGCCCGCACGGGATGATCTCCCGAGAAACAATCGGAAGCTTCGAGTAGAGCGCGAAGCCGAAGTTGCCCTCGACGAGGTGATCAATCGAATGCGGATGACTCGCCAGCAATGGACGCAGGGCCTCCGCCCACACTGCGTCCACTTCAGGCAGGAAGACCACGTCGGGGTCCGTATTCTGCACCCACTTCACCGCGTCGTCGTAGCGCATGTTAGAAGTGAGGACATTGAAGGTGGCTACTCGTAGCGGCGTGCCGATGGGCTTTCCCGCGGTTCCGAAAAAGCACGGGGCAAGCCGCACGGCTGGCACCACGAGAAACACGGCAGCAAAGGCAGCGAGCCGGAACGATTTCACAGCGAGAAGCACGATCACCGCGAGCGCGATGAACACCGCGTACTGGACCTGGAAGTGGTTGAAGAGATCCATCTTCCAGTGAATCCCTCCGAAGAAACCGAGAATCGGAAAACATCCGGCGAGCGCTGCGAGCCGTGCGATGAACGGCAGCGGCTTGGGGAGGAGGCGTGTGCGCCACTTGATTGCGTCGGCCATGTCAGAAGAAGTAACTCCACTCAATCCGGATCTGTCTCCAAATTACCAAGCAAACTCCGAGATCAGCGGTCGATGATCCGATCCAAGCTCCGGGCCGATTTCAAAACGACTGCAGTGCATCCCCTCGCCGCGGAACAGCAAGCGGTCGATGGGGATGGAGATGAGGGAATTGCTCCGCATCCAGGTAGCTCCGGGTGCTTTTCCATGCGAGGCGTCCTTCAGCCCCACCTTTTGAAGTGGCGCGGATTTGTGGCTCCACCGGGTGGTGTTGAAATCACCGGCAACAATCACGGGGCCGGAGCTCCTGCTGACTTCGCGGGCGAGGACGGCCATCATCTCGTCGAGCGCCTCCGACCAATGCCGGGTGACCGGGGGCAGGGGATGGACGGCGAATACCGTGACCTCACCATTCGGAGTCGTGATCCGCGCAACCAGCAGAGGAAACTCGATGTCGCTGCAGCGGATGATTTCGTGGCTGGTGATCGGCAGCTTCGAGTAGAAGGCGAAACCTGTGCCCTCCTCGATCGAGTGAGGATAAACATCGCCGAGTCGCTCCAGTTCGTTCGCCCAGATTTCCGTCGTTTCGGTGAAGTAGATGAAATCCGGTGCCGCCTCCCTCACCCAATTCAAGGTGTCATCGTAGCGGTCGTTCGAAACGAACACATTGAAGGAGGCCACCCGCACCGGCACACCGACGGGCTTCTTTGAGTCCGGCGCGACATGCGATGGAACGATGCGCGCAAGCGGAACGAGCAGCAGCGCCGCGCTCATGATCGCGGCGCGACGTGACTTGAGGCAGAGCAAGACGACCGTCGTCAATAGCAGCACCAGCGCGTATTGGACTTGGAAATGATTGAAGAGATCGAGCGGCCAGAAGAAAGCACCGCCGATCCAACCGATGATGGGCAGCGATCCCGTGAGGGAGGCCGCTGCGGCGACGAGCAAGCGAGGCTTCGGCAGGAACGACGGCCAATTCATTTCGGCCAGCCTTTCAGATCCTGCGGCCGGTTACAAACGCCTGCATTGAAACCGCCGCGGAAACGGTTAGAACGATCCCGAGTTCTTTGAGAACGATACCGTCAGCCGAGTGCACCGGACGTGTGGTCCGGAGCAGCGGGGGAACCAATCCCGACCGACTGTCGCAGGGCTATTTCCTGCGGGGAGGTCTTTGGGGCAAGCGGTGCCTGCGGCACCGGGAGCACGTGGTGGCTCCAGCCCGACAGCTAACCTCGTAGGCATCACCGCGGGGCGCGGATCGTTCGGTTGTCTCTCCTGAAACAAGGGGCACGCCGGAGCCGCCGCCGCTTCGCCAGTCCCAGACAACAAACATCCGGCCCCCGCCTCCCGCAGGCGGCGGGACCGGTCTCGAAAAGAAAGAAAAGGAGAACAACATGATTGCTGACTTACTGTTCAGCGTGGGAGTCACCGTGGCTGCATTGCTTGCGCTCGCGGTGGCCGTCTATCTCTTCCTCGGCGTGCGCTATATACCGCACCGCCGGGTTGGGATCATCGAGAAACTCTGGTCCGCCAGCGGCTCTCTAACAGAGGGCCGGATCATCGCCCTCAATGGCGAGGCCGGCTTCCAGGCCAAGGTCCTGCGTGGGGGCCTCTACTTCGGCTACCCGTTCTGGAAATTCACGATCCACAAGGTCCCGCTGGTGACCGTCGCGGAGGGCCGCATCGGCTACGTCTATGCGCGGGATGGCCATCCCTTGCAGCCGGTGCAGACGCTGGGCCACTTCGCCGATTGCAATGGCTTCCAGGACGCCGTCGGCTTCCTGCAGAATGGCGGCCAGCGTGGTCGCCAGCGCGGCATCCTGCGTGAGGGCGTGTATGCCATCAATACCGCGGTCTTCATGGTGATCACCGAGATGGGCGTGCACACCGGCCCGATCTCGACCGAGGAGAACCGCATGGCCCAATTCTGGCGCGAGGAGCTTCAGGAGCAGAACGGCTTCATCCCGGTGATCGTCGGCAATCCCAAGGGCAAGCAGTCCTCGGAGCCTCCGAAACCCGGAGGTCTCGCCGAGTCGGACAATGTCGGCGTGGTCACCATCCACGATGGTCCCTCACTGGAGGCCGGCGACGTGATCGCCCCGGAAGTCCGCGATACGCAAGGCGGCTCCGGTCACAACTATTTCCAGGATCCGGAGACCTTCCTGAAGCTCGGTGGCCGCCGCGGCAAGCAGCTCCAGGTGCTGACGGACGGCACCTACTTCATCAACCGCTGGTTCGCCACGGTCGAGCTGAAGCCGAAGACGCTGATTCCCATCGGCTACGTCGGCGTGGTCATCGGCTATTTCGGTGGGGACGGAACGGACGTGACCGGTGCGAACTTCC
Organism: Luteolibacter arcticus; assembly: GCF_025950235.1. Taxonomy (NCBI): domain Bacteria; kingdom Pseudomonadati; phylum Verrucomicrobiota; class Verrucomicrobiia; order Verrucomicrobiales; family Verrucomicrobiaceae; genus Neoluteolibacter; species Neoluteolibacter arcticus. The sequence continues at coordinate 258,385 of NZ_JAPDDT010000004.1, read as the reverse complement.
GCTACGGCGAGCAGGTCGAAAGCGGCCGCCGCGGGGTGTGGAAGCAAGCGCTCACTCCCGGCAAGTATGCGCTCAATCCCTACGCGCTGAAGGTGGAGCTGGTACCTACTGTGAACTTCGTACTTCGCTGGATCAGCGGGCAGACGGAGAACCACAGGTACGATGAACACCTCACCAGCATCCCGATCATCACCGCGGACGGCTATGAGCCGACCTTGCCTCTCAGCCTGGTGCTCCACATCGACTACCAGAAGGCACCGCGCGTGGTGCAGCGCTTCGGTGACGTGAACCGCCTGATCAGCCAGACCCTCGACCCGATCCTGACCGCTTACTTCCGCGACGTCGCGCAGAGCAGCAACATGCTCGACCTGCTGACCCACCGCGAAGAGATCCAGCGCCTCGCCACCGAGGAACTGGGCCGCCGTTTCGAAGGCTATGACATCAACTGCGTGGCCGTGCTGATCGGTCGTCCGGAAAGTGTCCACCGCAAGGATGGCGAGGACCCGATCGATGCGCTCTTCGACCAACTCCGCCAGCGCCGTTTGGCGGAAGAGCAGAAGGAGACGTTCGCCAAGCAGCAGGAGGCTGCCAACCGGCTCAAGGAGCTCAACCAGGCACAGGCCGAAGCTGCCCGGCAGACTCACCTGACGGAAACGCAGATCGAGATCGAGGTTTCCGCGAACCGCGGTTCCGCCCAGCTTGCCGAGGCCGAGAAGCTCGCCAAGCGAGAGATCGCCATGGCGGAAGGCCAAGCCCGCGTGGCCGAGCTGACAGGTAAGGGCGAGGCCCTGCGCATCCGCCAGATTGCGGAGGCCGAAGCCGACAAGATCGCCCGCATCGGTGAGTCCGAAGCCGAGGTCAGCCGCCAGAAGGTCGCGGCCTATGGCGACAACCGCCTGTATGCCTTGAACCTCGTGGCCGGGGAACTGGCGAACAGCAAGCAACCGTTGGTCCCCGAGAAGCTGGTGATGCTCGGCGGCGGCGAGGGCGGCGGTGCCGGAGCCCAAGCCGGCATCTTCCAGTCCATGATGCAGTTGCTCACCGCATGGGACAACATGAAGGAGACCGACGCTGAGGCCCCACCGAAGATCGCACCGGTGGAACCAACGAAGGCGGCCTGAGCCGATGAATTGCGAACGCGAGGGGTGCTGGCAATGCCCGGCACCCCTCGTTTGCGTCGATTCTGCCACCGTGCGCGGCGATTCTGCCTGTTGCGGTCCTCGTGGAAGTGCGGAGGAATGGAGATGCCATGATCAAAGCCCTCGTATCCGGAATCTTATGGGCCGCGGCGGTCCTCGCCCCGCTGCGCGCCGCCCCCAAAACCATCACGCTGAATGCGGCGTCGTACCCCGCGGGCAGCCCGATCACCGCGACCTTCGGCGGCGGCCCTGGCAACAACAACGACTGGATCGGAATCTTTCCGGCCAGCATCACCACGCCGTCCACCGGCACCTACCTTGACTGGCTTTACACCAACGGCACGCAGACTCCGGGCGGCAACTTGAAGAATGGCAACGTGACCTTCGCCAATCCGACGCTGGTCCCCGGCAACTACAAGGTGTGGTTCCTCGCCGCGAATGGCTACACCAAGCTCGCTGGTCCGGCCCAGTTCAGCGTGACGCCGACGGGTGGTCCGGCCCAGCCGGCGTGGGTCGTGGCGAGCTTCGTGCAGCGCCACGCGGTGGCCGGGCAGGCGTATTCGGGAAAGGTTCACGCCTACGCTTTCGATCCCGATCCGGGAGATGCGTTGGTCTTCTCCAAGGTCTCCGGTCCTGCATGGCTGCAGGTTTCCGCTGCCGGCGTGCTGTCGGGAACACCGGCCGCAGGCGATGCCGGTAATGGCAGCTTCGTCGTCCGCGCCACGGATCTGTTAGGAAATTCCAGCACGGCCACGATGTCGATTCCCGTGTTCCAAGCGGGTCAGGAGACTGTCGCGGTGCTGCGCGTCATGTCCTACAACCTGTGGCACGGCTGGGGCCAGGTGAATCAAGGCACCACCAAAGGCATTCGTTCCATCATCGAGGCGGACGTGGACATCATCGGCACGCAGGAGACGGTGGACAATGTGTCGGGCTCGAATGCCTACCGGGTGCAGACGATCGCCAATGAGCTCGGCTGGTACTACAGCCCCACCGGCTCAGGAGACAGCGGCATCGCGAGCCGTTACCCGATCACGGCGACCTACACCGCCGCCAATGGCGTCGCCAAGGGAGCCCGGGTCCGCCTTTGCAGCAATCCGCTGCGCGAGGTGGTGATCTTCAATACCCATCTCGACCACCAGCGCTACGGCCCCTACGAGGCCAAGCGCGCAGGCTCCACGAATGCCAGCGTTCTGGCCGAGGAACTCGCTTCGCAACGCGACGAGCAGATCGCGGGCATCCTCAGTGGAATGACGAGTTACCTGGCGAATGCAAGTACGGCTCCTGTCTTCCTCACCGGTGACTTCAACTGCCCCTCGCATCTCGATTGGACGAGTGCGAATGCCTCGGCTCACTATGGCAAGGTCGTGCAATGGCCGGTCACGGTGGCGGTGGCCAATGCCGGCATGACCGACTCGTTCCGCCAAATCTTCCCCAATCCCCAATCCCAGCCGGGAATCACTTGGTCGCCGGTTTACAGCAGCCCGAATGAAGCGCAGGACCGGATCGATTTCGTCTTCCACAAGGGCAGCCCTGCGACCCCCGTCTCAGCGGAGGTTTTCACGAACGCCGTGGAGAACGCCGGCTATGTTTACAGCGACAATGTCCAGGCGACGCGGAACAACACCTGGCCGAGCGATCATGCCTCGGTGGTGGTGACGTTCCAGCTCGCCTGGCCGTGACTCTCTGGGTAACGAGGGATTAAGAAGAAGGCCGCCACCGGATGATCCGGTGGCGGCCCTGCCATACCACTTTGAAGTATATCTTCAGGGAACTTCGACCTTGAGGCGGGCGAAGAACTTGCCGATCGCGCGCGGGATCTTCACGGTGACGAGATCGGCCCCGGCATCGTTTTCCTCCACATCGACGATCACGCCGTTCGGATCGGTGGAATCACCGGCGGTGATGGTGGCCTCGGCCCAGGTCGTGAGGTCTTGGCCGTATTGGACGAGCTGCTCGCTCAAGATTCCCTCCGCGTCGTCGCGGCGATGGAAGGTGAGCGTGAGGTAGTCTTGGCTCAGGCTGGCGACGGGCAGGATGGAGCGGTCGCTGGCGAGCGGATTGCCATCCAGGTAGAACTCGGTGAGGTTGTCCATGCCATCCTTCTCAGGGTCGTCGCCCGTGCCGTTTTCACGGCCGGGCGAGCCGTCGAGGCCCTTGAGGGTGGCCCACGTGCCGAACGCATTGCCCGGACCGGTGGTCACCACGAGTGTGCCAGTGCTGCCGGTGAAATACGTGCCGTAGACGGGAGTCGTGGGCCCGTAGGTTCCGGCGGGAACCTGCGTTCCGCCGAGGAAGAGGGTCCCGACGGTGTCCTCCGTCCCGGTGCCGAGATTGAGCACCGCGCCGCTGTCGATGGTCACCGCCGACGCGTCGCCGAGGAACGCCGTGCTCACCGAGAGAACGCCCGCGTGGACGGTGGTGTTGCCGGTGTAGGTGTTCGCTCCGGTGAGGGTGAGGGTGCCGGTGCCGTTCTTCACCAGGCTGAGGGTGCCCGTTCCGCCGTCGAGGAGGACGCCGGCATAGGTGGTGCTGGTCGAGTTGCCAACGGTCAGGACGGACGGGGTCGTGCCGTAGTTGCCGATCTTCCCGCCGGTACCGGTGAGGCTGGCAAAGGTGAAGCTATAGCCGTTCAGCCACATGTTCGAGCTGTTCACCTCAAGCGGTCCGGTGCTGAACGCGTATTGGCTCCCCGCCTTCACCATGCCGCCGGCGTTGCCGTTGATGAGCGTGGAAGCATAGGAGTTCTGCACGGACGGAGCCAGCGTCAGGGTGCCGGGGAAGGCTTCCGCGGCCTGCGCTTGGGAGTGTAGTTGCAAGACATAAGGTCCGCTGATCGTGCCGGTGACGGTGAGCTGGCCGTTGACCTGGGCGAAGATGCCCGCGTTGGCGGTGAGGGTAATGTTTCCCCCCCACGTCGCGCCGGCATTCGCAGCCACGCGCAGGGCTCCAGCGTTGAAGCCGCCTTCACCCCAGCCGTAACCGGCCATCTGGAGCGGGGTGGTGTAGGGAGTGCCGCTGTTGAGCACCAGGATCTGCGAGCCATCGGCGAGCACCAGCGCGGAGGTGCCGCCCATGCTGTCGGGGGTTGGGGTCTGCACGCGGCCCTTCAGGACGGACAGGGTGCCGGTGAAATCCGGCGTGAACGCCAGATCGCCCCAGTTGGCCGAGCCGTTGACGGCCTGTGCGGAGTTCAGGGTGACGAGCCCCGGACCGGTGACTTTCGACCACGGAGAAATTCCCGAGGCGGAGAAATTGATGGCGGTCGCGAAGTCGATGGCCAGCGTGGTGCCAGCAGCGAGATCGTACACGGTGGTCGTGCCAAGCGCACCGTTGACCACGCCGTCGCCGAATTTCACGGTGCCCCCGCTGATCGCGAACGGACCGTCGAAGGTGTTGGCGAGCCCGGTGAAGATCTGGGTGCCGCCGCCGGTTTTGGAAAGGCCGCTCGTCGCGTCAAAGCCGAAGCCGGAGATCGATCCTGCGTAGGTGGAACTGCCCGTGGGGTTGAAAACGACGTTGCCGCCATTGACCGCGAGCGGTCCCGCGATGGACCCGTTGGAGGTGCCGTCGCCGAATTGCAGGGTGCCGCCGTTGACGGCGGTGGTGCCGCCGTAGGTGTTGGCGGTGGTGACGGTGAGCTTGCGGCTGCCCTCCTTGGTGAGTCCGGCGGTGGCGCCGGCGATGGCTCCCGTGCCACTCAGCGTGTAGTCCTTGCTGTTGTTGCTGAATCTGACGTTGGACGGATTGACGGTGCTGTTGAGGATGACATCGGTCCTGGTGGCGGTGTCATTGAACAGCGCGTTGTCGTTTTCCTGGTAGGTGTTAGACACGCCGCTGAGCGTCCAGTTGGAGGTGGTGTTGATGTCCCACAGCGAGTTGACATTGACGCCCGTCCACTGCAGCGGGTTCACGGCGGTGACGCGGAGCTTCACCATCCCATCCTCGTCAACGATGCTGGCGACCACGCCGCGCCCCAGCGGGGCGAGCTGGAAAGCGCTGGCGCCAACCCCCTGGATGGCGCCGGCGCCGAAGTGGTCGATCAGCGGGTAGTCTCCCACCGCGAGCGTGCCGGAGATGGTGACCGTCACGGGGCCCAGTGTCGCAAGGACGGTGGAGGCGGTGATCGGAGCGGTGGATTGGGCGGGGAGCACCAGCTGGGAGCCACCGGCAAGCGTGAGGTCCGGCACCAACGCCGACGAGCCGGAGCTACCGCTGATAGAGACCGTGCCGCCGGAGGCGGCGTAGAGGGGGCCGGCGAGGCTGCTGGCCGTATCCAGCTCCAGGGTGCCCTGGTTGACGGCGGTGGTGCCGGTGAAGGGCTGGGACGAGAAAAAGACCAGTTTTCCCGCGCCCGTCTTGGTCAAGCCGCCGGTGCCCGTGAGCGCATTCTTGATGCCGACGGTGAAGCCGTTGGTATTGAAGGACAGTCCGCTGTTGCCGAGTACCACCCTAGGGCGCGCGGCATTGTTCGCGGTGGGCTGGAAGAAATCCGGCTCGGTGGCGAGCGCCTTGATGGCCCCCCCGTCGCCATTGATCGTGTTGAGAAGGGCGGACGCGGAGCCGCCGGAGCGGACGGACTTGGTGGCGAGGGTTCCCCCGTTGAGGTTGAGGGTGGCGGACATGCCTCCGTTGGTGCCGGCGTCATCGCGGCCGAGGGTGACGTAGTTGTTCACCGTGAGCGTGGAGGTGCCGAGGAGGTTGACGGTCGCGGTGGCCGGGGCGCCGCCGATGTGGCCGAGGGTGAACTCCCTAAGGGTGAGCGAGGCGGTGTCGGACAGGGTGACGTTGGTGCTGCCGGTGGCCCCGGCAGCGCCGCCGTAGTCGCCGGCCTTCCATTTCATGTTGCCTCCGTTGAGGGCGCTGGTGCCGGAGAGGGTGACGGTGGCTTGGGCGCCATTGCCGCCGCCGATGACGTAGGTGCCGGCACCGGTGGCGTTGAGGGTGCCGCCGGTCATGCGGAGGGTGCCCTTGCCCACGTTGCTGGCGACGGACAGCTCGCCGCCCACGGTGACGGTCGCGGTGTTGGAGGTGACATCGAGCAGTCCGGTGCCCGAGTAGCCGATCTGCATCGAGCCGGTCACCTGGACGATGCCGCTGTCCTTGACGTTGAGGGTGGCGTTGGCCGTGGCGCCTTCCGTCATGCGGAGGGAGTTCTGGGAGACCAGTTTGCCACTGTTCTGGACAGTGACGGTGCCGGTGCCGTTGGAGCGGCCGATGGTGAACGCGAAACCGGTGGCACCTTTCGTAAGGGTGGCGTTGTCGGAGATGGTGAGGGTGCCGGTGCCGCCGGAGGCGTTGCCGACATACATCTCATTGGCGAGGACGTTGAACGCCGAGGATCCCGTGAGGGTCAGGGTGCCTTGGGCGGTGTTCGCGTTCCCCAGGATGCAGGTGCCGGTGGACAGGGTAAAGGTCGAGGAGTCCTGGAGGGCGACGGTGCCGATGGAGTTTGCCGCATTGCCGATGGTGACAGTGCCGCCGGAAGCGAGCACCGAGGAGGTGCTCTTGAGGGTGACGTTGCCGGTTCCGGCGTTGCCGATCACGAACTGGTTGGCGGACTTGAGGGAGGAGCTGTCATTGAGGGTGACGTTACCGGTGCCCCGGACCCCATCGCCGATGATGAAGGTGTTGGTGGCACCCTTTTTCTCGATGACGGCGCTGTTGTTTAGCGTCACGTTGGCGGTGCCATTCACGCGACCGAGGATGACGTAATCGTTGGTGGCGGTGAGCGAGGCCGTGTCCGAGAGGGTCGCGGTGACGTTGGTGACGACGGTGGTCACGCCCGTGCCCTCGCCGTCCGCAACGTAGATGCGATCGGCGGCGGTGATGGCGGAGGCGCCCGACATCGTCAGCGCGACGGTTCCGCCGGCCAAATTGTAGGCATAGTCCCCGATCTTCAGGCTATCGGTGTCGGTGAGGGTGGTTGTGGCGAGCGTTCCCCCGGTCATGGCGAGGGAGCCGTTGACGAGGCGGAACTTGTCAATCGTGATGGCGTCACCGGAGGCGAGGGTGGCCGAACCGCCGTTGGAGATGATGGCGCGGTCGAGGGTGGTCGGCGGGTTGCCAAGGGACCAGTTGGTACCGACGGTCCATGTGGCGGGGCCGGTGACGCTCCACAGGTCATCGGCGGCCCGCGCCGTGTGGATCGCGGCACAGGTGAAAACCATCACGGAGGATGGGAGCAGGTAGGAGCTGAGCGAGTATTTTTTCATTGGGAGCTTCGAGGGCATATGAGCGATGCAGAGTGCATTCGAAGTCGACGTGCAGGTCGCCCATGGGCGATGTCGGGCGAGGGGAGACCCTCCCAAAGGAAACATGTCGGCGACTAACAGAAGCCAGCGAGCTTCTGGATGAATGCATCCGGACCATTCAATGCCATCACGTACGATGGACGCCGTAGGTTTAGTTGATTCCAGAAAAAACCTGAGTGGGCTTTCTTCGATCCGGCGTTTGATACGCCCCGCTCAAGAGGCGGCAATCGCTTTGCCTACAAGCGTTCCAGTGGCGAAACAACCTTGCATGAGATAGCCGCCGGTGGTCGCTTCCCAATCGATCATTTCTCCCGCGACAAACACACGGGTAAGTTTACGTAGCATCAAATTCACATCGAGCTCGTCCCATCTAACACCTCCAGCGGAAGAAATCGCTTCATCGATCGGACGTGGACCAATGAGCGGGATTGCGCAGCTTTTGGCCCTTTCCGCTAAACCTGTGGCAGAGGACTGATCCGAATGCCCGGCGCAGATGATCGCGTGCGTGGCATCGCTCAATCTCCAGCATTGCTTGCAGGCGGTGACGGCGGGCAGCTTGGAGGCTGCTAGTTTCGTGACCAGCTCCTCAAGCGAGTAGGTAGGTTTGAAGTCGATGTGTACGACGGGTTCGGGCATCGCGCGCAGGTGAGTGCCGAGCTGATAGATGGCACCGCCTTCGAGTCCGTAGGACGTGACCATCAGTTCTCCTTTCACTTCGTGATCTCCGGCGCGGACGACGAGGTTCTTCAGCGGCTTGCCTTCCGCGGTCGCGAGGACTTCCCGAGGCCACGCAGTCTCCCAACCGCAGTTGGCGGGAGCGAGTGGATTCACACCGATGCCAAGGGACGTAAGAATCGATGTCCAATGACCGTCCGAGCCGGTGATGGGCCATGATGCACCACCGAGTGCAAGGATCACGGCATCGCTCGTAAAAGTACGGTGTTCATCGTAGATCGAGAACTCCAGCTCGTGCGGCGGACCCGGCTTGAGGCCGGTCCAGCGGTGATTCATTTCGAAGGTCACGCCAAGCCCGCGCAAGCGGTCCACCCAGCGCCGGAGCAGGGGGGCGGCTTTCATCTCGCGCGGATAAACGCGGCCGGTGCGCTGCTCGAAAGTCTCGATGCCCAGGCCGGCCGCCCATTCGCGCAGATCGGACGGGGTGAAGGCGGAAATGGCGTGCTGCCAGAAATCCGCCGGACCCGAGTAACGAGAGATGAAGCGCCCGAGGTCTTCGCCATGCGTGAGGTTCAGTCCGCCGCGACCTGCCACGAGCAACTTGCGCCCCACGGATGGCTTGGCGTCGAAGATGGTCACGGACGCGCCCGCAGACGCCGCCACTTCCGCGGCGCGCAGTCCCGCCGGTCCTCCACCGATGACCCCGAGTTTCATGTTGTCGCGAGGCTGGTCATTGCGGGGCGCGTGCGTCAGGCTGCGGCATGCGTTTGCAGCAGGACCAGTTGTGGAAGAAGGGCGCGGAGTTCATCCGGATCACGCGGCTGGAGCGATTCGAAGTGGCCTACAAGACGATGGCCGACCTGTCCACGAAGGAAGGCGAGCACCACGTGCTGCCGAAAAAGGAATTCTGCCGCTTGGTGCGGGGTGCGACGCTGGTGGAGTCGGAGACCGAGGGGGAACCGGAGGCATAGCCGGCAAATGCGGGCTTGCCGCGGCGGGGACCATCCGGGCATGGTGTACGGTAGAACGCGCCATGAAAGAGAATCATGAGAAGACCGGCCTCGCGGCATTCATCCTCGCGGTGGCAGCCATCCTGAGCTTCGGGATCGCCGTAATCCCGGCCCTGATCTGCGCCGTGATCTCGAAGCGGCAGTCTGAGGCCGCCGGTGTTCCGACCGATGGCTTTGCCACGGCGTCGATGGTGATCAGCGGATTCATCCTCGGACTGTGGGCGCTGGTGATCTTCGGCGGTGGCGCGCTTTTGCTCGGCCTCGGTTACAAGATGGAAGTGCCGAACCTTTCCGAAGCCATGCACCTGGGCCTGCTCATCGCGACCGGCAGCGGCATCGCGCTTCTCGCGACCGCGCTGGTGGTTCGGAACCAGACTCGCCGCCGCGAGCAACGGCGGCGGCTGCGCCAGCTTGCCGGGCGTCACTGAGCCTGCGCGCGCTCGAGCGATGCCTTCACGAAGCCGGCGAACAGCGGGTGCGGCTTGTTCGGCTTCGACTGGAACTCGGGGTGGAACTGCGCGCCCACGAAGAAGGGGTGATTCGGCAGCTCGACGATTTCAACGAGGCCTTCCTTCTCGGAGACCGAGGAGATGACCAGCCCGCAATCCTGGAGCTTTTCCTGGAAGTCGGAGTTGAACTCATACCGGTGGCGGTGGCGTTCATGAATGCGATCCGCATTGCCGTAGAGGTCGGCGGCCTTGGTGCCGGCGAAGACGATGCTCTCGCAGGAACCGAGGCGCATGGTGGCGCCCATGTCCTCCACGCCCTTCTGCTCTTCCTGTAGGCAGATGACGGGGAATGGCGTGTTCTTGTCGAACTCGGTCGAGTTTGCGCCACGCAGCTTGCAGACATTGCGCGCGAACTCGATGGTCGCGATCTGCATCCCGAGGCAGATGCCGAAATACGGGATGTTGTTTTCCCGCGCGTATTGGGCCGCTTGGATCTTGCCCTCGATGCCGCGATCACCGAAGCCGCCGGGGACGAGGATGCCATCGACCTCGCCAATGACCGCCTTTGCGCCGTGGTCCTCGATCGCCTCGGCTTCGACGCGGATGATGTTGACCTTGGTGTCGTGGTGCGCGCCGGCGTGGATCAGCGATTCGTAGATCGACTTGTACGCGTCCTGCAGCTCGATGTATTTGCCGGCGACGGCGATGGTCACCTTGTTCTTCGGGTGGATGACGCGGCGGACGAAATGCTCCCAATCGTCAAGGGCTGGAGAAGGTGTATGGCCGAGACCGATCCTGTCCACCACGAGGCGGTCGATCTTGTCGCGGCGCAGGTCCAGCGGGCATTCGTAGATCGTGTGGGCGACATCGCGGAAGGCGACCACGTTCTTCTTCTCCACGTTGCAGAACATCGCGATCTTCTTGCGGTTGTCCTCGTCGAGGTCGGCTTCGGTGCGGCAGATGATGATGTCCGGCTGGATGCCGAGTTCGCGGAGTTTGGCGACGGACTGCTGGGTCGGCTTGGTCTTCACCTCGCCGGCCGCCTTGATGAAAGGCAGCAGCGTGACGTGGATGAAGCAGACGTTGTCCTTGCCGACTTCGAGCGCGAACTGGCGTAGGGCTTCGATGAAAAGGAGTCCTTCCATGTCGCCGACGGTGCCACCGATCTCGGTGATCAGCACATCCACGTCGGGGTTGTTGTCGGTGACGGCGTGAAGGCGGGATTTAATCTCGTCGGTGACGTGCGGGATGAACTGCACCGTCTTGCCGAGGTATTCGCCCCTGCGCTCCTTCTTGATGACGGCGTCGAAGACCTGGCCGGAGGTCAGGTTATTCAGCCGCGACATCACGCCGGAGGTGAAGCGTTCGTAGTGGCCGAGGTCGAGGTCGGTCTCCGCACCGTCGTCGAGGACGTACACCTCGCCGTGCTGGTAGGGCGACATGGTGCCCGGGTCTACGTTGAGGTAGGGGTCGAATTTCTGCATCAGCGTCTTGAGCCCCCGGTGCTCGAGCAGCGCGCCGATGGAGGCCGCGGCGAGGCCTTTGCCGAGAGACGAGACGACGCCGCCGGTGACGAAGATGTATTTCATGGGTGGGACAGTTGGCTGGTAAGGATGGATTCGACGTGGGCGGCCTGTTCGGGAGTGTCGACACCGGGCGAGGTGTCGTGGGTAGGCAAGACCTTGATGGACGCGCCGTTTTCAAGGGCGCGGAGTTGTTCGAGCGATTCGGCCCGCTCGAGCGGAGAGGGGGGCCAGGTGACGAAGCGCTCAAGGAAAGTACGACGGTATGCGTAGATCCCCTTGTGACGATAGACGGGCAGGCCTTCGACCGCATTGCGGAAGAAGGGCAGGGGAGAGCGGGAGAAGTAGAGCGCGCGGCCGTCGAGTGCGGTGACGACTTTCACGACGTTCGGATCCTGCACCGCGGGATCGTCGGGATCGAGCGGGTTGGCGGCGGTCGCCATGTCGAGCGAAGCGTCGGCGGCCATCGCGGCGGCGAGTTCGTCGACGAGGGCTGGATCGATCAGCGGTTCGTCGCCCTGGATATTGACGATGATGTCGACTTGTGGGAGCGAGCGGACGGCCTCGGCCAAGCGATCAGTGCCGGTCGGGTGCTCGGGCGAGGTCATGATGGCCTTGGCGCCGAAGCTCTCCGCAGCAGCGAAGATCCGCTCGTCATCGGTGGCGATGTAGAGGTCGTCGAGGCGCGTGCATTTCCGGCACTGCTCCCAGACGTGCTGGACGAGCGGCTTGCCGGCAATGAGGTGGAGGGGCTTTCCGGGGAAGCGAGTGGACCCCCAGCGCGCTGGAAGAATACCGATGATGTGTGGTGCCGCTCCGCCCATGAATTGCTCGGCGCGGAGACTAGGGGGCGACTCCGGGGCCGGGCAAGAGCGGTGTGGAAATTCCTCAGTGACCGGTCCACGTGCCGCCGCTTTCGAGGAAAACGAGCGCCTTATCGAACGAGCAATTCGTCAGGAAATGCTCAAGCCGTGCCGGGATCTCGCCGCGATGCGCCTGATGCCACGCGAGGATTTCCTCGGAGACCGATTTCAGGGACTCAAGGTGCGCGGCGGGATCGCGGTCGCGGAACGCGTGGTCGGCGATGGTTTCCTTGCGGCGGCGGAGCAGGTCGGCGAGGTCGTCGTGCATGGTTCAGGCTCAGGCGGATTGGGCGACGTAGGCGGCTCCCTTGCGCGGGAAGCACAGGCCCACCATCACGGTGACCAGCGTGCCCAGCATGATGCGCCAGGTGAAGGCAATCACCGGCACCCACGATGGCAGGTACCACGGTTCGTGGCTGGTGCGACTGGCCCAGAGGTCTCGGACCTCGGCTTCCGGAAGCTTGGTCTTTTCGACGACCTGGGCGACGAGTTCGGGCGTGGCCGGTTGGAAGGAGGTGGCGAAAGTGGAGTAGGCGGGCGCGGCCTTCAGGGCGACGAGGGCCTTGCGGACTTTGGCCTCCTTGTCGTGGAAGATGTCGTAAACGTCATTGTGCGCGCTGGAGAAAAAGCAGACGACCAGCAGGCCTGCGGCCATCGCGATCGCGTTGCCCCGGCAAGTCCCGCGGGTCTTGGTGAGCATGCCGATCAGGAACACCCCGAGCAGCGAGCCATAGGTGTAGCCGAAGCTGCCGAGGACGATGGGGATGATGCGGAGGTCGGGATTCTTCAGCTTGATGAATGCAGTGCCGATGCCAATGAGAGCGAGCAGCACCGCAAAACCCGCGGTAGCCCAACGCGCTGCCTTGAACTGCTCATTCGACGACGCATTCGGACGGAAGTAGCCGACATACCAGTCTTTCGTAAAGGTGGTGGCCAGTGCGTTGAGGGCCGTGCTCAGCGAGCCCATCGCGGTGGCGAAAAGGCCGGCGGCCAGCAGACCGCGCAGCCCGGGCGCGAGATCGTGAACCATGAACCAAGCGAAGATGCCAGGATCGTGTGCCGGGGCGCGATCGGCATTCTGCGTGTAGAAACGGAAGAGCAGGATTCCGATGGCGAGGAAGCCGATCACCACCGGCAGATCGATCAGACCCGAGAGAATCACCGCGCGCTGGCCTTTCTTGTGGTCCTTCGACGTGAGCATCCGCTGCACCATGTCCTGATCGGTGCCGTGGGTTGCCAGCGTGGTGAAGACGGAGCCGAGGAAGGCCGCCCACAGCGTGTATTCCTGCGTGAGGATCCCGCGGACGTTCTCGCCGAAGCCTTTGGTGGAATCGATGCCTGTATCGACAAAGGCGGGAGTCTTGATCGACTCGAAGAAGCCGCCCCATCCGCCGGTTTTTCCAAGCAGCCAGAAGAACACGTAGATCGCGGAGCCGAACATCAGGCTGACTTGGATGAGGTCGGTCCAGACCACGGCCTTGATGCCTCCGAGGGTGGTGTAGAGTGCGGTCAGGAAAGTGATGACCACCACCGCGCCGACGTAGATAAAAAGCTCCTGCTGGAACCGTGCCTCGCCCTCGAGCTGGCGGAATGCCGGATGCAGCACCTCCCACGCGAGCACCAGCAAGATGGCTGCGACGAAGATCCGCGAGCCGCTGGCCAAGGAGCGCGTGAGCAGGAACACGAACGACGAGATCCTTCGCGTCATCCGGCCGAAGCGGATCTCCAGGAACTCGTAGATGCTCACCACCTTAAGGTCGTAGAAGGGCTTGATGAAGACCGCGGCCACCAGCAGCCGTGCGATGATCGTGCCGATCACGAGCTGGGCGTAGAGGAAGTTCAGCTTGGCGTAGCCTTCGCTCGGTGTGCCGAGGAAAGTGCCGGCGGAAATTTCAGATGCGAGAATCGACGCGAGGACCGCCCACCATGGCATCGAGCGGTTGCCCAGCGCGTAGGTCTCCATCGTTTTCTGGCCCCGCGCGGCGTAAAGCCCGATGCCGATGATCACCACGAAGTAAACGACGATGATGGCGAGGTCGAAACCGGCTCCGGACATGCGGCGGAGTCTTTCCCGTCACGTGCAGGGCGACAAGCGAAAGGCGGGTCCACGTCGCTTTCCTTTCGTATGTAAGGAGTTCCGCGCGCTCAACGTATCCGAATGAAATTTTATGTCACATCCGAGGTGCGGAAATCCGTTGATTTCAAACGGTGAGCGCCTTTTGGGGATGGGGATGCACCCCGGATCTTTCGGGAAAATTAAGGAAAGTAGGGGTCAAGGTTTAAAAAACTTCTGTCGTGGAACGCTTGTGGAAAGTGGGAGCGGGCGCAGGAGCTGTTAGAGCAGGTGAAATTTGAATCCCACTCGCCGTGGAGGACAGGCTATCCCTCCTCCCCGCCGCGCTTCGGGGAGCTCCCAAACAACTGCTTGGGAAAGGGGCGCGGCACACAAAAACCATTTTCTGATTACACACGTGACAAACATGGATTCTGAGGAGTTCGAAGAGGATGCAATGACGGCCGTCACCGACGTCGCCGCTCAATGGGAGGCAACCTGCGAAGTTCTCGGTGGTCTGGTGAGCAAGGACGCTTACCAGCGCTGGTTCCGGGCTTCGCGGTTGGTGGCAGTGGAGGATTCGAAGGCAGTGGTGGCCGTGCCGAATGACATTCACCAGGTGTGGATCGAGACGAACTACATGCCGGAACTCGCCACCGCGGTGGCGGAAACGATGGAAGGCGTCCGCGGGGTGAAGCTGGTGGTGGAGGACAAGCTCCCGGAGATCCTTGAACCGGTCTCCGACCTCGACCGCGCGGTGCCAGCCCGCTCGGTGAACGTCGCTTCGGCAGCGGGTGAGGTGCCGTTTGAGAAACGCCTCAAAACCTCCGGTCTCAATCCGCAGTTCACGCTCGATAATTTCGTCGTCGGCGCGAACAGCCAGTTCGCCCACGCGGCCTGCGAGGCCGTCGGCAAGCGCAAGGGCCCGGGCTACAACCCGCTCTTCATCCATGGCGGCTCCGGGCTCGGCAAGACCCACCTCATGCAGGCCATCGGCCAAGCGTATTTGCGCAGCTCGCCGACCTCACGGGTCGTCTATCTGACCTGCGAAAAGTTCACCAACGAGTTCATCGATGCCGTCCGGAAAGGCGACCTTGAGCGCTTCCGCAAGCGCTATCGCCACGCCGAGCTGATGTTGATCGACGACATCCAGTTCATCGGTGGCAAGGAGCGCTCGCAGGAGGAATTCTTCCACACCTTCAATTCGCTGCTGGATGGCCGTTGCCAGGTCGTCCTCACCAGCGATCGCCCGGCCAGCGAGATCAAGAGCCTCGAGCCGCGCCTGGTATCCCGTTTCGAATGCGGGCTCACCGTAGAGATCCAGCCGCCGGTCTTCGAGACCCGGCTCGCCATTCTCCAGAAGAAGCGCGACGAGTGGAAGGTGAAGGTCGAGGAGGGGATCATCCGTTTCCTGGCTGAGCGCATCCGCAGCAATGTCCGCCGCCTCGAGGGCGCCCTCATGCGGGTGGCCACCTTTGCCTCGCTCGCCGGCGAGCGCGTGACCGAGGATCGCGTGGAGCACCTGCTGCGCGACCTGCTGCGGGAGGAAACAGGCAAGCAGGTGACCGTCGACTCCATCCAGCGTGCCGTGGCCGACCATTATGACGTGCGTCTGGCCGACATGACCAGTCGCCGCCGCCCGGCCAGCATCGCTTTTCCCCGCCAGATCGCCATGTACCTGAGCCGGACGCTCACCAAGCAGTCTCTCATGGAGATCGGCGAGGCCTTCGGCGGACGGGATCACGGGACGGTCATCCATGCGGTAAAACGGATCACCGCGCAGATGGAACTGGACCCCTCGACCCGGGATTCGATCGGGGTGATCGAGGCCTCGTTGAGGCGTTGAAACCGCCGGGGATTTTTTGAAATTCCGGGAGGTCGTCCGAAGTGGGCGGCCTTCCATGGCATTCCCGATAGATTGGCTTGCCAAGGGTTAGAGATTGCGGAGAGCATCGCGCCCAGCCAACGCGTCTCCCGCTTTTCCCCATGAAGTTCAGCATTTCCAAAGAAGCCCTCCTTGAGGGGCTGCAGAAGGTCCAGCACGTGGTCAGCACCCGCACGACCCTGCCGATCCTTTCGAACGTGTTGCTGGTGGCGAAAAACGGCCGTCTGACGTTTACCACCACGGACCTTGATGTCGGCATCACCGGCTCGGTCGAGGCCAAGATCGAAAAGGAAGGCGCGACTACTCTGCCGGCCAAGCGCCTCGTCAACATCGTCCGCGAGCTTCCGGCCAGCGAGGTCGAGATCACCGTCGATGCCAAGAATGTCGCCTCGATCCAGAGCGGCCCGTCGTTCTTCAAGATCATCGGCCTGGGCCAGGACGACTTCCCGCCGCTCCCGGACTTCGACGGCGCCAAGGAATTCCGCATGCCGCAGCAATTGCTGCGCGACGGCCTCAAGAAGACTTCCTATGCGATCTCGACCGACGAGACCCGCTACGTGCTGAACGGCATCTACACCTCGTTCCGCGATGGCAAGCTGACGCTCGTCGCCACCGACGGCCGCCGCCTCGCGATGGTCGAGAACGACCTCGATTTCCCGGCCAGCCACGAGACCGACGTGATCGTGCCGACCAAGGCGGTCCAAGAACTCCAGCGCTTGCTCGGCGAAGCCGGCGAAGTGCTCATCCGCCTTTCCGACAGCCAGATTTCCTTCTCCATCGGGGAGCACCTGCTGATCAGCAAGCTGATCGAGGGCAACTACCCGAACTACCGCCAAGTGATCCCGGGCGACTCGACCGAGCGCGTCGAGCTGCCACGTGAATCGACCCTCGACACCGTCCGCCGCGTTTCGCTGCTGTCTTCCGACAAGTCGAACTCGGTGAAGCTCGTCTTCGGCGAGAATGTCGTGGAAGTCACCGCCAACTCGCCGGATGTCGGTGAAGCTCGCGAAACGATGGAGGTCGCCTACGGCGGCAAGGCGATGCAGATCGCGTTCAATCCGGAGTTCCTGATGGCCCCGCTGCGCAACCTCGAAAGCGACACCGTTTACCTCGACCTGATCGACGAGATGAGCCCCGGCGTCGTCCGCATCGATGGCAGCTTCCTCTACGTGATCATGCCGATGCGCGTGACGGGCTGAAGAGGTGCCGAGACTGCTTTTCCCAAGCCCGGACGCCGCGAGGTGCTCCGGGCTTTTTCGTTTCGCGGAATAGGTCCCATACGACCTATAGGACCCATAGGTCTGGCCCTGTGCACTCCTCCTGAATACAAAACGGCCCGACCGAAATCCGGTCGGGCCGCGTAAATTTGGAAGGGGCCGTTACTTCAATTCGCCAGCCGTCCATGGCTTGCCAGCGCGATCCTTGGTGGCATCGCGCTGCTTCTTGACCGTCTCCTCGGTGACGGCGGGGGCCTTGTTGTCCCACTCATTGCGGACGTAGGTCGCGATGTCGGCGAGCTTCTGGTCGGTGAACATCGGATTCACTCCCAGCGACGGCATGTCGGCGGTCGGCTTGTACTCCACACCCGCTACGGTGACCGGCCCGGTCATGCCGTGGAGCATGATATTGATCAGGATCTCCGGCTTGCCGGTGACCCACTCGGAGCCATCGAGCGGCGGGCCGAGGCCGACGACGCCGCTTCCGTCCGGTCCATGGCAGCTAAAGCAGACCGCTTCACCGGCGAAGAGCGCCTTGCCGCGGTTGAAGGATGCCAGCTCCGCTCCCTTGAGCGAAGGTCCGTCGGATTTGGCGGGGCCGTTCTTCGCACCCTGTTCAAGCCAGCCGGCGAGGGCCTTGTCCTTCGGGTCGGCCAGCTTCTGGAACTCGGCCTCGTGGCCATGCAGGCCCGAGACGGCGGCCTCGCGGATAAAGCGGACCTTCGACTCGTCCTTCAAAAGCGCCGCGAGCGCGTCGAGTGCCTTCTGCGTGCCGAGCGAACCGAGCACGCGGGCCAGATAGGGGGCCACCTCCGGCGCGGCGGGCTTGAGCGCGACCAGCCCGGCTTCGATCTTGGAAAGCTCCGCCGGATCGAGGCGGGTGCAGGCCCACAAGGCGGACGACTGGACCTTCGGATCCTTGTCCGTCAGTGCGGCCTTGAGATGCTCGGACTTCAGCTCGCCCATTCCTTCCAGCGTCCAGAATGCGTGGACGCGGGCGACCGGCGGTCCGCTGGCTGCGAGCTTCGCGAGCAATGGCACCAGTGCCGCATCCTTGCTCTGCACCATTACGCGCTGGGCCGTTTCGCGGTGCCAAGCGTTCGCATGCATCAGCATCTTCACGAGGTCGAGCCCCTTGAGCGCGCCGATGTCCACCTTTGGCTCCAGCTTTCCGGACGTACTACGGATGCGGTAGATGCGGCCGTGGCCGAAGCCCGGCTTGTCCAGCCCCCGCGAGAGGTGCTGCTGGCGCAGATAGGTGGTCTGGTAGGTCTTGTGCTGGATGATGCCGTGATACATGTCCACCAGGTAGAGCGAGCCATCCGGTGCCGTGTACACGTTCACCGGCCGGAAGCGCTCGTCGGTGGAGGCGAGGAATTCCTTCTCGCCGAGAGGGTGGGTGCCGCTCAGCTTGCCATCGTTCTCCTCGATCTTGATCGCCTTCACGAGATTGACCGAGGATTCGGTGGAGAATCCCGTGCCATACCAGTCCTTCGGGAAATTCGTGCCGCGATAGACGGTGAGACCGGCGGCGGCAGTGCAGTTGATCAGCTTGTGGGTCTTCGGATCGAGCGTCTGCTCGTTGTAGCCGTTGGCCTTCGAGAGGTAGGCGCGGTTCAATCCTGGTGTGACGCGGACCGGCCAGGTGCGATTGTTGCCGAGCGCGGCGGTATCGTTGTACTTCATCTTCACCGCCGGATTTCCCTGCAGCAGGTTCGGGGCGAGGCTTTCGCCGAACATGAAGGCGGAATTGTGGTTGTGGTAGAGGCGGCCCCAGTCGTCGCGGGCGATGCCCCACTGACCGCGGAACGAGGTCGGCTCGATCTGCCACTTGCCGTTGACCCGGCGCAGCCGCTTCTCGGACTTGGCGAGGTAGAGCCAGTTGTCCAGGTCGGGCATCAGCCCGTTCGGCTTGTGCTCGACGTTACCGCCGCCGTTGAATTTCTGGTCGATCACCTCTGGTTCGCCGACGATCTTGAGGCCGTCGCGTTTGGCCCAGCACAGGCGATTTTCATCGAGGAAAAGGATGCCGTCTTCGAATACGGTCACCGCGCGGGGGAGCAGCACCTTGTCGAGAAAGACGGTTTTCTTGTCGGCCGTGCCGTCGCCATCGGTGTCCTCGAGCACGGAGATTCGGCCTTCGGGGGTCTTCTCGCCAGCGCCATCGATGTCCGGCATGTAGCCGCGCATCTCGCAGACCCACATCCGGCCGGCGGGGTCGAAGTCGATGCAGACCGGCTTTTCCACCAGCGGTTCGGTGACCACGGGCTCGATGACGAAGCCGGGCGCGATCTTGAAGCTCTTCAAGGCATCGTCTACCGACAGCACCGGCGAAGGTGGGATGTCCTTCTCCGGAACGACCGGGTCCATCTTGGTGTGCGCCTTATTATCGCCCTGCTGGGCGGCGAGCTGGAGAGTGCCGAGCAGGGCGGCGACGAAAGTGTGCGGACGCATGAGTGAAAGAATACGGGTTTGCTGAGCGCACTTTTCCTAAAGCGTGGCGGAAAGTCAAAAATTTGTATGACAGAAATGCGTGGCCTCGGAATCGCTCCCGGAAAGCGGTTGTCAGCCCCGCCCGGGGCGCTTGAATCGGCGGCATGTTCTCCCGCTCCCCGCTGCTGCTGCTGGCCCTAGGAACCGCCACGCTCCAAGCGCACGATATCGCTAGCGAGCTGACCCCGCTGATCGTCAGCGGAAAGGCGGAATTCATGCTCGGCGAGGCGGAAACGGCCTCGAAAGGGCAGGCATCCCGTGAGGAACTGCTGGAGCGGCCGTGGCTGCGGAAGGGCGAACTGCTGGAATCCGTGCCCGGGCTGGTGGTCACCCAGCATTCTGGCGACGGCAAGGCGAACCAGTATTTCGTCCGCGGCTACAACCTCGACCACGGCACCGATTTCGGGGTCTTCGTCGATGGAATGCCAGCGAACAACCGCGCGCACGCCCACGGCCAAGGCTACACCGACATCAATTTCATCATCCCCGAGTTCGTCCAGCAGCTCGACTACCAGAAGGGACCGTTCTTCACCGAGCGGGGTGACATGACCACCGCGGGTGCCGCCGAGTTTTCGCTGGTGAATGAACTGGAGCACGGGTTCGCGGGCGTGACCTTCGGCGAGGACAACTACTGGCGCGGGGTCTTCGGCGACTCGGTCGATGCCTGGGGCGGCGTGCTTACCTTCGGCGGCGAGGCGACCTACTACGAAGGCCCGTGGGTGCTGGATGAGGACGCGAGCCGCTTCAATGGCATCGTCCGCTGGCATCGCGGGGATGAGGACAACTATTTCAACATCACCTTCCTCGGTTCGCAGGGCGAGTGGCGGGCCACCGACCAGATCGCGCTGCGTGCGGTGGCCGGCGGGCAGATCGATCGCTTCGGCTACATCGATCCCACGGACGGCGGCGAGTCGCAGCGCTACTCGCTTTCGACCACCTTCGGCATGCGCGATCAGGATACCGTGATCCGCGGCAAGGCGTGGGCCGGTTACTACGATCTCGATCTGTTCTCGAACTTCACCTACTTCCTCGACGATCCGGTCAATGGCGACCAATTCCACCAGTCGGATGCCCGTGGCTTCGCCGGTGCCGACTTCGCCGTGGATCTGGAAAACCGGCAGATCTTCAATGCCGGAACCACCTACACCTTCGGCTTCCAGACGCAGAACGACTGGATCAGCGATCTCGGGCTCTCGGACACCGTCGCGCGAAACGAATTGGCCACGGTGCGCGAGGACGATGTCTTCATCGGCAGCTACTCGCTCTATGCCGAATCGAAAACGACATGGACCGAGTGGTTCCGCACCGAGGCCGGTGTGCGCGGCGATCTCTTCGTGAGCCAGGTGGATAGTGACCTGCCTGCCAACAGCGGCGGCGAAGTGGACGCGATGATCGTGCCGAAGCTCAACCTGATCTTCAGCCCCGGCGACCATCACGAGTACTACCTGAATCTCGGCGGAGGCTTCCACAGCAACGACCCGCGCGGCGTGAACCTCAAGATCGACCCGAACACGGGAGCGCCGGCTCAGTCTGTCGATCCGATCGTGCGCACTTGGGGGACCGAGCTCGGCACTCGCAGCCAGTGGACGCAGTGCTTCACGACCACGGTCGCATTGTGGGCGCTGTTTAATGACTCGGAGCTGCTTTACGTCGGCGACGCCGGTAATGTGGAAGCGGGTCCGGCGACCACGCGTTACGGGATCGAGTTCGCCGGCTACTACCGGCCTAACAACTGGCTCGCCGTGGATGCGGAAGTCTCGTTGGCCGAGGGCCGCTACAATGACATCTGGTCCACCGGCGGCCCGTGGGTGGAGAACCAGGTCCCGGTCGTGATTTCGAGCGGCATCACGCTGGGCGGTGGCACCGGCTTCTTCGGCGCGCTGCGCGGCCGTTATTTCTGTGAGCGTCCTTTGACCGCCACGAAGGGCGTGCAGGGCAGCGAATCCTTCATGGTGAATGCCCGCGCCGGCTACCGAACCGAGAACTGGGAACTCGCGCTCGATTGCCTCAACCTGCTCGACCGCGCCGACAACGACATCGAGTACTACTATGCGTCTAGGCTTCCCGGTGAACCGGCCGGCGGCGTGGATGACATCCATTTCCACCCGACGGAGCCGCGGACGCTGCGGGCGAGCTTCACGTGGTTTTGGTGAGAGGTGGCACGTTGCTCGATCGCAGGCAGGGTGGCAGGCAGGTCACCTTTTCCTGCCTTCATTCAAGTTTCGCCCATGATTGGAAAGGAATGACGACATGGCGCTCCTCGTTTGTTTTCACGAAGCTTGTTCAGAGGTAGATTGGTCCAAGAAGGTGATCTACCTTGATCAGAGGTTCTACGAGCTGCTCTTCGACTACTGCAAAGAGCCAGAAAGCGATTCTCCCCTCAAGGCGATGGTGTCAATTGGTTATGATGACGAGATTATCCTCACCGGCACTCAAGTTTCCGAAACGCTGAGTGATCTAGAACGAATTTATGCTGCGGGAAAAGTTATACACCCACAGGTTCCGTTGCTCTGCGAGGTCTTGCGCGAAGCGGTATCGAGAAGGTGTGAGCTTGCTGTCGCAGGCGACATGCATCCTGATCTATCGCGAGGATAGCGGATCGGACTGCGCCAGTCGGATCCTGGCTGGCATAGGTCCCGTGGAGGCTCGAAAGGTGCTGCTAGATCCGCTCCTTTACCCACTCAATGGCCTTCTCGCGTTCTAACAGACGCCCCTCGAGTTGTTCGGTCTGCACCGCCTCCAGCAGTTCCTTGAAAAGCGGCCCGGGGTTCAGGCCGAGGGCGATCAGGTCCCGGCCTGTCACCAGCGGCGACGGGATCAGCGGTTGGGCTGCGAAATCGGTCTGCTTGGCTTTCACGAACTCCAGGTTCTCCGTGAAGCCATTCGACGACGCGCAATCCACCCGATGCAACTCCAGCTCCAGCGGAAAGGTCGGCTCCGCCATGAAGCGCTTCAGCTTCGCCACCCGCATCTGCTGCACATTCATGAACTGCATGTGACGTGAGACCATGAAGCTCACCGCTTCGATGACGTCGTTCGGATACTTCAGCCGGCGCAGGATTTCCTCCGCCATTGTCGCGCCGAGTGCGTCGTGGCCGTTGAAGCGGATCCGCTCGCCATCGAGAGTCTGGGTCGGTGGCTTGGCGATATCATGCAGCAGCACCGCGAGGCACAGCTCCAGCGGTGCGTCGTTCTCTAACATCGTCAGCATGATCTTCGTGTGCGTGAAGACGTCGCCCTCTGGATGCCATTCGGGCGGCTGTTCGCAGCCGATGAGTGCCAGCACCTCTGGCAGGAAGTGCTGGATCAAGCGGGAGTCCACGAGCAGCTCCAGTGCCCGTGCCCGTTTTGGCAGCACGATCATTCGCGAGAACTCATCGCGAATCCGCTCCGGCGAGATCCGCGCCAGGCCATCGGCATGCTCGCACATCGCCGCCCACGTCGCGGGCTCGATCTCGAAGCCGAGCGTCACCGCGAACCGCGCCGCACGCATCAGCCGCAGCGAGTCCTCCGCAAAGCGCGCCGCAGGCTCGCCGATCGCTCGCAAGACACCGGTCGCGAGATCCTCCCGGCCGCCGACGAAGTCGATCACCTCGCCGGTCTCCGGATTCTCGAAGAGCCCATTGATCGTGAAGTCACGCCGTTGCGCGTCTTCCTCCGGCGTCGAAAAGCTCACCGTTTCCGGCCTCCGGCCATCGCGATACGAGCCATCAGTGCGGAAGGTCGCGATCTCGATGTGATGGCCATGCGACTTGGCGATCACCACGCCGAAGTGCGCACCTACCTCGTTTGCCCCGGGAAACAACTTCAACACTTGCTCCGGAATCGCCGAGGTGGCGATGTCGTAGTCCTTCGGCTGCTTTCCTAACAGCCGGTCGCGTACGCAGCCGCCGGCGAAGTACGCGGTGTGCCCCGCGTCCTTGAGACGCTTGGCAAGGGCAACCGCGGTCGATCGGGCATCGGACACGCCTTGTTGTTAGTCGACCGCGTCTCGCACGGCAAGACGCGAGGCAGTTCACTCGTTCGGGGGCTGGGGAGTCGTGCAGCTCTTCAGGATGACTCGCGGGGCTGTATTGGGGCCGTGCTGTAACTCCAGGACCACCTGACAGTTGAAGTGCCCTTTCAGTGTGTCGAGCCCGAGATCCAGATGCAGGTCGTCTCCTTCCCATCGCCGGGGTGTGGCGATGCTTCCGCGATAACTACGGGTGGCATCGACCCGGCCGAGAGCGTTCGCAACGAAATCGGGGAGTGCCACGCGCTCCGCCTTGTCTCCGGAAACCGCGAGCAGGTAGATCTCTTTCGATCGCTGGGTGCCGCGATCCGTGATGATTACGAATTCACCCGAGTGATGCCAATAGACCGTACATTGGTCCTTCGCTGCCGAATAGCGAAGATAGCCCCCGGCTTGGGGAAGCGTGTAGATCAGCTCCTTCTTGTCCTTCCCGTAAATATGAATGCTGTAGCTGAATGGCAGGTCGTCGGGAAATCCCCGGATCCTGACCTGGTAGCCGTTCTTTGGGGACAAGCCTCCAGGCAAGAGTATTTCCTCCGGAGTGCTGCCAAGTGATGGAGGAAGTCCGGCCGTGCCATCCCAACCTACGGAAGGTTCGTCGACGAGCTTGTAGCGGATCTTCACGCCTTTCCGGTCGTCGCTTAAACCGATCACTTGCAACAGTCCCCTGCGGCCCTCGCTCGTACAAAACGCCCATGCAACGTCGTCCTGCGCTTCGAAATATGATGGGAACGGCATGGCGGTCAGCGTCGGCAGCTTCCGCATTTCCTCCAGATCTTTAAGATTGAAGGCATCCATCAGGAGCGCGGCATCTTTCGACTTCCAAGTGTAAGGGGCAGTGAGCAAGTGAGTGCCGACTAGGCCAGGCTTCCGTTCGTGGCCGTCGCCATGTGCCAAGCCGAATGCGTCCGTTACGATCGCTCCGTCAGATGTTGGCTGGATTTCCTTCTCTAGGTAGCCCTCCCAATCCGGGTCTTGCTGCGGAAGAACAATCAGGCCGGAGTCAGGGGCAATGCTGAACAACTTGCCCGTGTCGAGGTCGATCAGGCAGTTCGTGGTGGAAAAGTTCCAGTCGGAAACCACGCGCTCGATCACGGGGCCATAAGCATAGCCACCGGTAGCCGGCGGACGTGGTCCCGGGGCGGAATCATTGATCTCAAAGGAAAGCAGGGCGACTTGCTTGCGTCCGCGGGCGGCGAACCTTTCATCCAGAAAGCCGGGCTCGCCCAAGGGGACATGATAACTCCCAAGGCTCGTCCGCGCCGGACCTCCCGCCCCTGTTTCGAAACCTTCGAGGTCATAGGTGACGACTCCGTCCTTCAAGTGCGCCCGAATCATAAGCGCTCCCTCGCGGGGGAGACGGCATTCACCAATCACCTCGCGGCCGGGAATAAACGGGATGAGCAATTCTTCTTCCTTGTCTGTGGCGATGACGCTTCTCAGCACCGCAAGCACCCGCATTTCCGGGCTCAAGGCTTCGGTGGACTGTGGGATCTCCTGCCTCACCGGCATGTCGATGATCCGCAAGGTGGCCATCAGCCGGGCCGCAGCAGCCGGCGTGGACAGAGAAGAGCTGGTCCGGGGAGCCTGCGGTGATCGCTTGGCACTCATCGTCCAGATGACGGCGGCCGTGGCACACCCTGTTAGAAACAGCACTCCGCAGACGATTAGGCAGCCGCGGACTCGGCCGCGACCCAGCACCACGATCAGCAGTAACGCTGCCAGTGGCGACAGCACCAGGCCGGCTCCGGCGGCGGCTCCGAGGAAGATGGTGGTGTTTGGAGAGATCGGTCTCAGCGGTGCCACGGCTTCCTCGTGCACGATGACGATCGCTTCGCCCGAGGTGGTGTTGCCCGAGCGCTCGCGGAAGACCTGGGCCAGCGTGCTCGCGATTTTAGTAGCATCTTTTCGATCCGGGTAGCGAACGCGAACCTGGATCAGGGAGGTCCCGCGGATTTCATCCACGCTGACGATGGATCTCAAGGTGGTTGCGACTTGAAAGTCTGTCGTGTTCCATCGATTGCTTAGGTCCAGCAACGTGGCAACTTCGCTCAAGGTCTTCTGCGACTTGATGGCTTCCATCCAAGTGGCGAGGGAGGTGGGAGCATTCAGATCGACCGGCTCCGGCCTGATTAGGAGGACCGTTTTCGCTTCATACTTTTTCGGGGCCAGACCCAGCAGCAGGGTGCCCACTCCGAGTCCCAGCACGACTCCGACCGGGATCATCACGAGAAAGAGCCACCAGAAGCGGGCAAAGGCACCTCGCTTGGCGGGAGCTGCTGCGGGCATCGCGGGCGGCGCGGCGGGGGCTCCGACCGTTTCCACCATCGTGCGAAACTCCTCCGCGGTTTGATAGCGGCGCTCGGGATCCTGATCGAGGGCGCGCAGCACCATTTCATCGAGCCGCACATCCATCTGCACCTTCTTTGAGGGCGCGACGAGATCCTTCGCCGGTCGCTCGCCGGTGAGCATTTCATAGAGCACCACGCCGAGCGCGTAGATGTCCGTACGATGATCGACCTTCGTGCGCGCACCGCTTTGCTCGGGAGCCATGTAGGGCGGCGTGCCCGCCAGCTCCGCGCCGGCACCGACCAGCGAGGCGATCCCGAAATCGGCGATCTTGATGCGGCCATCGCGATCTAACAAAAGGTTCTCCGGCTTGATGTCGCGGTGGACGATGCCCTTGTCATGCGCGTACTGCAGCGCCTCGCAGATCGGCGGCACGATCGCCAGCGCTTGCTCCGGCTCCAGTTTCCCTTCGCGCAGCAGATCGCGGAGATTCACTCCGTCCACGACTCCATCACGATGTAGAACAGGCCGCCGGTCTCGCCATAGTCGAAGACGGTGACGATGTTCGGGTGATTCATCCGCGCCAGGGTCTGGGCCTCGCGGGCGAAGCGTTCGGCGAAGCGCTCGTTGCCGATCTTCTCCGGCGGCAGGATCTTGATCGCGACCCAACGGTCGAGCGACTTCTGGCGGGCCCTGTAAACCACGCCCATGCCGCCGCTGCCGAGGCATTCGGTGATCTCGAATTGGGGAAACTTGTCCGCGATCTCCTCCGGCGAGGGCGGCGGCAGCGGGGGAGTGCTCGCTTGGCCGGCCACGATGGTCCGGGATGCCAGCGCCTGCCGGAGCAGGCACGCCGGGCAAAGCGCTTGCGGCGAATCAGCGGGCAGGGGCGCGCCACAGTCGGGGCAGGGGGATGAATGGGGCTGGGTCATGGTGCTCTGCCTCCGTCAAAAAGCCGCGGCGGAATTCGTTACGAAAAATCTTCAGCCAGCCAGCACCGCGAACAACGCCTGCATTTCATCCTCCACCGCCTCGGGCGAGGACAGCGTGCGCGCGATCTCCTCCGTCAGCAAGGCGCGGTAGCGCTTGCGCAGCCGGTGGACGGCGACCCGCAGGGCACCCTCGCTCATCTCCAGGTCCGCCGCCAGAGACGCGTAGGGAATGCGGCTGGAGTCAGCCGTCAGGCACGGCTTCAAGCGATCAAAGCGAAGGTCGCCCTCGTCGCGGCTGGCTGCTTCGAGGTCATCGAGCACCTTGCCTAACAGAGTCAGCGCCCACTCGCGGTCGAACAAGCGGTCGGGGCTCCTGTCGTCGGCGGGCTCCAGTTTCAAGCCGGACTCCGCCTCCTCCCAATCGAATGACAGTGCAGGAATGCCGCGGCCGCGCTTCAGCCGGGTCTCGCGCTTCCATGTGTTGATCATCCAGTGATTGAAGGAGGCCAGCAGGAAGGCGCGGAAGCGGCCCTTGTCGCGGCTCGTGTCGCGCAGTGCCCGGGCTTCAAGCAGATGGCCGAAGAATCCCTGCACCAGGTCTTCCGCGTCCTCCTTCGATTTTCCCCGCCGCCGGGCATAGCGGTAAAGCGGCTGCCAGTAGGTTCGGAAGAGGGCACCGAGGGCCTCCGTTGCCACGGCATCACCGCCGCTCGCAGCATCGCACACGATCGTCCAGCGGGTGGAGGCGAAGAAAGCGGCGTCGTGCTCGGGCATGGGCTTGGCCTCACTTACCACGGTGGGCCGCTACTGTTACACCGATTCTTCGGCAGAGGATGACGCACGCCGGGACTTTTGACTTCGCAGACCCGGACGGCGCGGCAACTCTCCCGCCGCATGACACCCGATGTCGCCATCCTCGGAGCCGGGCCGGCGGGCTCGACGCTGGCCGCCCTGTTGTCGCAGCGCGGATTCAAGGTCTTGGTTTTCGACGACGCCAAGCGCCCCGAACTGCTGGTCGGCGAGTCGCTGGTCCCCGCCACCGTGCCGGTGATGCAGCGTCTCGGCATCGAGGAAAAGGTGAAGGGCTACTCGCAGCACAAGCCGGGCGTGACCTTCCTGCACCGCCATGGCAGCCGGGTCGATTTCACCTTCGGAGTGGTCGCCGGCACCGTGCCCTATGCGTATAATATCCCGCGCCCGCAGTTCGACGATACCTTGCGCGAGCGGGCGGAGGAACTCGGCGCACGGTTCGTGACCCATCGGGCGACGGTCGAGAAAGGCGATGCTGAACGGGAGATCCAGCTTTCCGCCGAGTCTCTAACCGCGGCCGGGCTAACCGGACACCCGCGCCTCCTGATCGATGCCACCGGCCGGGCGCGCTTGTTCGCGCGGACGCTGGGGATCGGCGCGAAGACCGGGGAACGCAGGGATATCGCCTACTTCGCGCACTACGAAAATTTCACGCACGACTTCCCGCCGGATGGACAGGTGGTGATCACCATCCTCGAGCGCGGCTGGAGCTGGCGCATTCCGCTGCCTGGCCGGCTTTCCGTGGGCGTTGTCGTTCATAAGGACGCGGCGAAGACCTATGGGGACACGCCCGAGGAGCGCATGGCCTTCGCGCTGGCGAACGAGCCGCTGTTGAAGGAGCACTCGAAGGATGCGAAGCGGGTTACGCCGGTGATGACCTACACGAACTACCAGCTCGTCTCCGACCGCGGTCACGGCCCGGGTTGGGCGGCCTGCGGGGATTCGTTCGGCTTTGTCGATCCCATGCTCTCACCGGGTTTGTTCATGGCGCTGGAGTCGGCGCGCTTGTTTGACGAGCACGTGTTTTCAAAAGGTCAGGACGTGCTCGACCGGCCGGAAGATATGGCAGCGGGATTCGCTGCGGCGGAGGACGAGCTGCACGATTGGCACAAGAGCTGGTGGGAGCTGATCCGGCACTTCTACGACGGCGGGATCTTCTCGATGTATGAGACCGGCACGAAGTTCTCGGCGAAGTTCAAGGGCTGGCCGGGCATCAATTTCATCGAGAACCACATGACCAAGCACATCGCGTCGATGGCTTCCGGTGCGTTCACGCGGCGGAAATACAGCCGCGGTCTGGTGAGCTTCATGCGCCGCTACATGCTGCACGATTGCCGGCCGCCGGAGGACTACGCGGTGCTGCCGGTGAAATAAGGAGTGTCGACATCCTGTCGACACGGCGTGGACAGAATGTCCACGCTCCTTATACCCCGACTGCCGCTTCTTCATGCGCCCGGCGCACTTCCTCGCCGATGATGCGGATGCCACGGCGGACGATGCTCTCGTCCATCGTGAAGGTCATCCGCAGGCACTCGTGGCGGTGACGCCAGGATTCATCGTCGTGGCCGAAGAAGAAGTAGTGGCCGGAGATGATCAGCACTCCGCGCTTCTTGAGCCGCTCGTAGAGTTCACGCGAAGTGATCGGCAGGCCGGGGAACCACAGCCAAAGGAAGAGCGCGCCTTCACTACGATGAACGTAGTAGTCGAAATCTCCGCCGAAACTTTCGGCGACGAACTCGCGGGCCTGGCTGGACTTCTCGATGTAGAAGGGTCGCACGGTCTCATTGGCGAGGCGCAGGATCTCGCCGCTCTCCACCAGCGGCTGGGCGATGGCCTGGCCGATGTTCGGGTTCGCGAGGCCGATCACCGCGCTCATCGAGGCGACGGCGGCGGCGATCTTCGGGTTAGCGATCACGATGCCGGTGCGGGTGCCGGGCAGGCCGATCTTCGACAGGCTCAGGGTGAGGATGATGTGGTCATCCCACACCGGCTTGGCTTCGGTGAAGATGATGTTCGGAAACGGCGCGCCGTAGGCGTTGTCGATGATCAGTGGAATATCGTGCGCCTTCGCGAGATCAGAGAGCCGGGCGATTTCTTCATCCGTGAGGACGTTACCGGTCGGATTGGTCGGGCGGGAGACGCAGATCGCGGCGATGTCGTCGGTCACCTTCAGCGCGTCGAAGTCCACCCGGTATTTGAATTCATGCGGGCCGGTCTTCTCGATCTTCGGCGGGACGGCGCGGAAGAGGTCGCCGCAGGAGCCTTGGTTCGCGTAGCCGATGTATTCAGGGACCAGCGGCAGCAGGATCTTCTTGCGGCGTCCGTCCGGCATTTCACCGGCGAGCAGGTTGAAAAGGAAGAAGAAGGCGGTCTGGCCGCCCGAGGTCACGGCGACGTGCTGCGGGCCGACCTTCCAGCCGAACTCGCGATGGAAGAGGGAAGCGACGGCGGCGATAAACTTCGGGTTTCCTCGCGGCGGATCGTAGTTTGCTAGCGTGCGTTCCATCGCGCCGGGTTCGGCGAGGATTTCCTCCATGCGGCGGCGCCACAGGGCATTGACCTCCGGGATGTGGGCCGGCTGGCCACCGCCGAGCATGCAGATGTCCGGACCCCCGGTGGCCAGGGCGTGGCCCAGGTCGTCCATGAGTTCCTCGATGCCGCTGCCACCGGCGAGCTGCCGGCCGAAGTTTGAGAATTCCTGTGTCATATCGCGGGTGCCGTTGACCGTCGGGTGACGGAACCTATAGTGGCCGCTCTTTCCAGAACAACCTCTGAAACCATGCCTCTCCAAGTTGGCGACCAAGCCCCCGATTTCACCCTCGTTACCAAGACCGCCGAAGGACCGCAGCTCGTGAAGCTGTCGGAGCAAATCGGCAAGTCGAACCTCGTGCTGCTGTTCGTGCCGATGGCCTTCACCGGCGTCTGCACCACCGAGCTGTGCGACATTTCCGGGGGCATCTCCGACTACGACGCGCTCGACGCCAAGGTGTTCGCGATCTCCGGCGACAATCCGTTCGCGCAGGAGGCCTGGGCCCAGAAGTCGGGCATCACGCTGCCGCTGCTGAGCGACTACGAGCACACGGTCGCCAAGGCCTACGGCGTGGCTTACGAGCAATTCCTGCCCGAGGCGAACCTGATCATGGGCGGTGTGGCGAAGCGTTCCGCCTTCGTGATCGATAAGGAAGGCGTGATCCGCTACGCCGAAGTGCAGGATCACCCGAAGGATCTGCCTGACTTCGAGGCGGTGAAGGCAGCGCTCCAGTCGCTGGCTTGAGATTTCCAAAACAAAAAGGCCGCGGGAATCACCCGCGGCCTTTTTGTTTGGAATGAGATCACTGCTCGACCTGCGGCTCGCTCGGGGACTCGTTGCCGGGCGGGAGCGGCGCGGGCTCCGAGGGCGGGACCACCGGCTCGGTTTCCGGGATCGGCGGGGCGTCCGGGACCACCATCTCCGCATCGGGATCGATCACCGGTGGGATCGTCGGGGTGCCGGGATCGACCAGCGGGGGAAGGCTTCCCGGGGCGGGGGGGTAAACTTGGATGGCGTCGGGCGAGACTTGCGACTGGGCGGCAGCCTGGTCGGCGACCAGCACGGAGGGGACGTAGCCGACTTCACCGCTGGCCAGCTCGACCTTCGCATAGCTGCCGTCGTCGGAAATGATCTTCATTTCGGTATTGGCGGGCAGCATCTTCTCCGCGGTGGAGCTACCGCTGGGGCGGCCCTTGAAGAACGCAGCTTCCATGCTGGCGCGGACGTAGGAGCCCGGCTTCAGGCCGCGCGAAGCCGCAGTCGGGGTGCGGGTGGATCCGGGCGGTGTCAGCGGGTCGAAGTTACCGCTGGAGATCACGTTGCCGGTTTCGCAAGAGGCCATGACGAGCGCCAGCGGCGCGAGGGTCAGGAAGTGTCGATTCATGAAGATGGCATCACGCTGCCACGCCCCCAGGTACGGGTCAACGGGATATCAGGAGTGCTTCCACATGCTCCCGCAGGGTTTCTCTCCAATCCCGGGGGGGCTTTCCCAAGAGGGCGGCCATCCGGTCGGTCGCCATCGCCGTGTGGCGGGGCCGGGGGGCGCGGAAGGCGGTCATTTCCGCCATGGACAGCGCCTTCACCTCCGACGCGGCGATGCCCTTTTGGGAAAGCAGCGTCACGATTTCGAGGGCCATGCGGTGCCAGCTCACCGGCTCGCCCCCTTGGCAGGCGTGGAAGATTCCGCCCGGACAGCCCGCGGCGAGCCAGCCGGCGACCCACCCGCAGAGGTCCGGGGTGAAACACGGCAGCGAATACTTGTCCGCCACCGCGGCGAGATCCTGCCCGGCCAACGCTTTCGTCACAATCTGGTCCGGAAAGGCCGGCTTTTCCGGGCCGAAGACCCACGACACGCGGAAGACCGTGCCTCCCGCGGCCAGCACGCCCGCTTCGCCGGCTGCCTTCGTCTTGCCGTAAACCGAGAGAGGGGAGGGGGGCTCGTCTTCGTGCCTCAAGCCTGGAGTCGCGCCGTCGAAGACATAGTCGGTGCTGAAATGGAGCACCGGCCGCCCTTGGCATGCTTTCGCCAAACGTGCCGGGGCATCGGCATTCACCCGCTGCGCGAGGGCCGGATGGTCCTCGCACTGCTCCAGGCTGGTCAGTCCGGCGGGATTCAGCAGGACGTCGAAATCCAGCGTCTCCAGCACCCGCTCGCAGCCATCCTCGCCGAGGTCCAGCCGTGAGCGCGGTAGCTCGATGACTTCGTGGAAAGCCGCCAAGCGGTCTGCCAAGGCCCGGCCGACCCGGCCCGTAGTTCCGGTGATCGCCAGCCGCATCAGGTCAGATGCCGAGCGGTTCGTCGTAGTCGTCGTAGGCGCCGTGAGCCCCGGTGTCGCGGATCTTCCGCAGCCGCCGGCGGGCACCGAACTTGCTTTCCGGTCCGTTGACGAGATTGACCACGCCGCCGATCGCCAGCGGCAACAGCGTCGCCACGCCCATCATCGCGAAGCCGATGGCCACGCCACGGCGCGCTCGGGCGTGCATCATTTCGCCGAGGATCAGGCCGGCCGCCGCGCCCAGCAAGGCAGGGGCTGCCAAGGCTGTTGCTTCCGTCCAGTCGCGCTCGCCGTCGTCATCGGGGTTCATGAAAGAAAGCCTAACATCCCCGCGGCGGCAGACAATCCCGGAAAATGCCCTACGATTCGCCCTTTTCCCCGCGGCCCGGAGCGTTAGGTTCCTGCCGGACATGCCCGATCCCTCCACTACCTACGCTCTCATCCTCGCCGGCGGTTCTGGAACCCGCTTCTGGCCGCTCAGCCGCAATGCCAAGCCGAAGCAACTGCTCAATCTCTTTGGCGGCACCACCATGCTGGAGCAGACGATTGCCCGTCTCGACGGGCTGGTGCCGGTGGAAAACATCCTTATCCTGACCAATGCCCAGCAGGAAGCCGGCGTCCGCGAGGTGGCGTCCATGCTCCCGCCGGAGAATATTTTCGCCGAGCCCGCCAAGCGTGATACCGCTCCGGCCGTGGCGCTCGGCATCGGTCTCATTGCGGCGCGCTGTCCCGACGCGCTGATGATGGTCCTGCCGGCTGACCAGTTGATCCAGGACGTCGGTGCCTTCCAAGCCGTCATGCGCGATGCGCTGGCCGCGGCTGAGAAATCCGACGGGCTCGTCACCATCGGCATCAAGCCCACGTGGCCGTGCCCGTCCTACGGCTACATCGAGCGCGGCTCCCGTGCCACCATTCCGGGCTTGGTCTGCGACCAGATGCCGGCCGAGGTGAAGCGCTTCCGCGAGAAGCCCAGCACCGATCTCGCCGAGCAGTTCCTCGCCCAAGGCGGCTTCTGCTGGAATGCCGGCATGTTCGTGTGGTCGCTCCAGAATGTGATCCGCGAGCTGAGCACCCACCAGCCGGAACTCGCGGCGTTCATTTCCGAGATCCGCCGCTCCTCGAACGTCGCCGCCACCGTCGCGGCGCAGTTTCCTAAGCTCACCCCGATCTCGATCGACTACGGTCTGATGGAGAAGGCCCGGCGGGTTCTCAACATCGAAGCGACTTTCGACTGGGACGATGTGGGCTCTTGGATTTCCGTCGCCAAGTACTTGGAAAAGGTCGGTTGCGACAATCGCGTGAATACTCCTGTGTCCGAGATCGAATCGGAGAACAACATCGTCTTCAACGCCCGCAAGGGCAGCCACGTCGCCCTGCTCGGGGTGGACGATCTGATCATCGTGCAGACGGAAGATGCGCTGCTCATCGCCAACCGCCATCAGGCGGACGCGATCAAGAAGCTCTCGAGCATGCTGCCGCCGGAACTCTTGTAACGGCAGCAGGTGGACGGGGTGTGAGTGGTGCAAGCCGTATCTGTTTAGCCCGAGGCGCGGTCCTCTGCGCTACCGTAATGCACCGGTTCCGACTTGCCGCGGGTCCGCCGGAGCGGCAATAGACTGGGAATCCATCCTCCTTCCATGATATCTCTTTCCGCTTTCCCTCTTGCAGCCGGCTGCATGCTTCTCGTTTCCGCCGGCGCTTTCGCCCGGAATCCGGCCAACATCGACGAGGCGCTCAAGTGCGTCTTCTTTGCCGCTACGTTCGGTGCCGATGAAAAGCCGATCGCGCACGGATCCGCGTTTGTGGTGGAAGAGGATGGGGTCCAGTGGATTCACACGAATGCCCACGTGATCGAAGGTGCCGCGAAGATCCAGTTCACGGACATGGAAGGCAAGGTCCTCGCGGGTTTCGGGCGTTTCGGCTGCTATGCCGAGGGCAGCGGCACCATGACCATTGCCAAGACGAGCAAGAAGGGAAAGGACCGGCTGATCCAATTCGGCGGCGATGGCGTCAGGCTCGAGCTCAAGCGTCCGCGCGAGTTCGCTTTCAAGCTCCACAAGGATCCGGCCAGTGTCGGCAAGGGCTACAAGGTCATCACGCTCGGCGACAACGACGGGGACAAGAAGATGGAGACCTTGCCAGGCGACGTCGTTTCCGCGACCGAGCGGGCGGTGCTCACCAGTTGCAAGACCACGCATGGAAGCAGCGGGGGAGTGCTGTTAGATGCGAAGGACTTCACCGCCATCGGTCTGAATACGTGGGGGATCGAGGGCGTGAAGCCGCTGGAAACGCTGTGGCAGGAAGATCGCAAGCAAGCCGCAGGCGGACTGGCGGGCGCCACGCTGCTCCAGCGGGCCACTTGGGCCCAAGTCCCTGCAGCCGACTTTCTGAAGGGCTCGGAACAAATGCAGAAGTTCCTCGATACCGTGCGGGTCCTAACGATCATCTACAACACCACGCCCACCAAGAGCGGCTTCGCGGTAAAGCTGAGCGACCGCTTCGCGGGTCCGGTCACCTACAAGCTCGCGCTCGACCGCTACCGCCGCCACTCGATCCTGGGGCCGGTGGCGCAGCTCAATGAGAAGCTGGCGCGGGTGGAAGGAACCAGCATCGGGGTGAATAACATGGAGGTCGTCAAAACCTACTCGCGGGCGATTCAAGAGATCCGGCAGGACTACCTAAAGGAGAGCCAGGAGATCCTTCGCAAGACTCCACCCTACTACCGCATCGAGCTGGAGAAACTGGGGGTGATCGCACTCGGCGAAGGCTGCCACAAGAACCTGCAGAATGCCGAGGACTGGTTCAACAACAAGGCCTCGCTGGGCGGGACCATGCCGGTCGGCACGTGGTTCACGCTGCCGCCGCTCTCGCAGTTCGGCCCGGCGGGTCAGTGAATGCGGCCTGGGGCATGAAAATAAAACGGCCTGTCCAAGTGGCGGCCGCATGGGTGAAGTGAACGGCATGCCCGCCCGCCGTGCGCCGCTCTTCACGCTGACCCTATTCCTCGGCGCGGCGCTGCTGTTTCTTATCCAGCTCGTCTTCGCGCGGATGGTGCTGCCGCTGCTTGGCGGGGCACCGGCGGTGTGGAATACGGCGATGGTCTTCTATCAGGCGGTGCTGCTCGCGGGCTATGGGTATGCGCACTGGCTGACATCGAGGGCGGGAAGAAAATGGCAGCTCGGCATTCATGCGCTGGTGCTCGTCGCGGGGCTGGCGTGTCTGCCGTTTGCCGTCCCGGCGAATGCCGCTCCGCCGGGCGAAAGCAATCCGGTGCCATGGCTCATCGGCGTGCTCGCGATCGCGGTGGGTCTGCCGTTCTTCGCCGTCTCGGCGACCAGTCCGGTGTTGCAGCATTGGTTTTCCAAGACGGGACATCCCGATGCCGATGATCCCTACTTCCTCTACGCTGCCAGCAATGCCGGCAGCCTCGCGGGCCTGCTTGGCTATCCGCTGCTCGTGGAGCCCCATCTAACACTCGGAAACCAGGCGTGGTGGTGGATGGCTGGCTACGCCTTGCTGGCCTTGGGAGTGATGTCCTGTGGTTGGCGGTCGGCGGGAGGGCCTGAGCCGGCGGGTGTGGGACGCGAACGAATCACCGGCAGACGACGCCTGCGCTGGGTGCTGTGCGCACTGGTGCCGTCGAGCTTGATGCTGAGCGTGACCAGCTATCTCTCCAGCGAAATCGCGGCGGTGCCGCTGCTATGGGTGCTGCCGCTGGCGCTTTTCCTCGCGACCTTCATGGTGGTCTTTGCGCGGCGGCCGGTGATCCCGCACCGCATCGCGAAGCGGGCGTTGCCGCTGGTGTTGGTCGGCGTGGTCATGGTGCTCGCCATCGGTGCGACGACGCCGATGTCGATGCTGGCCGCGCTTCACCTGTTAGGGTTTTTCATCGCGGCGCTGGTGTGCCATGGCGAGTTGGCGAAGGACCGGCCGGGAGCGGCTTCGCTCACGGAGTTCTACTTCTGGATGTCCCTCGGCGGTGTCCTCGGCGGGGCCTTCAATGCCTTGCTCGCGCCGGTGATCTTCGACCGGGTGTTAGAGTATCCGCTGATGCTGGTTGCTGCGGCGTGGCTCGGGCTTTCGTCGGGAAAAGCGGGCTGGCGTGACTTGGCGTGGGCGGCGGTGCCGATGGTGCTCGCTCTGGCATTGGTGAAGCCGCTGGGGCTGACCGCTGCCTTCGGTGGCGCGGCGGTGGCGTGCTTTCTCCTGTCGCGGCACGGGGCTCGCTTTGCGCTTGGCCTGGCGGGTGTGCTGTTGGTCGCGGGCTTCACGGTGGAAAAGGGCAGCCGGGTGCTGCTCACCGAGCGCAGCTTCTTCGGCATCCATCGCGTGGAGGATGACGGCCGGCTGCGACGGCTCTTCCACGGCAAGACGATCCACGGCTTGCAGGACACCGCACGACCGCAGGTGCCGCTGAGCTACTATCATCCCGAGGGGCCGCTCGGGCAGATCTTCGCCGCGGGTGTTGCCGGTCCGGTCGGTGCGGTGGGGCTCGGGGCAGGGGCTTTGGCGGCCTACGGCAAGCCGGGGCAGGTAATCGACTTCTACGAAATCGATCCCGCGGTCGCGCGGATCGCGGCGGATCCACGATACTTCTCGTACTTGTCCGGATCGCCGGCGAAGGTGTCCACCATCCTCGGTGATGCCCGGCTGATGCTGGCGAAGGCTCCCGATGCCCGCTACGAGTTGCTGGTGCTGGATGCCTATGGCTCCGACTCCGTGCCGGTGCACCTGCTGACCCGCGAGGCCCTGCAGCTCTATCTGCGCAAGCTCGCCCCGGGCGGGCGCATTGCCTTCCAGGTCTCGAACCTGCACCTGAACCTGCGGCCGGTGGTGGCGAGCCTCGCCCATGAGGCCGGTCTGGTCTGCCTGGCCGGGGATGACGAGGAGGTGACCGACGAGGAAGTGGCCGCCGGCAGATTTCCTTCCCGCTGGATGATCGTGGCGCGGCGAGCCGGGGACTTCGGCGCCTTGCCTCAAAAGGGGAACTGGGAGGCGGTGGAAGGGGATACGGCGTCACCGCTGTGGACCGACGACCATTCCTCGATCCTGCCGCTGCTCGATTTCCGGCTGCGCTGAATCGGCGCTTTCGCCGAGGCCTTTCCGCGTGTTAGGTCGTGGCGATGTCGCGGATGAAACGGCTGCGCCTCTTCCTGATCTTGCGGATGTTTACCCGCCGGTGGAGGTTGCATCGCCACGCGGACAATGCGGCGGCGTTGGCCTTCTACGCGCTGATCTCGCTGCCGCCGCTGCTGCTGGTCGGCGTGACGGTGGCGGGCATGGTGCTCGGCGAACGGGCGGCCCACGGGGAGCTGGAGCGACAGTTCACCGCGGTGCTGGGGGCCGATTTGGCGCGGACGATAGAAGGCATTTTGCAGAGCGCGCGAATCGCACCGCTGTCGCAGCCGGGTGCATTCGTGATCGCGATGGTGACCTTGTTTTACGCCGGCTCGCACGTCCTTTCCAAATTGCGCACGACCCTCAATGTCGTGAATGAAGCGGCTCCGGCCGATCCCTCGCGGCGCTGGTTGGGGCGCTTGGCATCGCGCGGCCTGTGTGCGGGCCTGGTCCTGATGTTCGGCGTGCTTTTGGCAGCGGGCACCTTGCTAGATGGCTTCGCAGCCTATGTGGCGTCGCGACTCGATGTGCCGTGGCTGGAGAAGCTGAATCTGGTCCAGCGCTTCGGCTGGCTTTCGACCTACGCGATGCTGACCTTTGCTTTCGCGCTGCTCCTGAAAGTCCTGCCGCGCCGCCGTCCGCTGTGGCGGCACGCGCTGGCCGGGGCCGCCTTCGCGGCACTGGTGGCGATCTCGTTGAAAGGCGGCCTCGATCTCTATTTCCGCAACAGCATGTGGGGGTCGTTCATCAGTGGCGGGGTGAATTTCCTGCTGTTCCTTTTCTGGCTGTCCGCTTCGATCCAGGCCTTCCTCGCGGGAGCGGAGGTGGCCGCGTGGTTCAGCCGGCGGGCGGGGAAGAGAAAGGCCGCTCAACGCGCGGCGATCTCGCGCGCGGCGAGCCAGTAGATGCGCGCCGGGCTGGCCTGGCTGAGCAGCATCAGCTCGCGCATCGGCCGGCCCCAGGTGCGATCCCAGCGCTGTGGATAGCGGCCATTGGGATCGCGCATCTTGTCGTGGAGGTGGACGAGGCAGCGCGTCACGACCTCATGCCAATGCGGGTCCTTGTCGCGATCGTGAAGCTCCAGCAATGACTCTAACAGAAGGTGCGCGAACTTCCCGGTGTCGGACATCGCCCCGCTTTCCGCGATCCATTGTTTCTCGGCGGCGCGGGCGATGCGCTTGGCTTCATCGAGATAGGCCGCCTCGCCGGTGATCTCGTGAAACAGGCAATTCGCGCGGATCATCAGCGCGGAGTTGTAGCTGAATTTCCGCCGGTCGACGCGCTCCCTGAGATTGATGTTGTCCCAATACAGGCCGTCGGAATCCTGCAGCTTTGACTTGGTCCAGGCATAGACGCGCTTGGCAGTGTCAAGGTGCTTGTCGTCCTTCGTCAATTGATGGAGGCGCAGCGCGGACACGATGGCCGGGGCATTGGTGCAGGTGTTCTTGGAAGTCTTCTCCAGCTCGCGCCAGTAGAGGCCGCCGCCGAGCTTGTCGTCCTCGCCGCTCATCACGAAGCGGAAGGTCGCCGCCGAGCGATCGAGAAATTTGGTGTCCTTCGTCACCTCGAAGACCTCGGCCAGTGCCAGCACCAGCCAGGCGTTGTCATCGTAGTAGCGGTCGGACTCCTTTGGACCGGGCTGCACGTCAAAGCCGGCGATGCCCTTGTGCTCCCACCAATAGACCTGGATCGCGTCGGCATAGTCGCGCATCGGGGTGAGATACTTGTCGGGCTCGACGGCCGCGGCGGCGGCGAGGGCCGAGAGCTGGACGCCCACACCCCACATGAAGGACGGATGGTCGGGCTTGCCGGTCTCCAGATTGATCTTCTCGGCGTATAGCTTCTTTTCCGGCAGCCACAGGTCCTTGTGCAGCACCTCCTGCGTCTCGGCCCCCCATTGGCGAAAGGGTGGGGGCTCCGCGGCGGCGGGGAGTAGGAGGCCGAGCGCGACCAGGGCGGGGGAAAGCAAACGCGTTTGGAATGTCACACGCTCTATTCGTGGAGAGAGCGGTTGATCTTGCGCGCGAGGGGCGTTTTTCCCGGGAGGATGACGCGGATTTGCGAAGGGGCTCGAAGCTAGTAGCCCTGCTGCGGGGAAGGACGGGGCAGTAGGGTCAATAGGACGGAGCTAGTCCGGCGGACACGGTGCGGGGCCGCCCTAATTGGAGAATGGTGGTGTAGCGCAAGGGATGGATCAGGGAGTGGGACCCGGTGATCCCTGCCTAAGCTTTGCCAGTATTTATCTTAGTGGCCGTTTGATAGGCGTCGTACACGAGGTGAAGATGAAGCACCAAGCCGAGAATGATGGTGAAGTAGAGTGCGAAAGTGAGGATGCAAAGGACGAGGCCGATGCCTATCTGACCATTGTAAATCTGGCCGAGACCGGGGACGAAAAAGCTGAGGACAGCAGCCACTCCGGGGTTCTTTGGAGGCTGTGCGGAGTTAATCTGCTGGGGAACTGCGGGGGCTTGATAAGCTGGAGTGCTGGACAAAACAGGCTTCGGAGGATCAAGAGTTTCCGCGATCAATGAAATCGGCTCCCAGCCTTCGAGAC
This sequence comes from Luteolibacter arcticus, assembly GCF_025950235.1. Classification (NCBI taxonomy): domain Bacteria; kingdom Pseudomonadati; phylum Verrucomicrobiota; class Verrucomicrobiia; order Verrucomicrobiales; family Verrucomicrobiaceae; genus Neoluteolibacter; species Neoluteolibacter arcticus. The sequence continues at coordinate 218,303 of NZ_JAPDDT010000004.1, read as the reverse complement.
CTTCTTGGAAGTAGAGTGTATCGGCGGTAATCGAGCCTCCGCGCCACATGCTCTGAAGCTGTGATAGCGTGTAAGGTCCTTTTTGGTCCGAGCCAGATTGAATCCAGTAGTGATCGTTCATGGAGTGGGGAGGGCGAAGCTGACGGTTATTTGGAGACAGGTCTCGAAGCTTTCCGACTTGTTGGGTTATTATGGCAGATTTCGAGGCGCTCGCGGGGTACGCTATGCATCTCTTTTGTCCCCGGCAAGGAGTCTCTATGACGGTGAAGATCGTCCTGATATGGTCTTGAGAATCGCGGCCCGGTTTTGGACGCTTGCACTTTTTCAGTGCCAACTCACTCCTTCCAATACTCCGCGACCCATGGGGCGGGGAGCACCTTGTGGTGGATCTTGCCGGTGGTGACGCCATCGACGGCGTCGGGCGGATCGGGCTTGCCGTGGAAGATGAGGAACTTCGCGCCCGTGGGCTTCTGCGGGGCGAGGATGAGATTGAGCGGGAAGGGCGGGCGGACGTTGAATTTGAAGCTGCGCACCCATTCCTCCGGCCACCAGTAGCGCTCCTTCATCGCATAGGTGAGGAAGGCCTGCTCGGTCTGGAAGATGGAGCGATCCTGGGCGCGGTCCATCTCGCGCAGGAAGGTATCGTAGATGTACTGCGACTTGCCGGCCTCGAAGCGGAAGATGGAGGAGTTTCCGATGTCGGGGCGCTTGCGGAGGATCTGCTTCCGGCGCTCGATCCAGTTGTGGATGATGCAGTTCTTCCCCGGCTGGTAGTCGAAGAAGCAGTCGATGTCATCGAGGATGACGAGGTCGAGATCGAGGAAGAGGGTGGGGCCTTCGAGGTTGGCGAAGCCGTCGCGGGTCATCACCAGCTTGAGGAAGACATTCGGCCAGCGGGCCTGGGTGACGCCAGGGTTCTCCGGAAACGGGTGGATCTCGATGCCATCCACCAAGCCCTCGCTGCTGTCGGTGAGGCAGACGAAGCGGAACGGCCGGTGCAGGTGGCGGCCGATCGAGCGGTAGAGGATATTGACGTAGCGGGACGGGTAGCGCGTCCCCCACTTCATGCAGATGATGTTGACGGGTGCTCCGGGCATCGTTGGGTGGCGGCGAGCTTGGCGGCAGCACGGGGCGGGGGGAAGGGGAATTCGCGGGTGGGCGTTGAGGAAGAGGAACCGCGAATGGACGCGCATCGACGCGAACGGATCTGGAAGGGTAATTTGCCGACCGATTCCACGACGGGGAATCAACCAACCGCAGATGAACGGGATGCACGCAGATGGAGAGGATCTGGACCAGGATTGATAGGATGGATGGGATAAGAATGACGGATGAGCTGAACCCGAAATCGTCCCGGGAGCTTCCTCGCCTCAATTTCCTTCATCCGGCCGGTGCCTCCACACGGGAGACAGCTCAACCTTAATGACAATAGATGATCGGCGGAGATGAGGACGGCGGAGCCTTTTTGGGAACGAGGTTCCTTTCGACCCAAACAATCACGCTCGGCGTGTACAGCGCGAGAGAGTAGCACCCCGGGATGATAGCAAGGGCCAACGTCAACTTGAACAACAGGATCTTTCCGGAACGGCCCATGAGAAGAAAGCGACAGCGGTACCTTGGTTCGCTTCTGACGCCGAACCTTAAGCAAAAACCGCGGTCAGTGTCGAGGGCGGGCGACGGTTGGTTGGAGCGACGACGTAGCGGCCTGCTTGCAGGGTCGGTGGTCCCTGGTTCAGCCTGACGAATGGGAAAGGCGCTTGGATGGCCGCAGCCCTGCTGCGGGGTGGCACCCGGGTGGCTTGTCCTCGGTAAGAAGTCCGCCCGGCCCGGCCGTCATGCCCCGATGAGGGGCGAGGCCCATAGCTGGAGGGCGGCCAAAGGCTCGTTGACCAGGGCGATGAAAAGGGATTGCCCGTAGGGGGCGCGCCGTTGGCGCTCTTGCGTCGCCGCCCGCACGAGCTTCCGCAGCCCACCTATGCCGCGCAGTTGGTCCTTGGCCCGGAGAAACGCGGCCACGACCCGGGAGCGCACGCTTTTTTGCCCGACCAGCAGGTGGTGATTCGCCGCGACACTGTCGGTCCAGTGGAACTTGTAGGGCTCGTTCCCGCGGAGGAAGTCGAACTCGCGCTTCTGACCGGCGTAGTGGTCGATCAGGTTTTTCAGCAGGATGCCGCCAATGCCCTGCTGCTGGTATTTCGGATCCGCCACGGGAATGTAGTATCCGATCTTTTCCTTGGTCTTGAAGCCGAGGTGCAGCGCGGCGAGTTCACCGTCGATTCTCAGCCACGAGACCTCCACCTTGCCGAGCGGTTCGAGCCGCGTGATGGCGTCGTGCAGAAAGGCGGTGTGGGCAGGGTCGCGGAAATTGCTCTCCGGCCACTTCGCCAGGTGGAGCTCCAGGAAGCGCTGCCAGAATTCCTCGCTGAAGGCACCGCCGATCACCAGCTCGACCTGGTGATCGCGACGCAGCCCGCGTTCGCGGCGCTCGGTGGTCTTCAGTCGCGAGCGGGCGATCTTCGCGTCATTGGAGCCGTAATGGAAATACGGCGTGAGCACGCGCTCGCCGAAGTGGCAGGTGGTGCCGAACTCAGCCTCTGTTAGATCGGCCAGCAGGAAGGCCTGCGGGTTGCGCGAGTTGAAGTTGAAAAGATGCAGCACATCCCAGCGGTGGCGTTGCTGGTGCAGCACGCGGAGCAGAGCGGCGAGCATCACGCGGTGATTGCCATCGCGATGCAGGTAGAAGCTGCTGTAGTCCGCCTGGTCGCCGGTGATCGTTCTAACAACCCGTCCTTTGAGCGGGCCGATGCCGGTGCGCTGGATGCACAGCGGCGCAAGGGCGACGAGCTTGCCGTCCTTTTCGCCGGCGAGGATGAACAGCTCATTGCAGTCGGCGTGGCCGTGATCGAGCCGTGCGGCTGCCCATTCCCAACAGAAGAAGGCCTCGCTGCCCTCCATGTGATCGACGAGTTCATTCCACGGCTCGCGCAGCGCGTGGAATTCCTCGCGGGTCTCGATGATCCGGATGTCGATGTCCATGGGGGGATGAAGTTGGGAGGTAAGCCGAGCCGGAGTGTGGCCGTTCAGCAGGCACCAGAGAAAGGAATCGGACCGCGAAATCACGCGAAAAAGAGGGGGGATTTGGTTCCGTAGGCGCGGTGGTGTCACTGCGGAAGCCACGGGAAAAGCGGACCGCACCTCGGTTCCCGAGTTCTAACGAACACGCCAACGTTTGCTCCCGCGGGCCGCATTGCCATTCGTAGGCGCGGTGGTGAATTCTTATCCCATCCATCTCATCCATCCCGGTCCCATTGGATTTCCCTCTGTGCCTTTGCGGTAATTCCGCATCGAGGACCCATTCGGGCGGGAATGAATTCCGCGTTCCCAGTGGCCCCCACCCTACGCCTGCTGGTCGCTGCTGCGCATCAGGATGTCGCCGATTTCGACGTGGGTGGGCGCTTCGAGGATGGAGAGGATGGACAGGGCGACGTCCTCGGGCTTGAGCATGGTCATGCTGTCGCGGGTCTTGCGCAGGGCGTCCTCGCGGCCGCGGAAGTACTGGTCGAGCAGCGGGGTATCGACAAAGCCGGGCGAGACGCAGGCGACCTGCACCGGCGAGCCGGTGGCCTTGAGTTCATTGCGCAGGGCGTCGGTGATGGCGCGCACGGCGAATTTCGTCGGGGCGTAAAAGCCGCCGGTGGGGGGGACGCGGTGGCCGCTCATCGAGGAGACATTGACGATGCGTCCGCCCTGCTTCGGGAAATGGCGGAGCGAGAGCTGGCAGCAGAGCGCGAGCGCCATCACATTGACGCGCCACATTTCCTCCCAGTCGGTCGGATTGCCGTCGCTGATGCGGGCGAGGTAGGCGACGCCGGCGCAATTCACCAGGGCATTGATGCGGCCGAGGTGGTTGAAGACTTCGAGGATCTCGTCGCGCTTCGTGAGGTCAGCCTGGATCGGGGCGACGCCGGGCGGCAGCGACTCCGGCCGGCGGGTCACGCCGAGCACGGCGGCACCGCGGTTCACTAACATTTCCGACAACGCGCGGCCGATGCCGCTGGACGCTCCGGTGACGAGGACGATGGGGCCGTCTGGGCTGCTCATGCGGGAAAGCTGGCGTGCTGGAGCCGCCGGTCAATTCGGGACGAGGATGGTGGCGGAAGCTCCCTTGGCGCGGGCGATGATGGCCGAGGCGCCGGCGGGCTTGTCGGCGGCCGCGGCCTTCAGTGCCGGCGCGGCCTCCGGGGTGCCGGAAACGAATTGGTGGAGGACGGCTGCTTTCAGCGCGTAGCTGACATTGTCGGCATTTCGCCCGTCGGAGGTGCGATCCAGCCGCAGCGTGATCACGCCCACGGCCCAGCCGCTCTCCATATCGATGAGCGGGCCGCCGGAATTGCCGGGCTGCACCGGCACGGAAATCTGATAGAAAGCTTCATCGTCCATCATGCCGGCCCGACTACTGACCCGGCCGTCGGTGTATTTCGGCTCGAGGCCCTGCATGACTGGATTCGGGAAGCCGATGGTGAAAACGGAGTCGCCGAGTTCCAGCTCCTTGCCGCCTTGGGAAACGGGCAGCCAGGTGGACGACTTCACGTCTGCCTTGAGCAGCGCGAGGTCGTTTTTCGGATCACGGGCGACCACTTGGGCCGGGACGATCTTCCCGTCGCTGGTGCGCAGGTCCACCGTATCGGCCTTGCCCACGACGTGGCGGTTCGTGACCAGCCAGCCATCGGCGGAGATGAAGAAGCCGGAACCGAAGCTGCCGTATTTCTCTAGCAGCTCCGCATTCTTGGTGAAGGCTTCGCCCGGCGACTCGCTCAGGAATTCCGTCATCGAGTTGTTCCCGGCAAGTGCCTTGGAGATGATCGGGTTCGACTTGATGCGGCGCTCGAAGAGGCGATTGAAGGTCTGATAGAATTCGGCCTGGGTCTGGGGCTCGTTGCCCTGGACATTATCGGCGAAGAGCTTGTTGATCTCCTCGTTGACCGCGTCGGCTTCCTTGAGGAGTTCGGCGGCTGCGACCTTGTCACCGTTGAAATGTTCCTGCGCGATCTTGGTGAGCTTCACGTCGCGCTCGCGATCGAGGCGCGCTGCGTCTTCCTTCTCGCGCTTGGCGATCTCGATGCGGTTTTTCTCGATGTTCTTCTGGCGCTCCGCGGATTCGCGCTCGCGGCGTTCGGCGTCCTTGAGGGCCAGCTCGGCCAATTTCTGGCGGGCCTGTTCCTGCATGGTGGGCGCTGCCAAGAAGGCCTTCTTTTTCTCCTCCGCCTTCGAGGCGGCCGCCCAGATCCCGTAGCCACCGCCGGCGAGGGCCAGAACGGCGACGGCGATGATCGCGATCAGCTTGCCATCCCCGGAGCTTGCTGCGGGGGGCGGATGATAGGCTGTGCGATGAGGCGCTCCGCCCGGCGGGCGTGGGCCGGGACCGGGACCCGGGCGATTCACCGGCGCACTAGCCGGAGCGACGGTGACCGGCGCCGTCGCGATCCGGGCTTTCACCGTGGGGATTGCGACTTCCGGGGCATCGACGTGAAACGCCGTGCTGCATGCGGGGCAGGTGACGTCCACGCCTGTGGCGGGCACATCCGCGGAGAGGGATTGCTGGCACCCCGGGCACTCGAATTCCACGTTCATATCATCGTTGCAAAACTGCGATGAGGCAGAGTGCATCGGAAGTTGTGGGAAAGGCAAGTTCGGTGCTTTTCAGCGAACATTCGCCACGAGCCCGCCGAAGTCATCGAAGAGCCGCGGCAGGTCCGGCATGTCGGACGCGGATCTCGCCGGCTGGCTGGAGATGACCTGGGAGTCTTTCACCAGGAAGGCACCCGGCATCTGGAGCCCGTCCCCGGCGAGATGGCCGACGCCGCAGCCCTTGAAGACGGAAACGGCGCCCCGCAGCCAGACGCGCGGGCCGAAGAGCTCGAGGAAGCCGCCCTTGCCGAGGCCGAAGGCACGGTAGAGCTCGCACACCGGGTCGGCAATGCGGGCCACGCCGCTGCGCTCGCCGAGGTAATGGGTTTCGCCGCCCTTTTGCAGCATGTGGACCAGCACCAGCCGGGCGTCGTGGCGATCGGCCTCCGTTTTCAGCTCGGTGAGATGGGTGAGGATCTGGCGGGTGAAGGTGCAGCCGAAGTGGCGGAGAAAAACGACCGCCATGGTCTGTTTCGCGGAGGCCTCGGCCAGCGTCTCGCCGGAGGACAGCCGGTAGGTTTCGCAGGCCTGGGAGACGGTGAGGGGATTCTCGCGGGTCGGCGGGCGGCCCAGGTGGGACTGCACCGTGGCCCACAGGATGGCCCCGAGCGGGAACCACCAGATGAAGTCATCGAAGAACGCGAGCCACAGCGATTTGGCGGGCAACTCGCTGGCAACGATCGACGCGGCGAGGAGGCCGATCACCAGCGTGGCCTTTGAGAAGCCGAGCAGCACCAGGGGCCAGTGGCGGATTGGGTCGCGCGCGGCGATCAGAAAGCCGACGCCGAAAACCGCCGAGACCAGCCCCGCGGCGCGCCACAGCACCGGGGGATTCGGCCGCGGAATGCCCGCCCAATCGAAGCAGAAATGCGGCCACGCCACCGCCCCGAGCGCGAAAAGCAGGTGATACAGGCCCGCGAAAAACAGCAGGCGCGGCATCCAGGGTGGCACCTGACAGCGCTGGCCGTGGCACTCGAAGGGCATGGCACAGGCTAGCGGGATTCCGCCCCGCCGCAAGCGGGCGGTGCCCTTGACCACCCCGGCCGGTCCTGTCCATCTTCCCGCCCATGCGCATTTTGACCGGGCTGCAACCCAGCGGGAAACTCCACGTCGGCAACTACTTCGGGGCGATGGAGCCGGCCGTGCGCCTGCAAGACCAGGGCGAGGCCTTCTACTTCATCGCGAACTACCACGCGATGAACACGGTGAGGAATCCCGACGAACTCCGTGCCTACACCCGCGAAGTCGCGATCGATTTCCTCGCCTGCGGCCTCGATCCGGATCGCGTGGTATTCTTCCTGCAGAGCGCCGTGCCGGAGGTGAATGAACTCGCGTGGATCCTCTCGACGGTGTGCCCGGTCAGCCAGTTGGAGAAGGCGCACTCTTACAAGGACAAGGTCGCGCATGGCTTTTCGCCGAGCCACGGGCTGTTCGCGTATCCGGTGCTGATGGCGGCGGATATCCTGCTCTATGACTCGAATCAGGTGCCGGTCGGCAAGGACCAGAAGCAGCACCTGGAGATCACCCGCGACCTCGCCGGCAAGATCAACGAAGCTTTCGGCGAAGGCACGCTGGTGGTGCCCGAGCCGATCATCCGTGAGTCGGCCGCCGTGGTGCCAGGCGTCGATGGCCAGAAGATGAGCAAGAGCTATGGCAACACGCTGCCGCTCTTCGCCGATCCGGCCGAGGTGAAGAAGATCATCATGAAGAAGCTGGTGACCGATGCCACGCCGCTCGAAGATCCGAAGCCGAAGGAGAATTCCACGCTGCTGGCACTCTACCGGCTGATGGCGAGTGAGGCCGACGTGGCCACGATGGAAGCCGATTTTGATCGCGGCGGCATTGGTTACGGTGACTTCAAGAAGCGTCTGTTAGATGCTTATCTCGAGCGCTTCGAGCCGATGCGTGCGCGCCGCGAGGAGCTGCTGGCGGATCCGGGATACATCGATCAAGTGCTCGCGAAGGGGGCCGAGAAGGCGCGTGCCGCGGCGGCACCGGTGATCGATCGCGTGCGCCGTGCGGTGGGCTTGGCGTGACTTGAGCCCTGCTGAAGTGACCTGTGGGGATGCACTGCGGTGGTTCGTAGTCCCTCCTTCAGGCGGACTCGAAGGGACCACTCGAGTCCGCCTGAAGGCGGGACTACGTACAAATGGGGCGCAGCTCTCCTCGTCCTTCCAGGGCTCGGGAAAAGCTGCGATGAGCCGCAGATTCCAAGGCGCGGGGTCCGCGAACCAAGCCTCGTCCCCTCTACACGGGATTTTTTCAAATGCCCCTGTGATCCCAATCGGCCTTTTTAAAAGGTTCGCGCCAGAATGGAGGCCACTTTCCGGGGGTGAAATTTTTGCTTTGCCAAGCTGCCGGGGTGGGGGCATCTTGCGGTTGTCCGATGGACGTTGGCGGTCGCGGGTTGTGTGCCCGCCGCCGGGATTGAAAACCTTGTCGCGAATGGTTTCGCAATGGACAGGGAATTCCCCAAACCCGGTTGCTTCGTCTCTCCTTATCTCTTCTCGTACCCTAACAAGGGCATGGCCGGATCACGGCCTTCTCTTCCGATTTCCCCAAGCGATTCATGGCTGGTCACAACAAGTGGTCGAAGGTCAAACACATCAAGGCGCGTGTCGATGCCATCAAGGGCCGCGTGTTCAGCAAATGTGCCCATGAAATCGCGCTCGCGGCTCGTTCCGGCGGCGGCGACATCGGCATGAATCACCGGCTACGTGCCGCCGTGGACAATGCCAAGGCGGTCTCGATGCCGAAGGAAAACATCGACCGCGCGATCAAGAAGGGACTCGGCGAACTGGGCGGCGAGGCCATCCAGGAAGTCTCCTACGAGGGCTACGGCCCGTCCGGCATCGCCTTCATCATCGAGGCGGCCACCGACAATCTCAACCGCACTGCGGCGGACATCCGCACGATTTTTTCCAAAAATGGGGGCAGCGTCGCCACCCCGGGCAGCGTGTCGTACCAATTCGACCGCAAGGGCGAAATCCGCGTGCCTGCCGGTGACATCGGCGAGGATGCGATGATGGAAGCAGCGATCATGGCCGGCGCGGATGACGTGCACAGCGATGAGTCCGAGCACGTCATTTACACGCCGCCCACCGAGCTTGCCGCCGTGGCTGCAGGGCTGCGCGCCGCCGGGTTTGCCATCGCTTCCGAAAAGTTTGTCTCCATCCCGCAGAATCCCTCGGTCGTCGAGGATCCGGACATCGCCCGTCTGGTGATGAAGCTCTACGAGCTGCTCGATGGCTACGACGACACCTTGAACGTTTTCACCAATTTCGAAGTCGCCGACGACGTGCTCGCGGCACTCGACGCCTAACAATTTTTTTTTCCGCATGAGCGAACACACGACTCAGGACACCGCCGGCTACGAATCTGCCGCGGACACATCCCCCAATGCTGCCAAGCCCGCCAAGAAGGCGGCCGCCAAAAAGGCAGCCAAGAAAGCCGTCGCGAAGAAGACGGCAGCCAAAAAGACCACCGCCAAGAAGGCAGCCAAGGTGGTCGAGGCCGCGCCGGTCCAAGCGCCCGTCCAGGCAGTGCTGCCGCTCGATACGCCTGCGGTACCCAAGAAGGTCGCGAAGAAGGCCGCTGCCAAAAAGAAGGCGGCACCGGTGGAGCAATCCTTTGCCATCGCCGAGCCAGCTCCTGCCCCGGCATCCGCTGCGCCGCCGAAGAAGGTGGCCTCTGAAAAGAAGGCGGCACCCGCGCCCGCGCCAGCCGCGGAGGCGCCACCCGTTTTCCAAGATCAAGCTCAAGACGGACCCAGCTACGAGTCCAAGCCGGTGACCTTTGGTCGCGTGCCGGGCGGTGGTCCGGTGCATCGCGAGGACCGCGAGCGCGACCGCGAGCGCCAGCCGCAGCCGAATCAATCCCAGCCGCCGCAGCAGCGCCAGGAAAGTGGCGGTGGTGGCGGTGGTGGTAATAGTGGCGGCGGCGGAGCTGGTGGCGTGGGTGATCGCACCGATGCGAATCGCGAACGCCGCAAGCGCCGTCGCAAGCGCCGCCGTGAGCGCGAACGCGAAGGCCGCCAAGGTGGCCCTCAAGGCGGAGGCGGCGGTAGCCACCAGCAGGGTGGGGAGCAAGCCGAACGAGGCGAGCGTGAACGTGACCGTGGTGACCGCGGTGATCGCGGCGACCGTGAACGCGATCGCGATCGCGAGCGCCCGCCGGTGGCGGAAAGGCAGCAGGCCGCGGAACCCGTCGAGCGCGCACCCGCATTCACCGGCCCAAAGGTCGAAGTGAATGGCATGCTTGAACTCGCGCCAAAGGGCTTCGGCTTCCTGCGCGTGCCTTCGAAGAATTTCGAGCAAGCTCGCGACGATGTCTTTGTCTCGCCTGAGATGGTTCGCCGCCATGGCCTGCGCCCCGGCGTGTGGATCCACGGGCTTGCCCAGGAAGGATCACGCGGCCAGCAGCTCGTCGAGCTCACCACCATCAATGATGTCACGCCGGATGAGGCGAAGCGGTTCCCGGCCTTCGAGGAACTCAAGGCGGTGAACCCGAGCAAGCGCATCTCTCTTGAAACCACGCCTGATCGCTACACGACCCGCGTGCTGGATCTGATGGCACCGGTCGGCCGTGGCCAACGCGGGCTGATCGTTTCCCCGCCGCGCTCCGGCAAGACCACGCTGCTGCTGCACATCGCCGAGGCGGTGCGCGAGCTGCATGATGAGACGATGCATCTCATGATCCTGCTGGTGGATGAACGGCCTGAGGAAGTCACCGAGTTCCGCCGCACGCTGCCGGGTGCCGAGATCTGGGCGAGCTCGAATGATGAAGGCTCCCGCAATCACTGCCGCATCGCCGAGATGTGCATCGAGCGCGCCAAGCGTCTCGTGGAAGGTGGCAAGCATGTCTTCCTGCTGATGGATTCCATCACCCGTCTCGCCCGTGCTTACAATGGCAACGCGGGAGGCGGTCGTAGCCGTGGCATCGGCAGCGGTGGCATTACCGTGGGTGCGCTGGAAGTCCCGCGCCGTCTCTTCGCCGCCGCCCGCAATACCCGCGATGCCGGCTCGCTGACCATCCTCGCCACCGCGTTGATCCAAACGAACAGTCGCGCCGACGAAGCGATCTTTCAGGAGTTCAAGGGTACCGGCAACATGGAGCTCGTGCTCGATCGCAAGATCGCCGAGAACTACATCTACCCGGCCGTGGACATCTTCAAATCCGGCACCCGTCGCGAGGAACTGCTGCTGCCGGAGCACATGCTCCACAAGATCCACCTCATCCGCCGCGGCCTCTCCGGGCATCGGCCAGTGGAGGCGATGGAGCGCCTGCTGTTTTTCCTGAAGAAGTTCCCGAATAATCCGCAGATGCTGCTGGAGATCAAGGGGTGAATGACGATGCTGTTTGGGATCAAGGGGTGAGTGTCTCTTCCGTCCCAACGGGACGACTTATAAAAGCCCGGCACGAAGTGCCGGGTCCTGGAGGCAAAGGATTGTGGTCTCCCAACGGGAGACCTTATGCGGGGTGCGGCGGTTTTATCCCCAAGCCGCCGAGCATTCCTTTCGGCCAGGTATTTCTCCAACGCAGAGGGCCATTCCATGGGAAATTTCGAGCCAGGCCGAGAACAGAGCCGTTAGACGCATGAGGCGTCCCTGCAGGACGCGATGATCTTGGGCATGATTCCCGGCACGTCGTGCCGGGCTGTTATGAACCGTCCCGTTGGGACGAAAAATACTGAAACTGGCGAACGTCCCTACCGGCTTGTCCATTGGGCGGACACGCCGTTGGCGGTAAAGACATCCCCGGCAAATTCGGAGCCATCTGGCCTCAATGGCGGAACCCATGCGATACCTCGTCTCCATTCTGGCGTTCGTGTTCTTCCCGGCCGGAAGCGTCGTCATGATCCCTGCGGTGGGGCCCGATGGGAGCATCGGGCTTCTGAGCACGAATCTGCCGACGACAGTTTTGTGGACCTTGGGATTCCTGGTTCTGGTAGGGGCGGTCTACTTTACGCGAAACAAGGCTCACTGAACTGGGGAGAGCAACCGGTTCCAACCCACCCCAAAACTTCGAATTGCCCGACCGGTGATCCCTGCGAAACTGCCTGCCGTGCCTGACACCATCGAAGCCGAGGTGCTGGAGATCGACGGCAGTCCGCCGCCGACTCCGAATGACCCTGAACACACCCGCCGCCAAGACCCGTGGCAGGCGATGCGTGGCCGGGTGGTGAACCTCGACCGCCGCTGGTGGCCGCTGTGGGTGCTCCTGGGGATCGTGGCACTCGGTCTGATTCTGACCGTTGGCGTGGTGATTGGCGCTGTCGTGATCGTCTTGAAGATCGTCGGCGGCGTGCTGCGCTTTTTGATCGGCGGGGGAGGGGGAAGCCGGGCTGGAATCTCGTTGTCGCGGCCGCACTAACGGCTGCTTGCGAAGAAATTCCCAAGTTATTCACAACGGAATTTGGGGAAAACCCCCATTTTAAAGGGGAGGGAGAGCACAATGCATCGTCTTGTTAGCGCCACTTTGTCCGCTTTTCTTCGTTGACAGTGGAATTGTGAATAACTTGTGGATAGGTCGTGGGAAACGGATTTGTAACATTATAAGGTGTTGGTATTTAGAGATTTGTGTCTATTTGTGGGTTTTGTCGCGACGTGCGGGGCGGTGAACAAGCCGTCCGCAACACCCACTTTCGTCACGGATCGGCATTTTTCAGCGGAGGACAACCGGGTAGGAAGTTGGCTTGGGGATTGCTTTTTGCCTGAGGGGGAAACCGGCCGTCTTCTCAAGTTGTTCACAATTTGTCCGGAAATGGGAGTTCAAGTCATCGCAAACGCGATGGGAGGCGGCTTTTTGCGCTGACTGACGGGATCCGCGATCGGCTCGGGTCAACCGGCGCGGGGTGGGGCGCGAGGTCCGCGGTCCAGCTTTCTGGTGTGGCATTCCTGAAAGATGCGCTCTCCCGCCATCGTCCCCCGCGGGACATGGGACCTCGACCTTTCCTTCACCCTTCTGAGCCATTGCCAATCCGTCGCCCGTCGCTAGCGTCCCCGGCGATGAAAGCGCGCTTCCTCTGGGCCTCCAGCCTGCTGTTTGCCACCGGTTCCACGCTGGGAGCCACCAAAGTGCTCCAAGCCTTCGAGGGCGACGGCTACGGCGATTGGAAGGTCGAGGGCACAGCCTTCGGCTTGGCACCGGTCCCGGGGAAGATGGACGGCCTCACCGCGGAGCTGACCGGCTATTCCCAGGACTCGCTGGCCTGCTCGGCAAATGGCGGCGACGGGGCGAAAGGCTCGCTGACCTCGCCTGACATCAAGATTTCCGAGAACTACATCTGCTTCCTCATCGCCGGCGGCAAGCATCCCGGCAAGACCGCGGTGCAGTTGCTGGTGGATGGCAAGGTGGTGCGCGAGGCGACCGGCCAGAATACCGTGCAGTGCCGGACCGAGGTCTGGAACGTGACCGAGTTCAAGGGCAAGAACGCACGGATTCGCCTGCTGGATGAAGAAGGTGGCCAGTGGGGCATCATCGCGGCCGACCAGTTCGTGATGACGGATTACGCGAACTACAAGTTTCCGCCGACGACCAAGAACGGCAAGGCCCACGCCGCCGGGCTGGTCGGGAGCGATGCCATTGCCGGCCTGACAGTGCCGGCGGGGACGAAGGTGGCGATCGTCGCGGACTACAAGAACGGCGGCGTGACCTCGCCGACCGCCTTGGCGCTCGGTGAAAAGGGCGAGATCTACGTGACCGAGACCACCCGTTTCCGCCACGGCGTGCCGGACAACCGCGATCACCTCTACTGGTATCTCGACGACATTTCCGCGCGCACGACCGAGGACCGGCGCAAGCTCCACGAAAAGTGGAAGGACAAGGAAGAGAAGTCCTCGATCAAGTTCCTGACCGAAAAGGCTGACCGCGTGCGCGTGCTTTCCAAGCCCGGCGCGGATGGCAAGTCCGCCACCGGCGAGATTTTCGCGGATGGCTTCAATGATTTGTTAGATGGTCCCGCGGCCGGCGTTTTCGCCTACGACGGCACCATCTACGTCGCGTGCATCCCGAACATCTGGGCGCTGCGTGACAAGGACGGCAATGGCAAGATCGACAAGCCGGACGAGCGCCAGAAGCTGTTCGAAGGCTTCGGTGTGCGCGTGTCGTTTTCCGGTCACGACCTGAATGGCTTCGCACTCGGACCCGATGGCCGGATCTACGGCACGCTCGGTGACCGCGGCATGAACCTGACCACGAAGGAGGGGACGCACTACGAATATCCCGACCAGGGCTGCGTGTTCCGCTTCGATCCCGATGGCTCGAATTTCGAAGTCATCCACACCGGTCTGCGCAACCCGAAGGAGATCGCTTTCGACGAGCTGGGCAACGCCATCTCGGTGGATAACAACTCCGATCAAGGCGACCAGGCGCGCGTGGTTTACGTGATCGATGGCGCGGACTCCGGTTGGACCATGGAGCACCAGGCGCTGCATAGCTTCCACCGCCAGATCGGCATGGAGGAGCGTCCGCCGAACCGCTGGATGGAGGAGAACATGTGGGCTCCGCAGAATGACAAGCAGCCGGCCTACATCCTGCCGCCGGTGGCGAATCTCACGTCCGGCCCCTCCGGCCTGACCTACCATCCGGGCACCGGCTTCATGGAAGGGGAAGCGGGTCGCTTCCTGATCTGCGACTACCGCGGTGGCGCTGCGAATTCCGGCATCTGGTCCTTCAAGGTGGAGCCGTCCGGTGGTGGCATGAAGCTCGCGGACTCCCGCCAGATGAACTGGGGTGCGGCTGTGACCGACGTCGAATACTCGTGGGACGGCAAGCTCGTCGTGACCGACTTCATCACCGGCTGGGCATCGCATGAAGCCGGCCGCGTTTACTCGATTGCGGCGGACAATGTCTTCCGCGCCGACGAAGCCGAGCATACGGCCGAGCTGATCGAGGCAGGCTTCGCCAAGCGCCCGGTCCCCGCTCTGGAAAAGCTGCTTTCCCATCCCGACATGCGCGTTCGCCTGCGCGCACAGATCGAGCTCACCCGCAAGGACGGTGGCTTCGACGTGCTCGCGAAAGCCGCGAAGGAGGGCAAGGATCGCCTCACCCGTCTGCACGGCGTGTGGGGCCTTGGCATCGTGGCCCGTCGTGGATCGGTGCCGCTTCCCGCCGGCGCAGGGGATGGCTTCGGAAAACTTCCCGACAAGGCGGCGCGTGACAAGGCCCGGGCGGAGCTTGTCCCGCTGCTTACCGACAAGGACGCGGAAGTCCGCGCGCAGGCCATCAAGGCGATCGGCGAGTCCGGCCTCAATGGCGCGGGCCTGCCGCTGCTCGCGCTGATCGCCGATGAGTCGCCGCGTGTCCGTGCCTTTGCCACCATCGCGGCCGGCCGCTTGGGTCAGACCGGCACGCTTTCGCAGGTGTGGGAAATGCTCGGCCAATCGGACGACCCGGCGCTGCGCCATGCGGGTGCCTTCGCTCTCTCGAAGCTTTGCAAACCGAACCAGCTTACCGCGCTCAACCAGCATGAGTCGCCTCGCGTGCGGATCGCCGCGGTGATCGCACTGCGCCGCTTGAAGGACCCCGCGGTCGTTGCGTTCCTGCGCGATGGCGATGCGAAGGTCGCCCGTGAGGCGCTTCAGGCGATTCACGATGTCGGCATCGAGCCGGCCCGTCCAGCAGTTGCCGATTTGCTCGACGCGCCGCCCGCCTGGCTCACCACGATGGACTGGCGCCGGGTGCTGCACAGCGCCCTGCGGCTGGGTGATGAGAAGAACCTTCGCCGCGTGATCGCCGTGGTCCTGAACGACAAGGCTCCCGAAGCTGCCCGTGCCGAAGCGCTGCGCCTCACCGGGCTGTGGAGCAAGCCGCATATGGTCGATCAATCGCTCGGTCGCGTGGCTCCGCTCTCGGAGCGTGATCCGGCGATGGTCAGCAACGTTCTCACCCCGGACCTCAGCAAACTGCTCAAGCTTCAGGGCAAGCTCGCTGAGCCCGCGCTGGCGCTCGTCACGAAGTACAAGCTCGATCTTTCCTCGGTCGATGACGCCACGCTCAAGGCTCTCGTCATGAACCAGCGCTTGCCTGGAAATGCCCGCTCCGAAGCGCTGGAACTCTACGCGACCCGTAAGCCGGCGGGCTTTGACCAGCTCCTCGGCGAACTCGCCAAGGGCCAGAACGACGACCTCGCCATCGGGGCCATCAAGCGGCTCGCCGCTTCCCAACCGGCGGCTGCCTTGGAGTCGCTCAAGGCGGCGACCACCCATGCCAACGCTCATCGCCAGCAGGAAGCGTGGAAAGTTGCCGCGGCGCTCACGGCTCCGGGCGTCGAGTCGCTCTTCACTGCGGCCTTGGATCAGCTCAAGGCCAAGGCCGGTGCTTCGCCCTCCGCGCTTGAGTTGCTGGATGCCGCCGCGAAGCGCACCGAGCCGGCGGTGAAAACCGCATTGGATGGCTACAAGGCTTCCATCGCCTCGTCTACCGACCCGCTCGTCCCGTATCTCGGCTCCTTGCAAGGTGGCGATCCCAAGAAGGGCGAGCAGCTCTTCGAGTCGCAGCCTGCCGGTCAGTGCATGCGCTGTCACGCCGCCGGCGGCGGTCACGGCGGTGGCGATGCCGGCCCGAACCTTGAGGCCGTTGGCAAGCGTGGCGACGCCAAGTTCCTGCTCGAGTCGCTTGTCAACCCCGGGGCCAAGGTTGCCACCGGCTTCGGTATTTCCAGCGTCACCCTCAAGGGCGGCAAGTCCGTCGCCGGCATCCTGCTGGCGGATGGGAAAGACCACGTCGATGTCGATAGCAACGGCAAGGTCCTGCGGGTCCGCCGCGGCGATATCGAAAGCATGACCCCGCCGGTCTCCGCCATGCCGCCGATGGGTCTGCTGCTGAGTCCTGCCGAGCTTCGCGATCTGGTCGCCTGGCTTGGCACGCAGAAGGGCAAGGAGCCGGCACCGAAGAAGCGCCCCGAGCCGGAACTGGTCACGCCGTGATCCTGCCCGCTCCCTCTAACAAGCGTCGGAGATGCGACTTGGCATCTCCAGCGGTGGTGGGAAAGGTGCAAATCCGTGACTGATAATCCCTATCAACCTCCGGCAGTCCAAGAGGTGGTGGCTCCGGCCGCGCCTTTGTCCGGGGCGGAGGCGATCCGGAGCCAGCACCTCAAGCACGAGGCTTGGCTCAAGGCGGTCGGATTTTTTTATCTCCTCAGCGCGATACTCGTGGCCCTTTCGGTGGTGGCACTGGTCGCAATTTATGGAGGCGTCAGGACCCGATCGGAGAGTGGGTTCGGCAACTGGGATGGGACGTTCATGGGCACCCTGATTGCGATTGGGATCGCGCAGTTCATTTCCGGTCGCGGGCTTCGTAAGCTTCGGCCACGGGCAAAGATTCCGGCGGCGCTGGTGGCGGGGTTCAGTTTGTTCAATATTCCGGTTGGCACGGTGATTGGAGGCTCCGTCCTTTATCTGCTTTTCTGCGCCAAGGGCCGCACGGTGCTGTCGCCGGCCTACGCGGAGATTATCGCCCGGACACCTCATCTTCGCTACCGGGCCCCGCGTTGGATTTGGATCGCCCTGATCCTGATCGTGGTAGTCCTTTTTTGGGTTGCCCTTTTTTCGCCGGCGATTCGCTGACGGCTATCGGTCGACCGTGATTTGATGGACCAACTGACGACGAATTGAGGGATTGGCGAATTCGCCGACGTCTTGCATGATGTGCCCGTGCAGCCCCCCGATGTGAATCGATTGCAGGTTGTGGGCCCGGTGGGAGCCGGGGCCTGCGGCCGGGTGTATCGAGCGCGTGATGAGAGCGGCCGGGAAGTAGCGGTGAAGCTCTTCAATCCGGCCTCGGTCAATCCCGTGCTGCTGGAAGAAGCGGCGCAGCGGTTGGAGGCGGCCGGCTGGCCAGCCGGGGTGCTGGAGGAACTGAGGGAGGACTATCGCGGCAAGCAGATCCTGCGGGTCACGCCATTCCTCGCCGACGAGGTGGAGGGGACGTGGGTGCCGCGTTCGTTGCAGCACCGCTTGGCCCGTTTTCCCGGCGAAGAGTCGTGGCCGGTGGTGCTGGAGATCCTCCGGGCATTGGCAGCGTTGCACGACCGCCAGGTGGCGCACGGCAACCTGAAGCCGGGGAATGTATTTTTTGACGATGACGGCAAGGTCGCGCTGACCGATTGGACGCTCGGCAACATGCCCGGGGTCCAGGCGCTCGATTATACGGATGCGATCCTCTACCAGCCGCCCGAGCAGCTCCGCGATGCCGGTGGCTACCTGCGGGAAAAGGGCTACCGGTGGGATGTCTTTGCCTTCGGCGTGCTGGCCTACCGGATGGTCACCGGGGCGTTCCCGCGCTGCACCGAGACCTTTGACGAAGTGGCTCCCGAGCCCGGGATGACGCGGCGCGAGGGGATCGCGGCGAACCTGAAAAGCATCGCCCGGATGATCGAGGGACGGCCGGGCGTCTCTTGGCCGGATGCGCCGGCAAATTCCCTGGAGTCTGCCTATCGCGATCAGCTCGACCGGTGCCTCTCGCTCGACCCCGCCGTGCGCCCTGCGAATGCGGGCGAGCTATTGCGCGGATTCGAGCAAGCGGAGCGGGCGGCGGGTGAGGAGCAGATGCGGGAGTCATTGCTGGACCAGCAGCGCCGGGCGCGTCGCAGCGCGTGGCGGGCGAATGTGGCCAGCGGCGTGATGGCGGGGGCGGCGCTGGTGTTTTCCATGCTCTGGAACGTCAAGACCAAGGAGCTGGAATCGGAGGAGCAGGGCCGTCGCAACGATGTCGCCCGGCTTGAGGCAGAGCGAAAGGTGGCGGAGAGCGGGAAAGCGGAGGCGGATATCGTGCTCGATCGCGAGCGCAAGGTGCTCCAGTACGAAAAGGATCTTTGGCTCGCGCGCCTCGAGGCATCGCGGGCGACCGGTGACCATCTCTTCGCGTGGGCCATGGAGAAGGGGCACCGCAAGTTGCCGCCGCTGGATGGGCGCGAGCAGCGGCTGAAACGGCTGGAGTACTATTTCCTGGATTTCATTACGCGGACCGCGGAGGTCGAGGCCCTGAAGGAAGAGCGGGCGCGGGCGCGACTGCAACTGGCCGAAGTGTCGCTCGCCCGCGGCGATCCGAAGGTAGCGGCGCAGCGTCTGGAGGAGGCGATGGCGGCGGCCGATGATTTGCCGGCCGGCCCCGATCTCGACCTGCGGCTGGCGACCGACCGGCTGCTACTGGCATTGCTCCTGCAGGATCGCAATGACGACGGCGCGGAGGCGGCCTTCGCGTCGGCGCGCAAGTCGCTCGAAGCGGTGCCGCAAGCGGCGGCCGATGCGGATCGCGTGCAGCAACTGCTCGCGGTGCTGGATTTCCATGAGTCGAAGCTGCTCGCCGCGGCGGGGAAGGACAATGCCGCGCTGGACCAGCTTCATCGTGCCACCCAGACCTTGTCACGGCTTTCGGAGCAGCGGCCGGATGCCACCGTGCTGCGCTCGGAACTGGCCCGCTGTTTCCTCGACTCCGCCACCATCCTCGATGGCATCGGCGAAATGGGCAGCGCGCGCGAGGTGCGCGCCCAGGCTTCGGAGGAGCTGTTAGATTTGCTTAAGAAGGAGCCCGGCAATCTGGAGATGCGGCTGGAGCTTGCCGGCTGCTATGGCGGCATGGCGGAGGCGGCGATCCTCTCCGGCGATGTCGGTTCGGCGACTTCGATGTCCAAGGCGGCGGTGAAGCTGTTAGAAGAATTGATGGGCCAGCAGCCGGATCAGGCCGAGGTCCGGTCGATGTTGGCCGGGCAGCACGGCTTGATGGCAGGGATCTTGCGTGACCGTGGCGAAACCGCGGAGGCGAAGAAGCGGGTGGAAGAGGCGATTCTCCTGGTCGAGCAAATCGCGGTCGGCGAATCCGCCGACCCGGTGGCGAAGTACCGGCTCGCGCTGCTGCTGTGGCAAAAGGGCCGGATGGGCGGTGCCGACGGCGACCGCGCCCGCGAGATCGAGCTTGAGAGCCGTGCCGCGGAGATGTTGCGCAAGCTGCTGACCAGCGAGGACAACGCCTTGTTGCGCGCCGAGTCGGTCCGGCGTTCGCTGGGCTACATGCTGGGCGATTTGGGACATGCCGCGCAACTGGCCGACAAGCCGGAACTCGCCCAAGCGGCCTTTGGCGAAGCGGTGGCGGTGTGGACCCAGCTCAATCGCGAGCGCCCGCACAACGAGGAGTACTACGAAGGCCTGACGTGGTGCCAGCAGCGGCTTAAGGAGCTGTGAGCCCGGGCTGCCGCAGCCCGCGTCTCTCACTGCCTGGGTGCGATGAGGTGCGTCAGGATAGTCCTCATGGATCGGGATTTACGCACGGTTCCGCCGATTTTGGGACTTGATGGAGCGCGTCGATCGGGGCTCTCTGAGGCCGGTGCAACTTGACCGTCACGTTTTGCGAAATGTTTCGCGGTCCTTCTACCTGAGCTTGCGGCTGCTTCCCCAGCCGATGCGCCCGGCTACCGCGACCGGCTACCTGCTGGCCCGCGCCAGCGACACGCTGGCGGACACCGCGGAGGTCCCGGTGGATGACCGGCTGGAGTTGCTCGATGGGTTCGCGGCTGAGTTGCAGGGCAAGGGTTCTGAGTGGCGGTCGCGCAAGTTGCGGGCGTTTGCCGAGAAGCAGACCGATATGGGGGAGCGCGTGCTATTGGAGCGGCTCGATGAGTGTTTCGCTGGGCTTGCGGAACTCGACGGACTCCAAGCCGATGCCGTGCGGGAAGTGCTGGCGACCATCATCAGCGGCCAGCGGCTTGATCTAGTGCGATTTGAAGAGGCCAGCCGCGCGCGTCCGGTGGCGCTGAAGAGCGAGGAGGAGCTGGAGGATTACTGCTATCGGGTCGCCGGTTGCGTGGGAGCCTTCTGGACGCGCATCGGCTTGCTTACGATGGGCAACCGGTTCTCCGATTCGAACCCCGACGATCTCCGCGATCTGGGCGTGCGCTACGGGATGGGGCTGCAGCTCGTGAACATTCTCCGCGATCTGCCGGCCGACCTGTCCCAAGGGCGCTGCTACTTGCCCGTGGCGAATCCCCATGACCGCGAGCAGATGGCGTCCTTGCGAAAGGAGTGGCTGGATCACGCGGCGGTGTGGCTTGAATCGGGTCGCCGTTATTCCTCACGGCTGAACCAGTGGCGCCTGCGTGCCGCATCCGTGCTGCCCGCCCTGATCGGCGAGGACACCGTGGCGCTGCTCCGGGCTGATCCTGCCGCGGAGGCGAAGGTGAAGGTCACCCGGAAAGAAGTCAGGCGCGCCATGTGGCGCGCCTGCTGGTGGCCGAAAGGCTCGATTCGCCCTTAATCAAGGCGTGGCGGCCGCCGGCTGCTGGAGCCATGGCGGGATGTCGCTGAAGATCTTCACCACCGGCTGCTTGAACTTGCCATCGACGAGCGTGACCACGATTTCGCGGCGCTGGTCGCTCGCCTTCCAGCTCGCCGAGTAGCCTTTCACCCAGTCGCCATTGCCGCTGAGGAACTCCACGGCCACCGGATACATGTTGTATTCGTCGACCTTGGTGGATTGCGGGAAGATCGCATGCTTGTCGGCCGGGATCTGTGGCGTGGTGGCACCGGAGACCACGAAGCGCACGGGAACGGGCGCCAGGTTGATGGCGCGGACGGCACCGAGCTTGAAGGAGTTCAGGTCGTCGTCATACGCCCGCATCACATAGGCTGGCTTGCCCTCGCCTCCAGGGCCGGGCATCAGGACGAAGAGCTGGCGGTCCCCCTTGGCGAGCGGGGCCCTGGCGGCGATCACCGGCTTGTCGGTGGCACCACCGGCACCCTTGACGTAGAGCACGGCCTCCCCGGAGGGGAAGGTCGATTCGATGACTTCCGAAGTGGAAGCGGTGAAGAGCGGCACTGTGACTGCACCCTCGCCGGCCTTGGCGGCGGGCAAGCTGAGCTCGGTCAGGTCCTTGACGTGATCAAGGCACAAGGTGCGGAAGGCGACCTTGCGACCCTGGCCAAAGGCGGAAGCGGCGGACAGGGCGAGGGCGAAAAGCGGAAGAAGACGCATCGTCATGGCAGTTTGGCGATTCCACATCGCGCTTCACACTTCATCCGGGTGAAGCCAGCGGAATGCAACCACGGAAAAGCGCCGGCCGAAGGTCTTGTTCGCCTCGGTGGTGGCGGCCACTTCCGGTTTGTCGGTGCCGTCCACATATTCCGGGAAGCGCTGCACGGTGGCCTCGCACCAGGCACGGGCTAGGACCTTGTCTTCCTTGTCGCGGGCATCGCCAAAGGCGCGGATCTTGAACGTATCCGAGCGCACGGTGGCGAAGGAACCGATGGCGGACAGCACGTCGCCCTGGGAGATTTCGCCCGGAGCTCCGGCACCGGTGTTGGTGCCATTCACGGCGGCGGGGTTCTTCCAGCCGAAGGAGGCCACGTCAGCGGTGGTGATGGTGGTCGCATTGGCTTCCATGATCTCGTTGAACTGGCAGCGGTCGATCGCCGCCTGGAGCGCACCCTTCTGGGCGAGTTCACCGCTGTCCAAGCGACGGTTGACGAAGTCGGACATCGAGAGGAAGGGACCGCGCTCGCGCACCTCCACCACGATCTGCTCGGCGAGCAGGTCGATCTCGCCGGGCGTGAGCTTGCGATAGCTGTTCCAGAGCTGGTTCTTGAGTTCGCGGCCTTCCTTAAGGCCACCGACGGGCCGCCGCATGCGCAGCATGGGGACATCGTCACCGGTCGCTTCCAGCGAGCCCGCGGCGATCGGGATCGAGGAATTGGAAAGGGCGCTCAGCACCGAGATCCAAGCCGACTTGGAAACGCTGTTCACGTTGAAGCCACCCTTGGTCATAACGTAGGCACCGGTCCTGGTACCCTTTTGCTCGGGGACGAGGATCGACGACGCCGCGCTCTCGGCGGTGTTGCCGGCCGTGAGATAGGGTTGATTGCGCGGGTTCGGCAGGTTGCGGGTGCCACCGAAGAACTCGCTCGCCAGCGCGGTCTGGGCGATCGCATCGCTGCCGGTGTAGCCGGTGCCTTGAAGCGAGGCGAGGGTGGAGAACCAGTAGCGGTCCCACAGGGCATCATTGGCCAGCCAAGAGTGGTCGAGCATCACGCGGCTGGTATCCGGCTGGAATTTCACCGCGTTGACCGGAATCGCCGGGTGGGCGCGGGATTCGCCGACGGAGTAGGTGAAGTAGGGCGCGCTGCCGAGGCTGGCGGCATTCGCATGGCGCATTTGCGCGATCGACTGCAGCGGGGCCTGGGGGATCTCGTAGAAGGTAGCACTGGTCGAGCCGCGGTTGGCACCGTGGCCGCCAAAGAAATAGCCCTTCAAGCCTTCCGACTCAATGCCGCCGCTGCCGTTGCGCACGGGGGTCAGCACGAACTCCAGCGGGCTGGAACCTTGGCTGGCTGCGGTGGTGAAATCGCAGGTCGCCATCTGGAAGGTGATCCCGGTGTCGGCAACCGGTCGCGAACGGGTAAAAGAATCCTTGGTGGTCTTTCCGCTCAGGCTGAAGATCGCGAACGGCTTGGCATTCACGTAGCGGCTGATCGTCTGGCCGTTGGATTCGTAGAGGGATTGCGCCGTGCGGTTGCCTTCGACCCCCGGCTTGGGGAAGGTCTCCGGGAACTGCCGGCGATCTTGGAATCGAGGTGAAGTCCCTTCTTCGAGGATTGCCTTGAGGCGAGCCTCGTCCTTGAAGAAGACCTGCGTGGTGGAGTAGTTGTTGGTCGAGTTCCCAGGAGTCAGCCGTAGGGTCACCGCAAACTTGTTGTTAGGCGTGCTGGCCTGGCTCTTCGGTCCGTACTGCACGCTGACGCTTTCGGTCGGTTTGACGGGGATGATGCCTTCACTGGTGCGGGACGTGAGCCACGGCTGGCGGTTGGTCGCTGCCAGCCAGTCGAGATCGTAGCCGATGCCATCATTCGGTCCGGTGATCATGCCGGGCATGATGCGGTTGCCTTGGGCTGTCTTGTCGTTCCGCCAGTCGAACATCATGGTGCCGTCCGCTCCGGTTCCGGCGGACTCGTTGTTCCAAGTCCAGGTCGGCGGGAATGGCTTGCCGAAGATCCGGGTTTCGCCGGCTCCCATCACGACCTCGCGGTTGGCGTTCAGGTCGCCGGTGAGCACCAGCTTGAAAATCTTCTTGGTCTGGCCGTTCTCCTTGTTGACATAGAGCTGGTTGAATGCCTGAGGACCGCCGGTGGCCGGTTGGCCGTTCACGAAGAACTGGAAGCCCATCGGAAGGTCTTCAAACTCGACCTCGAGCTGGGTGAAGCGAAGCGGAACATTGTAGGGATTGTGCAGCGTGATGACCGGCAGATACATCATGTGCAGCATCTGGGGGTAGCCCGCAGCCCGGAGGCCTTCGGCGCGACCGCCGTGAACGTCACGGACGACCAAGCTGAAGACGATGTCCACCTTGGCGATGGTGGGCATGATGATCGACTCGGTCAGCGTGGCCATGTTCGGCTCGTAGCGATTGTCGCGGAGGGTGCGGTCGGAGATCGTGTTCAGGCGATAGCGGCTGCCGACGTAGTTCTTCAGGCCATCCTTCGGGTTGTCATTGGCGGCGGTCCGCTGATAGAGCCGGTAGTGGTGGTGGTAGATGCCCCACAGCGGATCGGAGGTCGAACCACCGAAGGCGCTGGTGGTGCCCGAGTAGAGTCGGCGGCTGGCGAACTCGGTCGGCAGGGTGGGGCTGTCGAAAAGTACGCTCAGGTCCGTCTTCAAGCCGCCGTTCGCGACGTCGGCCTGCACCGAATTCGAGGTGACGCTAAAATCGTGGAAGTATTTGCCGAAAGTCGTCTTGTCGGCCGACATCAGGTTCACTTCATCCGTGCTGACCAGCTTCGGCAGGGTCTCGGTGAGCATCTTGTCGTCGGCGGCCAAGGTTTCCAAGCCGGCGAACTTGCCGGCCTTGTTGCGTGGCGAGGAGCCGAGGCGGGTGATGTTCTTGCCGAGGGTGTTGGTGGAAGTGTCCTTGTCGGGAAGCAGGTCGATGCGGCCTTTGACGCCCTCATCGAGCGCGACCCAGGCCACCGAGCCGGAGTCGGGGGTGCCTTTTTTGCCAACGCTGACAATCGGAGCCCGCACCTGGCGATCCGTGGAGTTCATTCCAAGGCTGCCTTCGCCAACCAGGAGTTCCGAGGGCGAGCCGGTGCCGGGCATCGTGGCTGGATCGACAGTCGCTGGAAAAGTAGGGGCCGACATCACGTAGCCGGCGAAGCGGTTCGTCTTCTCCGCCTCATAGTCGGCTGTGCCGTCGGTCGGCGGACGCCAGGATTTCCAAACGCCGGCGACTCCTTGGGGATGGCTCGTATTGACCAGATTCGCCGGTGCGGAGATCCGTTGATCGGGGCCGGCGGTCTTCTGCAATTGGCCGATCGCCAGCATCAGCGCGAGCCGTGCATTGCCTTTGGCAGCCCACATGGCGTCCGAGTGAGCCGAGGCGCGCAGCGAAATCGTGGACAGCGAAAGGAGCCCCACGGCCAAGACCGTAAGCAGCACCATCAGCGACAGCGAGATCACCAAAGCGAAGCCTCGAGGCTGCTGGAAACGGCGCCCTAAATAGCGACGAGCACGGAAATGCTTTTTTCCGTCAAAAGAAGTGGGTTTCATGACGTTTGTAGGAAAAGAATTACGCTTGGCTCGGGATTTGTAAATACAAAACCTGAAACCTACCCCAATGGGGGAGCGGGAACTTGGGTTTCCGCACAAGCCAAAATGTCGTGGGAGACGACAACCATGACAAAAAAGTTCAAGTCCGCCACGTAAGGAACAGGTTTCCTTGTAAACTACCTACCAGCGGCCAACCACCGCAGCCGGGACGACGGCGGTGGTTTCCGCGCGCCGAACTTCCTTTTTCCCAATGTTGGCGGCGGGCACGATGGCCTCGAGGCAGGGGGATGTGAGGCCCGGCGATGCCACCAGCGAGGTCGTCGGAACCCGGAGTGTGCCTTGGCCGCGCTTGCCACCCCACGGGTCCAGATAGACGAAGCTGAAGCTACTTTCCCCGCGACCCAATTTCCGGGTGACGGCGGTGACGGTGACGAAGTGGCCCTGTAGCGCGATCCACTTACCATCGCGCAGCACGAAGCGGCGCAGGCTGAGGAGGGGGGGGATGCCTTTCGACAGGGATTCCTCAAGGCGTTGGTGAGTGCGGCGGAGCAGGGCTTCCCGCTTTTCGCCCCGGCGCAGGAAAAGGTCGTCTTGGGAAACCGCCGGCAGGTAGAGCGGCTTGGTCATCTCATTGGTCGCGGCAACGAGGTCCTCGACATTGATGCCGGCGCTGGTCCAGCGCTTGCGGCCTCTCAAGGTCTCCGACGGCAGCAGACCGTGGCGCCGAATCCATTGGCCGAGCTGCTCGCGGTCCGTGGTGCCCGGCAGCGAGGAAGCGGCGCGCTGCCAAGCGTCATTTCCGCAGCGGAAGGATGACAGCAGCGCGGACGGTCCGCAGGCATTGCCGGAGATCGAGAGCTGGTTGACCGGGGCGGCGTCCGCCTTGGGGGCTTCCCGCATTTCCGCTGCATGGCAACGGCAGCAAGCAATCAGGGCGAGGAGGGCGACCTCAATTCGTCGTCGGCGGAACGTAAACATCGGACCGCTTGTTGTTAGAGGGTTTCAGGTCGCTGGTGCTACTCGAAACGCCCGAAACAATCGTCGCGCCGCCATTCGCGATGCTCAGCGGCAGGGTGAAGCTCGCAATTTTGCCGGCCGGGAGGGTGGTGATGTTGTAGGTCGTGGTGGAACCGTTCACTGTCACTTGGACGGGGGCATTGATCAAGGTGGCGGTGCCGCGGTTCTCCACCACCACTTGCAACACTGGCTGGCCGTTCGCGCCGATGCTGATGTAGTTCGAAGCGATCGCTGCGTCGGTGATGCCGCCTTCGCCGGAGCGGAAAACCCGGCCGAGGTCGACGGTGCCGGCTCCGTAGTAGTCGTCATCGCCGGGGGCTCCGGATTCGTTGAGGTTGTCGGTGACCATGCTGTAGGCCTTCGAGGCCGTGATGCGGGTGCCGCCGGAGGACATGGTGGCCGCCAGCACGCCGACGCCGACCGGGGCGCTCGCCGAGGTGCCGGTGAAGTAGATGCTTTGACCGCCGGTCCACGCGGTCACGAGGTCCAGGCCTGGCGCACTCATGGCGAGGGTGCCGGTGTTAGAGAAATTCAGGTGATTGCCGGCGGCATCGACGGCGCCGACTCCCACCACGCCCGGGTAGGCGGCAGGGTAGGCGACCTGGTCGTAGCCTTCGTTTCCAGCGGACGCGTAGATCATCACGCCCTCTTTCTGGGCGAGTTCTACGGCTTGGCGGAGCAGGGCGGAGTTGCCGTAGGAACCCATCGAAATGTTGATGATGTGCACCCCGGAGTCGACCGCGGCGAGGATGCCCTGGGCGAGCAGGAAGCTGTTGGAGGTGCCGTCGTCATTGGCCACCCGCCACGAGAGCAACTCCGAGGAGGGGGCGATCTGCCGGATCAAATCCGCCACCGCCGTGCCGTGGCCGTTCCACGCGGAGGCGTCGGCGGGGGGCTCGACGAGGAAAAAGTTCTTCGCGCCCGCCAAGGTGGACCCGGTGTCGAGGATGCCGACCTTGACCCCGGTGCCATAGGCGGAATTGTCGCCATTGATGCCCAGCCACGCGAGCAACTGGTTGCCGAAGCCGAGGGCTCCTTCCTGCACTCCTTCCGTCTTCGGGGTCGGCAGGGTGACGGGGAAGATGTAGCCGGACTCCTCGCTGCCATCGAGCAATGCCGTCAGGTCGGCCAAGGAAAGGAAGCCGACGTGGAGGGCGTTCAATTTGTCGATCGAGCCGAGAATCGCGATGCCCTTGCCTTGGGCCGCGGCGAGGAACCGCGCCATGGCCTCACGGCTGGAAAAGACCAGCGACCGCTGATTTTGCAATGCCCCGGCCTGGGCGGCGTCCTGGTCGCGCTGCCAGCCCTCGGAGCGCTTGGCGGTTTTAGCCTCCTTCGGGGGCGGGTCGTAAAGTTTCGGCTTCGGGGCCTTGGCTGCCACCACCTGATTGGGGGCCTCCTCAGGGATGGCGGATCGGGTGAACCACCAGCCGGCAGCCCCCCCGACCACGATCACCGCGGCCAAAATCGCCGATTGCCCGCCTTTTCTCATGCCTCCCGGTAACCCCGAATGGTCGCGACGGGTAGCGCGAAATTTTAAGATTGTCCGGGGCATGGCTAGAATTCCGGGAATCCGGCTTGCCCAACCGCCCCACCTCCCGGCAAGCAGGGGGCGCGCATGCGTGATTTGTCGGCTCAGCCTGCCTGGCAGGAAGTGGATCTGGGAATGCCTCTCCCGGATTCACCCCATGCCGTGTCCGTATGCCTGCCGACATGGAAATCCGTGATCGGCTACGAGGAGGGCCGGGACAAGGTGGTCCGCCGGATGCGCATGGGCTATCCGCGCTTTTTCCGGCACCCCCTGGTGAAGCGACTTGCCGCGATGGCGGCGGAGGAAATCGCCGAGGAAGGCGAGGAGGCGTTCGTATTCCCCAACAAGGTCGCTGCCCAGCGGGCCCAACGGTGGATCGAGCGCCGCACCGAAATGGCGGTCCGCTCGGAAAGCTTCCACGGGATGCACGTGCTGGCGGTTCCCGCAAAGGCGCGGCAAGCGGCGGTCGATTACCAGCGCTTCACCGGCGAGCTGGTCAGCAGCCGCCAAGCGGAGGATTTCCTGGAAGGCAAGGTCCGCCAAGGGGACAAGGCCCATCTGCTCCAGCGCCGGCTGGGCAAGCTGCTCGCGGTCGCCCCGGACCACGTCTACATTTTCAACAGCGGGATGGCGGCGATTACCGCCGTCCTGCGTTCGCTGCCCGGCGTCAAGGAGGGCAAGAAGACCCTCCAGATCGAGTTTCCCTACGTCGATGCGCTGAAAGTGCAGGAGCAGTTCGGAAACGGCGTCGTCTTCCTGAACCAGGCGGTCGGCGAATCCTTTGACGAAGCGCTCCGCCGGATCCGCCAAGGCGAGTTTGCCGGCGTCTTCACCGAGTGCCCTAGCAATCCGCTGCTTCGCACCATCGATGTGCCGCGGGTGGCGGCGGCTTGTGCCGAGGGCGGTGTGCCTTTCATCATTGATGACTCCTCCGTCGGGCCGTCGAATGTGGCGGCGCTGCGCCATGCCGACGTGGTCACCACCAGCCTGACGAAGTGGCTGTCCGGCACCGGCGACGTGATGGCCGGGATGGCCGCGATCCGCCCGGACTCCGATCACGCGGGCATCTTGCTCGCCGCCCTGGCCGAGGAAAGCGCGCGCAGCAGCCCGCTCTATATCGGCGACGCCGAGGTGCTGCTCTCCAATCTGAAGGGCTTCCCGTCCCGCATGGCCGCGCACAATGCCAACGGCCTGGCGATTGCCGGGATGCTGGCTAAGCACCCGGCGGTCGCGGAAGTGTGGCATCCCTCGCTGACGACGCGGGAGGATTACGACAAGATTCGCGCACCGCACGGCGGATACGGGCCGCTGCTGTCCTTCGTCCTGAAGAATCCAAAGAAGGCCCCGAAGGTTTTCGACGCCCTGAAAGTTTCCAAGGGGCCAAGCTTCGGCACGCCTTTCACCTTGGCGTGCCCTTATACGATGCTGGCCCATTACACCGAGCTGGAGTGGGCAGAGGCCTGCGGCGTGCCGGCCCATCTGATCCGGGTTTCCTGCGGCGCGGAGGAGACCGCCGTCCTGCTGGCTCATTTTGAAGCCGCTTTGGCTCAGGCCTAAGCCCGAATTACTGGATTTCCGAAGGTTTTTCGGTCACTTGATTTGTCAAAAAGTGCGCTAAGGTGTTACCTTAGTAAATCTCCTTGCCTACCTCAGGTAAACCCCTTGAATCGGCGTCATTCGTGTCGGGAAATGCAGCTTCTGCTAAGGAAGTGGCCTTTCTTGAACCCCAGCCCAAGACACCGAAACGCATGAAAAGGAAGCCCAAGCTCGCCCTGCGAGTGAACCAGGAAAACCCAAATCATCACCTTTGGAACAATCGCGGCGTCTGGTGGTGTCACCTGACCGTTCACAAACCGGACGCGACCGCCGAGCGCCTCCGCTTCTCTCTCAAAACCCGCGATGTCGATCAGGCCCGTGAGCGCCGCGACCGCATTTTCCGCCAGATCGCGGAGCATTACGAAATCGCCGCTTGAGCGATTTCTGCCGGTCTAACCGCCGGTGACTGAAGACGGGGTTGTCAGGCCGATCACGGCGGGCAACCCTTTTTCATGCTCAGGTCCCTCGTTCTCGGTCTCCTTGCCGTCGTTTCCTCCCTTGCCATGGCTGAAGAAAAGCCCCGCGATGCCCGGCTCTTCGAGTTCCGCACCTATCATGCCGAGCCGGGCAAGCTGGATGCGCTGCTGACCCGCTTCCGCGACCATACCTGCAAGCTCTTCGAGAAGCACGGGATGACCAACGTCGGCTACTGGGTGCCGGTCGAGAACAAGGACAACCTGCTCATCTACCTGATGGCCTATCCCGATCGCGCCGCCCGCGATGCGTCTTGGAAAGGCTTCCTCGCCGATGAGGATTGGAAGAAAGCCGCCGCCGCCTCCGAGGTGAACGGCAAGCTCGTTGGAAAGATCGACGAACTCTATCTGACGAACACCGACTTTTCGCGGGGCTTTCCGACGAGTGTCGCGGGCGGGGCGGACCGCTTGTTCGAGCTGCGGACCTATACGGCCACCGCAGGGAAGCTGCCTAACCTTCACAAGCGCTTCAGCGAGCACACCCTCGAATTGTTCAAGAAGCATGGCATGACCAACGGCGGCTACTTCAAGCTCACCGCCGGCCAGCCCGCCGCGGACGACACCTTGGTCTATTTCCTCGCCCACAAGGACGCCGCCGCCGCGGAAAAATCGTGGACGAGCTTCCGCGCCGATCCGGTCTGGGTCGCCGCGAAGAAGGCCTCCGAGGAGGCTGCCGGGGGATCGCTCACGGTGCCCGATGGCGTGAAGTCGGTCTTCCTCAAGCCGGTGGACTTCTCGCCGGTCAAGTAACCCGTCGCCTTTGTCCTTGCGTGCGAGGGGCTCATCGGGAGAATCCCGCCCCCTTCCGCGGGACACCATGAACGCGAGCTATCAGGACATCGGCGAAGTTTTCGCGAAGCACGACTCATTCGTGATCCTCAGCCATGTGCGGCCGGATGGCGATGCCATCGGCTCGCAGCTTGCGCTCGGGCTGGCGCTCGAGGCCGCGGGAAAGAAGGTCCGCCTGATCAATGAGGATGGGCTCCCCGACAACCTCGTGTTCCTTGCCGAATCGCAGCGGATCGAGCTGCCGCCGGCGGAACCGCTCGACGTGGAAGTCGCCATCGCGCTCGACACCGCGACCAAGCCGCGGCTCGGCGACAATGCGCTGCATGCCGCGTCGAAGGCGAAGCTGTGGGTCAACATCGACCACCACAAGTCGAACCCGGCCTACGGCGATGTGAACCACATCGACTCCAGCAGCCCGGCCACCGGCCAGATCCTTTACAAGCTGATCACCGCGCTGAACCTACCGCTGCCGGACGCGTCGCGTGATGCGATCTACGTGGCGGTCTCGACCGACACCGGCTCCTTCCAGTATCCCTCGACGACCGAGGAGACCTACCTGATGGCGGCGGATCTGATCCACCGCGGGCTCGATGTCGGCCGCATCAACTCGCTCACCTACGATCACAGCCCGTATCGCCGCGTCGAGCTGATGCGCGCGCTGCTCAACACGCTGGAACTCACCGGCGACGGCCGGGTGGCTCACTGGGATCTCACGATGGAGACCAGCGAGAGGATCGGCCTGAAGCCCGAGGACAGCGAGGGGATGATCGACATCATCCGCGGTATCGACGGCGTGATCGTGGCGCTCTTCTTCGAAGAACTGCCGGACGGCAAGATCCGCGTGTCGATGCGTTCCAAGGACGCGCGCGTGGATGCCTGCCAGGTGTGCATGGAATTCGGCGGTGGCGGCCACTCGCTGGCTGCCGGCATCCGGATGGCGGGACCGATTTCCGCGGCGAAAGAACGCGTGCTCGAAGCCGTGAAGCGCGCATTGCCCTGACTGACTGAACTTTTATATGAATCGACCGAATCCCGGCCCGATGGTGCCCAGCGGCGTGCTGCTGGTGGACAAGGCTCCCGACATGACCTCGCATGACGTGGTCGCCATTGCCCGCCGTTCGCTGGGCACGAAGAAGATTGGCCACTGCGGCACCCTCGATCCGATGGCCACCGGGCTGTTGATGCTGGTGATCGAACGCGCCACCAAGATCCAGGACCTCCTGATGAGCGAGGACAAGGAGTATGAGGGAACCCTCACGCTCGGCAAGGTGACCTCCACGCAGGACCGCCAGGGCGACGTGCTCGTGGAAAAGGAAGTGGCGAATTTTAGCGCGGAGCAGATCGATGCGGCCTTCGGTGAATTCACCGGTGCCTTCGAGCAGATCCCGCCGATGGTCTCCGCGATCAAGAAGGACGGCGTGCCGCTCTACAAGCTGGCCCGCAAGGGTCAGGAAGTGGAACGAGCGCCGCGGCCGGTGACCGTGTCGAAGTACGAGATCCGTCGTATCGAGCTGCCGGAAGTGGATTTCGTGGTGAACTGCTCGAAGGGCTTCTACGTGCGGACGTATGCGCACGACATCGGTGCCAAGCTCGGCTGCGGTGCGCACCTCAGTGCCCTGCGCCGGAGCCGTTCTGGACGCTTCACATTGGATCGTGCGATCACGGTCGATCAGCTCAAGACGATGCCGCGTGAGGAGCTGTGGAAGACTTTGGTGAGTCTCGCGGAGATCTCGCTGATGCGCGGTGCTTAAGTTTTTGCGTAGGCGCATTCGTGAGAATGCGGAAACACGGGAGAGGCCGTCTTTGCCCGTGGCTTCCGCGGTTTCACCGCCGCGCCTACAGGAAGCTGGATCGGAGTCGCCACGGCGAAGGTGAGTCGTTAGGATCGCCCCGCCATGCCGCTCCCGCCGCTTTCCTCGATCCCACCGGAGGTCGTCTCACTCGATGACTACGAGGCGCTCGCTCGTGAGCGCGTGGAGGAAAGCGCCTGGGCTTATCTTTCGGGGGGCGCTGCGGATGAGCTGACCTTGCGGGAGAATCGCGCGGCCTTCGAGCGGCTGAAACTGTCGCCGCGGATCCTGCGCGACCTGGCCGGTGCGAATACGCGGCTGGAGCTGTTTGGCCGGAGCTATGCTCACCCGGTTTTCATCGCTCCGACGGCCTTTCACCGGCTATTTCATCCGGACGGTGAGCGCGCGACCGTGCTCGGGGCCTCGGTGATGGAAGCCTGTCTCACCGTGAGCACGTCGGCAGGCATCCCGCTCGAAGACATCTCGAAGGCGGCCACGGTTCCTCCGTGGTTCCAGCTTTATGTGCAGGCCGACCGCGGGTTCACGGCGGAGCTGGTGAAGCGCGTCGAAGCCGGCGGCTATGCCGCGCTGGTGGTGACGGCAGATGCGCCGCTGAGCGGTCTGCGCAATCGCGAGCAGCGCGCCGGCTTTCGATTGCCGCCGGGCATCGAGGCGGTGAATTTGCGCGGGATGAAGTCATTGCCGCTTGCCGAGGGGGTATTCGGCACGCCGTTGTTAGAAACTGCTCCGACTTGGAAGGACCTCGCGTGGCTGAGGTCGCTGACGTCGTTGCCGGTGATCTTGAAGGGCGTGCTTGATCCGGAGGATGCGCGCATCGCCGTGGCTGAAGGGTTCTCGGGCATCGTGGTTTCGAATCACGGTGGGCGTACGCTCGATACGGTGCCGGCGGCGATCGAAGTGCTTCCGAAGATCGCGGAGGCGGTGGCTTGGCAACTACCGATTTTGTTAGACAGTGGAATCCGACGCGGGACCGACATCCTGAAAGCTCTCGCGCTAGGTGCGTCCGCGGTGATGGTCGGCCGTCCCGTTCTGCACGGCCTCGCCGTGGCTGGTGCGACCGGCGTGGCTCATGTGCTGAAGATCTTGAGGACGGAGTTGGAGATCGCGATGGCTCTAACAGGGCGGGCGACGTTGTCGTCGATCGATCGATCGGTGGTCTATTGAGGGCACGGAATTTAGTCGGCCGAAGGGACCATTCGGGCGGAATGAATTCCGCGTTCCCAGTTTGACCATCACATCTCGGCCCACTGGCGGATCAGGTTGTGATATACGCCGGTGAGTTGGACGGCCGATTGGCCGGCTGCCTCGTGATCGGGGAGGGAGGAAGAGATGCGCTGGATGGCGATGTCGAGGTCGAAGAGGATGGAGCGCTGCTCATCGGAGCGGATCATGCTCTGCACCCAGAAGAACGAGCACAACCGGGTGCCGCGGGTCACGGGCGTCACGCGGTGCAGGCTGGTGGATGGATAGACCACCATGTGGCCGGCGGGCAGCTTCACGCTCTTGGAGCCGTAGGTGTCCTCGATGATCAGTTCGCCGCCATCGTATTCCTCCGGGCCGGCAAAAAACAGCGTGCACGAGAGATCGGTGCGGATGCGCTGCGAGATGCCGGGAATCTGGCGGATGGAACCATCGACGTGGGTGCCAAAGGTCTGGCCGCCCGAGTAGCGGTTGAACATCGGCGGAAGGAAGTGCAGCGGCAACGCCGCCGATTGGAAGAGGGGATTTGTCGCAAGGGCTCGCAGGATCGCGTCGCCGACCTCGCGCGCCACCGGGTGGGTGGCGGGGATCTGCATGTTGTCCTTGGTTTTCGCGGCCTGATGGCCAGCGGTCGCCTTGCCATCTTCCCAATCGGCCTCCTCCAGCAAACGGCGGTAATCGGCGGTTTGCGCAGGGTTCAGAACGTCGGGGATGCAAAGGATCATGGACTTCTCTCGTCCGGGGCGGGGGTATCGGGTCAAGGTCATTTCCCGGAATTCCCGGTCAATCGCCCTCGATTAGCGGTAAATTGCCAATTCTGAGGGCAGGGGATTTTTCGTTTTGACAGTTTCGAGTAATTGAGACGCATTCGCAACAGCTTCTCGCGATGCTTCCCTGAATCCTGACTCGCGCGCACTGATTTCCGCATGAACCACCACGATACCAGCCTGCGTTCCTCCCGTCTTCCGGAGGGATTTGTCTTCACCGGCACTCTGTTTGCCCTTGGTCAACTCGCTGCCCAAACCCCGGCCACTACTGCTGAGAAGAAGGAGGAGCCGAAGACCGAGAACCTGGGGGAAATGGTCGTTCAGGCAGACCTTGAGAAGAGCCTCTACAAGCCGGAACGCCTCCAGTCGCCGAAGGTGACCCAACCGCTTCGCGACGTGGCCCAGACCGTGACGGTCATTCCGGCCGAGGTCATGAAGGAGCAGGCTGCCTCCAATCTCCGCGACGTGCTGCGGAATGTCCCCGGCATCAGCATGCAGGCCGGTGAAGGCGGCGGCGGTCCGGCCGGCGATAACCTTGCGATCCGCGGCTTCGCGGCGCGCTCCGATATCTTCGTCGATGGCATGCGCGACACCTCCAGCGGTGGTTATTCCCGCGACCCGTTCAACTTCGAGCAGGTGGAAGTGACCAAGGGCCCCTCGTCGGCCAGCACCGGCCGCGGTTCCACCGGCGGCTCGATCAACATCGTCACCAAGACCCCGCACCTCGATAATTCCTACGGCGGCACGCTCAGCGGCGGCACCGACAATTACATGCGCGGCACCTTCGACCTGAACCAGGAATTCGCCGGCTGTGGTGCCTTCCGCCTCAATGGTGTCTACCACGACCAAGATATCCCGGGCCGCGACGGCGTGGAGAACGAGCGCTGGGGCATTGCTCCGTCGATCTCGTGGGGTCTCGGCACGGACACGCGTTTCACGCTGTCCTACATGCACCTCGATCAGGAAAACACGCCGGATTACGGCATTCCGTGGGTTCCTCGCACGAGCGTGAATCCAGCCCTTCCGCCGGGAATTCCGCCGGTCGATTTCGAGCGCTGGTATGGGAATCCGGTTCGCGACTATGAGAAGGTTCAGACCGATCTGATCACCGGTATCTTCGAGCACGACTTCAACGACAAGCTGAAGCTGCGCAGCACGCTGCGCTACGGCCGCAATGATCGTGACTCGATCTATACCGCGCCGCGCTTCGTCAATGGTACCTTCCCCACCACCACGCTCAACCAGCAGCTCCAGTCCCGCGAGCAAATCGACGACGCGCTCTTCAGCCAGACCGACATCCGCTACGACTTCAACACCGGTAGCGTGGAGCACAACATGGTGGGTGGCATGGAGATCGGTCGCGAGACGTCCCGCCTTTATGGCCGCGGCAACTTCGTGCCCGGCAGCATGACTGCAGCTCCGACGCCGCAGATCGACCTGATCACCGGTGAGGTGCTCGTCCCGTTCACCGGTATCATCCGCCGCAACGGTGCCATCACCGATACCGTCTCGGACACCCTGGCGTTCTATCTCTTCGACACCGCCACGATCAACGAGCATTGGGAGATCACCGGCGGGGTTCGTTGGGATAGCTACGATGTGGACTACTACGGCCGTGGTGCCGACACCGCGACCACCACCGGCGTGGCGACCCCGCTCCAGCGCGACGACTCGATGTTCAGCTATCGCGGTGCCATCACCTACAAGCCGTGCGAGGAAGGCAGCATCTATCTCGCCTACGGCACATCGTTCAACCCCGGGACGGAGAATCTCACCTACATCGCCGCGCCGACCTATGGGGTCAATCCTGCGGATCCAACCGGTCCGCTCATCCCAACCAACAACAGCATCAACCTCTTCAATGTGGATCCGGAAGAGAACGAGACCATCGAGCTGGGTGCAAAGTGGGAGTTCTTCGATGAAAAGCTGCTGCTGACCGGTGCCATCTTCCGCACTGAGAAGACCAATGCCCGCACCACCGACCCAACCGATGCAACAGTCGTGGCGTTGACTGGCGAGCAGGTGGTCGAAGGCTTCGAACTCGGCTTCACCGGCAGCATCACCGAGAACTGGCGTGTGATGGGCGGCTACACCTACCTTTCCAGCGAGGTGAAGGCGTCGGGCGTTCCCCTGGAGGTTGGCAGCGAGATCAGTAACACGCCGGAGAATTCCTTTAGCCTGTGGACCGTCTATGACCTGCCGAAGGGCTTCTCGGTGGGCATTGGCACCCAGTATGTGGACAGCCGCTTCAACAACAACAACGTGGCGACTCGCCAGGAGGCGCCCGACTTCACCGTCGTGAACGCGATGGCCAGCTACGCGATGAACGAGAACGTCACCTTCCAGCTCAACGTGGATAACCTCTTCGAAGAAGATTACATCGACCGAGTCGGTGGTGGTCACTTCGTCCCGGGCCAAGGGCGCTCGGCAATCGTCAGCGCCACCTTGAACTTCTAACCGCTTCCCTTTCATAGGTTGCTGCAAAGGGACGGGAAGTGCGCCAGGGCGTACTTCCCGTCCCGATTTTCCACGCTACGATGCCTGTTTCCGCTCCAGCCGAGGAACCCGCCGCCGTTGCCCGGCCTGAAGCCGAGGCGAAGAAGCGGAAGGCATTTTGGACGAAGCAATTCTACCTGTGGCACTGGGTCAGCAGTGCGGTTTGTCTGGCGGCGATGCTGTTGTTTGCCTTCACCGGCATCACGCTCAATCACGCCAAGGACATCCCCGCGAAGCCGCAGGTCACCGAGCGCAAGCTGGCCCTGCCCGCCGATCTAACAAAATCGCTGGCGTCCAACGGCGAGGCCGACATCGAGGCGCCGCTGCCCGCCGAACTCGCGGCATGGCTGGCCAAGGAACTGCGCACGACCGTCAAAGGGAAGACGGCGGAGTGGTCGGAGTTTGAGATTTACCTTAGCCTGCCGCGCCCGGGTGGCGATGCGTGGCTGACCATCGATCGCGAGAGCGGGGAGGTGACCTACGAACTCACCAAGCGCGGTGCCATATCCTATCTCAACGATCTCCACAAAGGGCGCAACACCGGCACGGCCTGGTCGTGGTTCCTGGACGTCTTCTCGGTTGCTTGCGTCGTCTTCTGCCTTACTGGTCTGGCGCTGTTGTGGGTGCACGCTAGGCGCCGGCCCAAGACGTGGCCGGTCGTTATCGCCGGGATCCTGTTGCCGGTCGTCATTATCGTTTTCTTCGTCCACTGACCTCATGAAAAAAGCATTCCTGCTCCTGACGCCAGGGCTCGCGACCGCGGGTGCCGGCGAGATCCAGCTCACCATTGAAATCCCGCGGCTCGAAGTCGCCGAGTATCACCGACCTTACGTCGCGGCCTGGATTGAGAAGCCTGACAAGTCCCACGCCGCCAACCTCGTTGTCTGGTACGACACCGAGATGAAGAACGCGGAAGGGGAGAAGTGGCTCAAGGACATCCGCCAGTGGTGGCGCAAGAGCGGCCGCTCGCTGAAGATGCCAGTCGATGGTGTGAGCAGCCCGACCCGCCCGGTGGGTGCGCACACCGTTTCCATTCCTGAGAAAGTCGTGACGCTGCCGCCGCTTGCGGAAGGCGAATACTCGCTCGTCGTCGAAGCGTCCCGCGAGGTTGGCGGGCGCGAGATGGTCAGGGTGCCCTTCAAGTGGGATGGCAAGTCGGCGGTGGATGCTTCCAGTGCCGGCAAGGTCGAACTCGGGAAGGTCGCCATCAAGATCGAAACCAAAGCTTCCAACTGAATTCCATTCCATCATGAACATGAAACCGCTGCTGGCGCTTGCCGCCCTCGTAACGCTCTCCAGTCCGGCGCTCGCGCATCGCTTCTGGATCCTGCCGTCATCCACCGTTCTTTCCGGCGAAGAGCCGTGGGTCACCTTCGACGCCGCGGTGTCGAACAACCTGTTCTTCGCCGATCACGTCGCGCCGCCGCTGGAAGCCTTCAAGGCGATCGGTCCCGATGGCCAGCCGGCCGAACTGCAGAACGGTGCGAAGGGCAAGTACCGCACGGTCTTCGACCTCGCGCTGACCAAGGAAGGCACCTACAAGGTGGCGACCGTGCGCGAGATGACCCTGGCGTCGTGGAAGGAAGGCGAGGAAACCAAGAACTTCCGCGGCAGTGCCGCAGAATTTAAAGCCGCTGCCCTCGATGGCAAGCCGGAGCTCAAGGTGACGGAGAGCTACTCGCGCGTGGAGACCTTTGTCACCCGCGGCGAGCCGACCACCGATGCCCTCAAGCCGAGCGGCAAGGGTCTAGAAATCGTCTTCGGCCAGACGCATCCGAATGATCTCTTCGCCGGAGAGAAGGCCACCTTCGTTCTTCACCTGAATGGCAAGCCCGCGGCAGGCGTGAAGGTCAGCGTGATCAAGGGCGACGATCGCTATCGCAGCGAGGCTGGCGAAATCACCGCCACAACCAATGACAAGGGTGAGTTCGAAGTCACGTGGCCGGATGCCGGTCGCTTCTGGCTGAATGCCGCCGTGGTGGGCGATGGCGGTGCTCGCTCGGTCTATACGGCCGTCTTCGAGGTCTTGCCCGAGTGACCGATTCTTCCCAAGCGTCGCGACGGGTGCTGATCCCGCGCGACCTTCCCGCTGACGCACTCCGCGGGGCCGGCAGCGGCTTTCCGGTGTGCACACTGGCGGGAAAGACGATGGGCACTTACTGGAGTGCCTGCCTGCAACTTCCGCGCGGTCTCAACCTCGAATGGGTGGAGGCCGCGTTGACTTCTTCCTTCGGGCTCGTCATCCGCCAGATGAGCCATTGGGACGAGGCTTCGGAGCTTTGCCGTTTCAACCGCGCGGAAGCGGGCACATGGCATGAGTTGTCGCCGGAGTTCTTCCTGGTTCTTTCGCGTGCGGTCGAGATTGCCCGGGCGTCCGACGGTCTGTTAGATCCTACGCTTGGCGAGATCGTCGATCTTCATGGTTTCGGTCCGTCGGGTTCGAGTCATCCCGAGCAGGTTCCCTCAGCTCGCGAGCGAGCCGGGTGGCGAAAGCTCAAGCTGGATTTGAAGGGCCGTGCCCTTCAGCCGGGTGGCTTGCGACTCGACTTGTCGTCGATTGCGAAAGGCTACGCGGTGGATCTCGCCGCGGAGCGTCTCTCGACGCTGGGAGTGGAGCATTTCCTCATCGAGATCGGCGGTGAACTCCGTGGCCATGGTTGTAAGCCCGATGGCGAACCGTGGTGGGTTTCGCTCGCGCGATCTTCGGACGATCTGCCTGAGACGGTCGCCGCTCTTTGTGGTCTCTCGGTGGCTACTTCGGGGGATGCGTTTCGCCGTCATTTGATCGACCCCCGCACCGCGTTGTCCTCGGACGGTGCGTTGGCGGCGGTCAGTGTCTTCGCCAAGCAGTGCATGGATGCCGACGCTTGGGCGACCGCGCTTTTCATCGCCGGTCCCGAGGAGGGAATGAAGCTCGCGGAGCAGCAGGGCCTGTCGGCGCTCTTCACGCTGCGGGCTGGTGAGGGCCATTCGGAGTGTTGGTCTGCGGCGCTGGCTGCGATGCTGGAGTAGCGCGCTGTCCACAATCGCGATTGTCAGCGGCGGTCACATCGGGCACATGCGCTGCGTCCGCCATGTTCCAGCGAATCAGAAAACTCGTCTTTTGGGCCCACCTCGTTGCCGGGGTCTCGGCCGGGTTGCTCATCCTGATGATGGCGAGCACCGGGGTGCTGCTTTCGTTTGAGCGGCAGATCACCGAAGCGACGGATGGCTTCAAGCTCGAGCCAGCCACCAAGCCCGCTAACCCTGAAGGACTCGTTTCCCTTCGCCAGTCTGACTTGAAGGGGGCTACCGGGCTCATGGTTTTCTCCGATGCCACCCAGCCCGCGGCGTTTCAATTCGGCAAGGAGAAGACTCTCTTCGTTCATCCCGAGACCGGGGTGGTGTTAGGCGAGGGAGCGAAGAAGACGCGAGCGTTCTTCCAATTCGTGACGGGCCTCCACCGCTGGCTGGCGATGAAGAGCGATTCGCAGGAGCTCGGCAAGAACATCACCTCGGCCGCGGCGCTGGTGTTCTTTTTCCTGATCCTGAGCGGGCTCGTCATCTGGATTCCCAAGCGCTGGACGAGGCAGGGGGTCAAGGTCATTGCCACCTTTCAGCGGCAACTCAAGGGGCGCGCACGGGATTGGAACTGGCACAACGTCCTCGGCATTTGGTTCGCGCTTCCCTTGCTGGTCATCACGTCCACCGGTCTGGTGATTGGCTACCCGTGGGCGAACAATCTGGTCTTCCGCCTTGCCGGGGAGAATCCGCCCCCGCCCAAGGGGAAGGGCGCGCCGCCGGGTGGTATGGCTTCCGCGGCGATTTCCACAACGGGTTGGAATGCGGCGTTTGCGACAGTGCAGGGGCGGAGCCCGGGGTGGCAGTCGATCCAGTTTCAGTTCCCGCAGGGTGGCGGGAAGGAAGGCGTGTTCCAGGTGTTCCATAGCCACCGCGGTCGGCCTGACTTGCGCCAGGTGGTGACGGTCGATCTTGCGAGTGGCGAGGTGCGGAAGGTGGAACGATTTGAAGACCAGAGTGCCGGGCGACGCTGGCGGACTTGGATCCGGTGGATTCACACGGGCGAGGCCGGTGGTTGGGCGGGGCAGTTGTTGGCCGGGCTTTCGGCGGTCGCGGCGATTACGCTGGTGTGGACGGGGTTGGCGTTGGCTTGGCGGCGTTGGAGGAGGTCGCGGGGTTGAAGGGGGGAGCGAAAGGGGCGCTGCCAGTGGGGCCGACCGATGCGGGGCGGCTGTTAGGCTAGGATGTCCTTCACGACCTTCGCGGGTTCGACGCCGGTGAGTTTTTGGTCGAGGCCTTGGAACTTGTAGGTGAGTCGCTCGTGGCTGAGTCCTAGCTGGTGCAGCATGGTCGCGTGCAGGTCGCGGATGTGGACCGGGTTCTTGACGATGTTGTAGCTCATCTCGTCGGTCTCGCCATAAACTTGCCCGCCCTTGATGCCGCCGCCGGCCATCCAGAGCGAGAAGCAGCGCGGGTGATGGTCGCGGCCGTAGTTGGTTTCGCTGAGTCCGCCCTGGCAGTAGATGGTGCGGCCGAATTCGCCGCCGAATACGACGAGCGTGTCGTCCAGCATGCCGCGCTGCTTGAGATCCTGGATCAGGCCGTAGATGCCTTGGTCGACGTCCTTGCACTGCGAGGTGAGGTCGCGCGGCAGGTCGCCGTGCTGGTCCCAGCCGCGGTGGAAGATCTGCACGAAGCGGGTGCCGCGTTCTAACAAACGCCGCGCCATCAGTGCCGAGGCGGCGAAGGTGCCGCCGACCTTGCTGTCCTTGCCGTAGAGTTCGAGCACGTGCTCGGGCTCGCCGGCCATGTCGGCCAATTCCGGCACCGAAGCCTGCATGCGGAAGGCCATTTCATACTGCTGGATGCGAGTCTGGATCTCCGGGTCGCCGACGGTCTCGTAGGACTGCTGGTTCATCGCATTGAGGCCGTCGAGCATCTTGCGGCGCAGATCGCGGGAGATGCCGGGGGCATCTTGCAGGTAGAGGACGGGATCGCCCTTCGAACGCAATGCGACGCCGGCGTGCTTGCCCGGCAGGTAGCCGGAGCCCCACAGGCGTGCGGAGATCGCCTGGACGTTCGCATACGGCGAGCTGTGGGTGGCGTGCAGCACCACGAAGGTCGGCAGGTCCTCGTTCATGGTGCCGAGGCCGTAGGACAGCCATGAGCCGATGGAGGCTTTGCCGGACTGCATCGAGCCGGTGTAGACGAGCTGGTTCGCGGGCTCGTGGTTGATCGCCTCGGTATGCATCGACTTGATGATGCAAATGTCGTCCGCCATCTTCGCGGTCCATGGCAGCAGCTCGCTGATCCATGCGCCGGACTGGCCGTGCTGGGCGAACTTGAAAATCGTCGGCGCGAGCGGGAAGGCTGCTTGCCCCGAGGTCATGCCGGTGAGGCGCTGGCCCTCTTTGGCGAGCCAGTCCTTGAGGTCTTCCTTGAAGCGCTTCTTGAGATCCGGCTTGTAGTCGAAGAGGTCGAGCTGCGAGGGCGCGCCAATGAGCGAGATGTAGATCGCGCGCTTGGCCTTCGGGGCAATGTGGGGCATCGCCTCCTGCATCACTTCGGGAAAGGCGCGTCCGCTTCCTAACAGCGAGGACAGGGCCGCCACGCCGAGACCGGTGCCGTTTTTCCGGAAGAACTGGCGACGCGTGATGGCGTCGTTGTAGTCGGTGATCGAGTTCATGGCGGACTACTTGTTGAGTGTTTCGTCGAGATTGAGAAGCTGGCTGGAAACGAGTGTCCAGGCCGCGAGTTCGGGAGCGTCGAGCGCCGGGTCGGCCTTGGTCTCGCCGTTGGCGATCAGTGCCTGCGCTTGCTTGGCGTCGGCTTTGTAAGCGGCGAGGGCCGTGCCTTGGACATCGAGCGCGAGCTTCCGTTCGCGGTCGTTGAGCGTGCGGGAGAGCAAGCGGGCGCTGATGAAGTCGAGTCGTGCCTGCGGGTCCGCGGAGGCCTTCATGGCGTTCTCCGCGAGACGTCGCGAGGCCTCGACGAATTGCGGATCATTCATGGTGACGAAGGCCTGCAGCGGCGTGTTGGTGCGGTCGCGGCGGACGCAGAAGACCTCGCGGCTCGGCGCATTGAGAATTTCCATCGCGGGATGCGGCGCGGTGCGCTTCCAGAAGGTGTAGATTGATCGACGGTAGAGTGCTTCGCCCTTGTCGGGGCGGTAGTTCTTCGTGTTGGACTGCGGCATTGCCACGGCCTCCCAGATGCCTTCGGGCTGGTAGGGCTTCACCGGCGGGCCGCCGACTTTTTCTGAAAGCAGACCGGCAGCAGAAAGGGCGGAATCGCGGATCAACTCGGCATCCATCCGGTAGCGTGGACCGCGGGAGATGAGGCGATTCGAGGGATCCTTTTCCAGTTTGTCCGCCGAGACGACACCGGACTGCCGGTAAGCGGACGAGGTCACCATCAGCTTCACCATGTGGCGGTA
Organism: Luteolibacter arcticus; assembly: GCF_025950235.1. NCBI lineage: Bacteria > Pseudomonadati > Verrucomicrobiota > Verrucomicrobiia > Verrucomicrobiales > Verrucomicrobiaceae > Neoluteolibacter > Neoluteolibacter arcticus. The sequence continues at coordinate 174,966 of NZ_JAPDDT010000004.1, read as the reverse complement.
GTTCCACTTCGAATCGACGAACTCGGCAGCGAGCCAATCGAGCAGCTTCGGGTGGCTGGGGCGTGCGCCCATGATGCCGAAGTCGTCATTCGTCTCCACGATGCCGGTGCCGAAGAGATAGTACCATGCGCGGTTCATCGTCACGCGGGCGGGCAGGGGGTTGGCCGGGTCATTCAACCAGCGGGCGAGGCCGAGGCGGTTCTTCGGTGCATCGGCGGGCATCGGGGGAAGTACGGCGGGCGTCGTAGGTCCGACCTTTTCGCCCTTGTCCGAATACACTCCGCGGGTGAGCACGTGTGCGAAGGGTTCGCCCTTTTTCTCTGCCATGACCAGCGAGACGGAGCCGCGGCTGCGCAACGTCGACTGCTCGGTCTTCAGTGCGTCGAGTTTCACCCGCAGGTCCCGGGTTGGCGCATCGATATTGGCGAGGTAGTATTGGAACAGGGCGTCCAACTGCTGCTTCGTCCGCTGGTCGGCCGGCAGCGCTGCGATTTGCTGGAGCAGGCTGTTCTGCGCCAAGCCCTGGATCTCCGCGGGGGCGAGCAGGCGGCGGTAGAAGCGGAAGTCCTGGAGGGCGACCTTGCCATTGAGCTTCGAGTCGTTGTTGTCGCGCGAGCCGAGGCGGAGCGGAACCTTGGTCTCGATCGTGCCGCCGACGCTGTTAGGGTAGAGCTTCGCACCGACCCGCTTGCCGTCCACGTAGATCTCATTTGCATAATTGCCAGAACGGGTGCCGTCGAAGGTAACCATCACGTGATGCCATTGGCCGGGCTTCAGCGGATTCGGCGCGACGATCTTATTGGCGGACTTGTCCCACGAGTCGATGACGTGAGAGGCGGGCCGGCCGCCTTGCAAGTAGAGGTCCCAGCCGCGGAAGGACTCGGCCGGATTCATCCGCGCGATCACCGCGCCGGTCGGGGTTCCCTCGATCCGGATGAAGCCTCCGTAGGTGACGCGGTCGCCGCGTGAGAAGCTGGCGAGGTCGCCGAGGTCCACCGGGGCATCGCTCACCAGCGGGGCCTTGCCGAGTGGTGCGTCGATGCGGGAAAGGTTGGCCTGCCACTCGCGTGATTGGCCATCGACGAGTCCGCGGAGAGGTCCTTCGGATTCGGTCAGCGGCAGGTGCAGGGCCAAGGTGGAATCGATTTCCCGAGGCGGCGCGATGGTGGCATTCGCGAGCCAGGCATCGAACTCGGGGCGAGCCGCCTTGCCGCGGTCGGCGAGCGCCTTGTCCGTTCCGGAAATCTCGCCGGCCAGCGATCCCCAGCGCTCGCGGTCTTCCACCAGTGGCACGAAGACATTCGGCGGGTGCTCGGCGTTGTTGCCATCAAGCGCGGACATCGGGGTGTTCCGGAAGAACGATGTCAGCGAGTAGAACTCCTTCGTGGAGATCGGGTCGAACTTGTGGTCGTGGCAGGCGGCGCAGCCGGTGGTGAGGCCGAGCCAGACGGCGGAGACCGTTTCCACGCGGTCCTTCGCATAGATTGCGTCGTATTCCTCTGCGATCGCGCCGCCCTCGCCGGTGGTGGCGAGGCAGCGGTTGAAGCCGGTGGCGACCTGCTGGTCGAGCGTGTGGTCCGGCAGGAGGTCGCCGGCCATCTGCTCGGTGGTGAATTGGTCCCACGGCATGTTAGCCTGGAAGGCGCGCACCACCCAGTCGCGGTAAGGCCAGATTGCGCGATAGTTGTCGATGTGGATGCCGTGGGTGTCGGCGTAGCGAGCGGCATCGAGCCACTGGCGGGCGAAGTGCTCGGCGCTGGCGGTGGTCGCGAGCAGGCGGTCCACCTCGGTATCGAGCTTGTCCCAGGTGAAGGCTTTCACTTCCTCCGGGGACGGCGGCAGACCGGTGAGGTCGAGATGCAGGCGGCGGTAGAAGCGAGCCGGGTCTTCCGCGGGATTCGGCTTCAGGCCGTTTTGGGCCAGCTTGTCGGCGATGAAGCGGTCGATCGGGTTCGCCGCCCAATCCTTGCCGGATTCCGGCAGTTCCGGCCGCTTCGCCGGGATGAAGGACCAGTGGGCTTCATAGGGCGCGCCCTGCGCGATCCACTTTTCCAAGAGCGCGATCTGCTCCGGATTCAGCGTCTTGTGGGACGCGGGCGGCGGCATGATTTTCTGCGGGTCCTGCTCGTGGATCAGCTTCACCAGCATGGACTGGTCCGGCTGGCCCTTCACGATGACCGGCTTGCCATCCTCGCGCACGGCGAAGGCTTCCTTCTCGATGTCCAGGCGGAGTGGCGCGGATTTTGGCTCGCGGGTTCCCGAGTCCGGCCCGTGGCAGTGGTAGCAATACTCGGAGAGGATCGGCTGGACGTGCTCGTTGAAGGAAACCGTCTCCGGGAGGGAAATCTTTGGTGTCGCGGGCTGCGCGGTGTCCTCCGCGGGTGCGGATGGAGATCCCGTGGCCGTCTCCCTGCGCGTGGAGGAATCGCAGGAGAGAAGCCCGAGGCATCCTGCCAACGCGATCCATGAGCTAGAGAATTTTGGACGAAATCGCATTTTAAAACATGTTTCCTGATGAAAGCGGTAGCGGGAGGCGGTTTGCCTGAAACGTCCCCGGGTTCAAGGAGCTTTCAACTCGCGGGAGTTTACGTCCGATCCGCTTGCTAGGTTGGAGAAAATTGCACAACTGGGCTCGCCGATGGAGCCGCCTGTATCCGAGATCTTTCCCGTCCCTGCTTGTCCGGGGCTGCCGGAGGTGAGTCATCCTCACGGGCACATGATCACGCGGGCCCTCGGGCCGGCGAAGTGCGACCGCTACTACTTCGCGGCGCTCTGCTACGCCCAGTCGCTGTGGCGCGAGGGCAAGCCGGCGCAGGCGATCCTTCAGCTCAACAAGGCTTTCATGGCTGATCTTCGAGGCGACGAGGAGATTTTGCAGAGGCAGCCGCCTCCTTACGGCGTGCTGGTGTGGATGCTGCGTCACCGTCCCGAGGGGCGATTTGTGGGAAACCCGGTCCGCCACTTCCAGCACTTGGCGACGAGGGTCAGCGGGGAGCGGAAGGAGATCCGCGCTTGGCGGGCGTGGGCCTGCTTTTATCTGTCGCAGCAGGCGCTAGGGGATGAGCAGGAGTTCCCTCCGGACTATGAGCAGATCGCGGCGGACGGACTGGTGATTCCTGCCTGGGACGAGGTCGTGATGCAAATCCGTGATCGCGGCTGGCACCGGGAGGTGGATGCGCTGTTAGAAGCGGCGAATTAAGGAAGAGGCGCGAGGTCGAAGAAGCGGGCGTGGTTTGCGCGGGTGAGTTCCGCAAGTTGGTTGAAGGGCATTTCGAGTGCTTCTGCCAGTCCTTCTCCAATGCGTGGCAAATTCGCCGGGTGGTTTTTGCCGTCGGGGAGGGGATGAGACACCAACTCGTCCGGTGGCAGCATGTCGGGTCCGTCGGTTTCCAATAGGAGCCGGTCTTGCGGGACTGCGCGGAAGGCGTCGAGAACCTTGGCCTTTCGCGGATGGAGGAAGTAGCCGGAGAAGGAGAACCACGCTCCGAGGTCGGCGAGACGTTTTGCCAATTCGGTGGAGCCGCCGAATGAATGGAGGAGGAAGCGCTCTGGTGGAGGCTCCGCCTTCAAGGCATCGAACAGCGGGTCCCATGCCTTCAGCGCGTGGATGGTCACCGGGAGTCCTCGAGCGCGGGCCAAGGCCAGTTGGCGCAGGAATACCGGTCGCTGTGTTTCCAGCGGCGGATCTGCGACCCAGCCGTCCAGCCCGATCTCGCCCACCGATGCGTTGGTAAAGCGGTCGAGATGGCTCTCTAACATGTCAGCCCAAGCGGGCGAGGCGAGGTGGGCCTTCCATGGATGCAGGCCGAAGGCGGGGCGGACGAAATCCGGGAACGCTTCCGCCAGTGCGGCGACCTGCTCCCAGTCGTCTTCTCCGGTGCCGTTCACCACGCATCCCTCCACTCCGGCGGCGCGCATTTCGGCGATGATCCTTGCGGGATCCGCGAAGCGCTGGAGGTGATTGTGGGAGTCGTGGAGGGGCATAGCGTTAAGGCGCGTGGACATTTCTGTCCACGCCGTGTCGACAGAATGTCGACACTCCTTACTCCACTTCCACGATCAAATTGATTTCCACCGCGACATTGAGCGGCAGGGCGGCCGCGCCGAGGGCGGTGCGGGAGTGCTTTCCCTTCTCGCCGAAGATTTCGATGAGCAGTTCGCTGGCACCGTTGACCACCTGCGGGTGGCCGTAGAAGTCCGGGGCGGAACTCACGAAGCCGTTGAGCGCGACGATCTGCTTCACCTTGTCGAGAGAGCCAATCTCCTGCTTCACCACGGCGAGGCGGTTGAGGATGATGATGCGGGCACCTTCCTGCGCTTCCTCGATCGACACGTCGGCCGGCACCTTGCCGATCACCTTGCGGTCGCCGTCGATCGGCAGGCCGCCGGAGAGGAAGAGGAGGTTGCCGCTGCGGACGCAGTTGACGTAGGCGGCGACGGGGACGGGGACTTCGGGGAGCTTGTGGCCGAGGCTTTCGATGCGGGCGAGGATGGAATCCATGCCGGGAGCTAAAAGTTCCAAATGAGAAGTGCCAAGTGCCAACCCTTGGGAAGTTCCCGTTACTGGCTTCCGGGGGTCGTGTGGGTCGCCGGAGTCGTGGCGGCCGGCGTCGGGAAATCGTCGGTCAGCAGCGCGATGAGTTGCTTGCCGGAGCGGGTCAGCGCGGCGCCGTTGCCGGTGCCATCGATCAGGCCGCGGGTCAGGTGGCGGTGGCCGATGCGCGAGTTGCGCACGGCGGTGACCACCGGCTCGGCGACCGGACGCGGGCTCGGTGTGATGCCATTGATGAGGCCGGTGGCGGTGAAGGAGAGTTCCCACGAGGGCGATGGCGCATTCATGTCGCCCTTCACCATCCAGCGGTGACGCTCGGCGAAATTCCACGCCCCGTCGCGCGGGATGGTCACCTTGAAATACGCGGGGCTGTTGAGAACGAAGTCCTGGACGCGAAGTTCCGGGTTCTTCTGGTGGGCGAGGAACAATCCGGCGACGTCCATGCCAGCCAGGTTCATGCCGTTGAAGTTGCCGTGGAAATTCGTGCCGCCGGAGAAGGCGTGGTGCCAGCCCTCGAAGTTTCCGCTCATCAGCAGGCACATCTCCAAGTGGAGGTGAGCGCGGGTGCGGTCGATGCCGGCCCCGGTGTAGCCCATGCGTCCGAGCACGGAGCCCTTCTTCACGGCGTCGCCCGGCTTCGCCGTCACCTCGGCGAGGTGGGCATAGACGCTGTAAAAGGCGTCGCCCTCGAAGCGGTGCTCCACCACGACGTACTTCCCGTAGTTCGAGCGGCCGGCGACATTGCTGGAGTGAACAACGGTGCCATCGGAGACCGACATGATCAGGTCGAGCGGATTGCCGGCCTTGTCGCGCTTGTCCGGCTGGATATCGACGCCCTCGTGGAACTTCGTCAGCACCACATCCTGGCCGATGCGGATCGGGGTGCGGACGAAGCCGAAGCTGCCACCTTCCCACGGCTTCGAGGTTTCTCCCTCGAAGGTGCGGTCCACATACATGTAGAACTTCTCCGGCTCGCCGGTGAAGAGATGATGATTCTCCGTCGGGAGCTGGAGCTCGACGGCGAACAGGGGAGTCAGGAATGCGGCGGCGAGGGCGAGCGTGCGGAGCATGTCGGGATCAGCGTCGGGGCTTCTTTTCCCCGATGCGGGGAACCTGGGTGTCGAAAGCGTCGATTTCGGCTTGGCCGATGCCCTTCCAGATCACCAGGTAGCCATCCTCCACCTGCTTGTCGATGATCACGGCGTCGACCTTGCGGCCGTTGACCATGGCGAGCATCCAGCGGTCGATGTTGGCGCTGGTGAGGGCGGCAAGCCGGTTCTTGGCGGAAGGCTTGAGTTGGAGCACCACGCCGAAGCCCTGGCCATCCTGCGATGGGAAAGAATTGAAGGCGGCGACGTCCTTGGTCATGAAGTCGGGATTGCGGCGATAGACGACCTGCTTGCCCGCGGTGTTCTGCTCGAAGATCATCTTCGGATTGTCCGAAGGGTCGCCCTGCAGGTGGAAGGAGATGCCTGAATTCTCGCCTTTCTTCCCGCCGGCGTGGGCGGTGAGCCCGGGAGTCAGCGAAAGAATGGCGATGGCAAACAAGCGCGGCAGGGTCATGGCGGCGGAGCTTGCCTGCCGTGCCGCGCTTTGGGAATCGGAAAATCGGGGCGTTAGGCGGTTCAGCCGAGCGGGCTCGGATAGTCGCCGGCGGCCACCAGTTTCGCGATCGATGCGACCACGTGCGGCTTGTCGTCGGGATACGTCACGCCGAACCAGGAAGATGTGGTGTCGAGCACGCGGCAGTCGGCCTTGTCGCGGCGGATCAGGTCGTCGACCACCGTGGGGATGTAGCACTCGGACTTCTGTTCGCCGCCCTTTTCCTTGAGGAAGGCGATGAAGTGCTCCTCGAGCTGGGCGAAGTGTTCCACGGTGAAGCCCCAGAAATTCATGGAGACCGGGCAGATATCGGCGATCTCGCGGCGGCTGCCATCGAGCGCCGTGCCACGGACGATGCCATCCTCATCGCGGGAGATGTCCACGACCTCCTCGACGTCGGTGAGCAGGCCCTCGGCATCGGTCTGGCAGATGCCGCGGTTGACCGAGCCGTGCTCGGAGAGGGTGTTCTTCAGCGGGTAGCCGACCATGCAGTAGTGATCCTTGCCGGCGGCGCCGGTGTCGGAGGCGAACCAGCGGGCAATCACCTCATAGGCATCGGATCCGTAGAAATCGTCGGCATTGATCACCGCGAAGGGACCGGTGACGACATGGCGGGCGGCGCGCACGGCGTGGGCGGTGCCCCAGGGCTTGGTGCGGCCTTCGGGGATGGTGAAGCCTTCCGGCAGGTCATCGAGCTTCTGGAAGGCGTAATCGACCTCGATCTTGCCAGCGAAGCGGGAGCCGACGCTGGTCTTGAAGGCCTCCGCGAAATCCTCGCGGATGATGAAGACCACCTTGCCGAAGCCGGCGCGGATCGCGTCGAAAACCGAGTAGTCGAGCACGGTTTCGCCACTCGGACCCATGGGGTCCATCTGCTTCAGTCCGCCGTAGCGGGAGCCCATGCCAGCGGCGAGAACGAGGAGAGTTGGTTTCATCAGGGTAGTCTGGAAGAGTGCGGCGGGGTTATGAGGGGCCGCCCCGTTTCCGGCAATGCGGAATGGCGCATGCCGGGACGGGAAAGGCGAATGGGGGGCTCAGGAAACGAGGGGACGGCGGGATGTCGGCCTGGCATGCAGCAGCATCCCTCCGGTGATGAGGATGAGGCCCAGGATTCCCAAGGCACCGGGAGGTCGGATGCCGATGAGCCACGCTTCCAACAGCAGGGTGAACACGATTTCCGCCGCTTGGGTCGCCTCGACCGCTGCCAGCGAGGCGGCATCCCGGTTCACCCGGTCCGTGGCCATGTAAAACAAGGGGGTGGCAATGAGTCCCGCGGCGGCAACGAGCGCCACGGTGGCAAGTTGGGCCGGCGGTGGAGGACCCGCCTCGACGAAGCCCCAGAGACACAGGAGGCCGCAGAGTGGAAGGCTGCCGAAAATCATCAGGCTCAGTCGCAGGATGGCATCGGCAGGCAGTCGGGCGGCCTCCATCAGATTCATGCTCTTGCGGTTTCCCAGCGGATGGGCCGTCGCGCTCGCCAGAACCAGCAGGATGCCGAGGAGGACGTGTCCGGCATTGCCCGCCCGGAACTCTTCCGCTTGCAGCAGGACCACGCCCGCCACGATGGTCGTGCTGAAAAGCAGCGCCAGTTTCGGGATTTTCCTACGATGGTCATCGTAGAGCAGCGGTCCGAGCAGGATGCCGATCACGATCGCTACCGGCCAGGTCGCCGCAACGACCCATGCGGGAGATACCGAGCATGCTGCGGTGAGTGCCGCGTAGAAGATCCCGCAACCGAGGGTGCCCCATGCGATCCACCCGACGCGGGAGATGTGCCACATTTCCCAAAAGCGGGACCATTGCCGCCGGGCAGTGATGATGAGCGCCAAGACCGGGACCATCATCAGGAAACGGAGCGAGGCGGACCATGCCCAGTGCCCCGCGGCATCCGCCATCTTGCGGTTGAGGACGAAGCTCACCGAGAAGAATGCCGCGGCGGTGAGGCCTAGGAGTAGACCCTGCCCGAGGGATTTCCGCTGCTCCTTCATCGAGGACGTCCTGACCGACGTTCCCTGCATGCGTCGCCGAATGCCTTGAAGATCCGCTGAGATGCAGGGTTTGCAGCCGCCTGCCATTCGGGGTGCCACTGCGTGCCGAGGTTAAAGCCCGGTGCCTCCGGCATCGTGACCGCTTCGATCACGCCGTCGGGCGAGCGGGCCTCGACCCGCAATCCTTCCGCCAGGCGATGGATGCCTTGGCCGTGGGCGGAGTTCACGGGAATCCGCGACTGGCCGAGAATGGCATCGAGGCGTCCGCCGTGCACGACGTCAATCTCATGGGCCACGGCGAACCTGACGGCTTGGTCGTCGGTGTCAGGTTCACGGTGGTCATTGAATCCGGGGACGGCATGGATCGCCTGGTGAAGGCTGCCACCGAGGGCGACATTGATTTCCTGGTGACCGCGGCAGATGCCCATCAGCGGAACTCCCCGCTGGATCGCGCGGCGAATCAGGGGCAGCGTCCACGAATCCCGCAGCGGATCAAGAGGCAGGGTAGGATCGAGCACCTCTTCCCCATAATGCGAGGGATGCACGTTTGCGGGTGAGCCGGTCAAAAGGATGCCGTCGGCGTAGTCGAGCAAGTCATCGGCCTCGCCGCCGGTCGCGATCAGCGGCAGGCAACCGGCCCACCGGACGGCCTCGATGTACTCGCAGCGGGCCATGAGAAACGGGCGATTCCCGATTGTCTGATGGCAGGAGGCAATGAATACCAATGGTAGTGCGAGCGGCGTGGGCATCGGGTTCCGGCATGGTGGGGCCGTGTTTTTCGCCCGGGCTATGCGGAATGGCGCATGGAGGCCGGGGAAAGGCGAAAGGCGGGCTATCGATCAAGTGGCCAACAAGGAAAGCGTCGTCTGCGATGACTATGGCGCGCATGATGGGAAAAATGCCGGGCAGGGAAGTGCTTGGGTCGGATTCAGTCTTTCCACCGGATGTCCCTGCGGATGCCGACGACATGGAAATGGGCGTCCGAGTCGGCAATGTAGCCTTTCGAATCCACTTTCATTCCCTCGGCTTCAAGCAGGGCCTTCTGTTTGGCCGCCAAATCCGGTTCCATGGACCGGCTGATACGGGCATCGGCGGCGACGACGCGGTGCCACGGGAGATCCTTGGCTTCCTCGTCCGTCAACCGGCTGAGGGTATGAGCGACATGGCGCGGGTTGCAGTTCATGTGCACCGCGATGGACCCGTAGGTCGTGAACCTGCCCTCCGGGATCATACTAACGAGCCGGATCACTTCGGCGCGAATCCGGGCAAAGGCGGTCGATTTGGCCATGGGGAAGAAGATTCAGGAGCGCTTGGACCGGAGGAAAGCCTGATGAAGCACCCCGGCTTCCTGCACCAGATGAGGCTCCAGTTCCGCAAGCCGCTCTGGAAGATCCATGGCCCCATGTTTCACTGCCAGCACGTAGATGCTCTCCCCCTCAAGGGCGCAGACGAGCAGATGACGCCCGACGCGGTAGAATTTCAGGTTTTCGGAGAGCTCGGGACGGGCCCTGAGCAGGCCGGGGGCTTCCTTCAGCCGCTTCAGGGCGGCTTCGATGTCATCCAAGTAGTCCGCCGCGACCTTCTTGCCCCATTGCTCGATGGAGTAGCGCTCGATTTCTGCGAGATCCAAGACCGCGCGGCGAGAGAGTGCGAGGTAAGACATGGCTCACGTCACTTCCAGCCCTCGCGTTCGCGCTTCTTGGCATTCGCCAGGGTGCTCTTCAGGTCGCCGTCGAACTCTACGATCCGTCCTTCCGCGAGGTCGCGGTAGCCCTCGATGATCGCGTCGCGCACGGCGGCGGCTTCCAGACGGTGCTTCTTCTCCCGCAGAAGGTCGCGCAGGAACTCGCTGGGCGTGGAGTAGTCAGTGCCGTCGCCGGAATTCCGGTCCACGAAGGCACGGAGCTCGTCGGTGAGGGAAAGATTGATGCTGCTCGCCATGACGGGGAAACACTAACCGCGATGGCGATATTGGTCAATATTCGCCATCGCTGGAAAGGCGTCCACTGGCATTCTCTTCCCGACTTGCGGGAAAGCGGTTGCGGCCCTTCATGCTGCCTGTTTACGCTTTCGCCCGTGCCGGAAACCGAGGAAGCCCAGAGGACCGCCGTGGATTTGGATCGCGACTATGTTCGCGAGGTTTTCCGTGCGATGCTCCGGGCGCGACTCCTTGAAAGCAAGCTGTCCAGCCTCTACAAGGCGGGCAAAATCGTCGGCGGCGTCTACCTCGGCAAGGGCCAGGAAGCGGTCAGCGCGTCGCTCGGCGCCTCGCTGATCAAGGGCCGCGACATTTTCGCCCCACTGATCCGTGACCAAGCCGGGCGCACCGCTTTCGGCGAGCCGCTGATCGATTGCACCCGCACCTACCTCGGCTCGGTGCTCGGGCCGATGAAGGGTCGCGACGGCAACATTCACCGCGGCCGCCCGCTCGATGGCATGCCGGCGATGATTTCCCACCTCGGCGCGGCGGTGTCCGTAGTCGGCGGGATGCTCATCGCCCGGCGCTTGAAAGGGGAGCTGGCTGGAGTGGTCGGTGCCACTTGCGTCGGCGACGGCGCGACTTCCACGGGTGCTTTTCATGAAGGGATCAACATGGCGGCGGTCGAACGCCTGCCGATGGTCGTGATCGTCGGCAACAACCAGTTCGCCTACTCGACGCCGACCGACCGCCAGTTCGCCTGCGAGGACCTGCTAGACCGGGCCAAGGGCTACGGGGTCGGCGGGCATTCAGTCGATGGGACCGATCTGCTCGCCTGCACAAAGGTCATTGGAAATGCGGTGAAGCTGGCCCGCGAGGGCAACGGCCCGCAGATGGTGGTGGCGCGCTTGCTCCGCCTCAGCGGCCATGGCGAGCACGATGACGGCAGCTATGTGCCGCCGGTGCTGAAGGACAGCCAGCTCGGGCGCGACTGCATCGAGACCGGCATCGTCCAGATGATCGAAAGCGGCTTCGGAACCGTGGAGGAAATCGAACGCTGGAAGCGCGAGTTCACCGACGAGGTGCAGGCTGCGGTCGCGCAGGCCCAGCAGGAGCCGACTCCGGACCCGTGGGACGAGGATTGGCGGGCGCTTTCGACGCAGACGGGAGGAGGGATTTGACGATGAGCGTGACGTACGTCGATGCAATCCGGGAGGCGCAGGAGAAGCTGCTGCGCGACGACCCGCGGGTCTTTCTCTACGGACAGGACATTTCGAAATTCGGCGGTGCTTTCAAGGCGACCAAGGGGTTGGCCGAGGAGTTTCCCGGACGGGTTCTGGACTCGCCGATCAGCGAGGACGCGATGATCGGCATGGCCGTCGGTGCCGCGATCGAGGGCATGCGGCCGATCATCGAGATGCAGTTCGCGGACTTCTCGTCGATCGCCTTCAACCAGATCGTCAACCAGGCCGCGACGCACTTCTACCGCACCGGCGTGCCGGTGCCACTGACGGTCCGCCTGCCCTCCGGTGGCACGCCGGGCTCGGGGCCGTTCCACAGCCAGAGCATGGAGGCGCTCTATGCGCACTATCCCGGCCTGATCGTGGTCACGCCGGCGACCGTGTCGGACGCGTATCACATGCTGTTAGACTCGGTCGCGCTGGATGACCCGGTCATCTACTGCGAGCACAAGTTCCTCTACCGCTGGCTGAAAGCGCCGCGCATCAATGGCGATCACTTGCCCATTGGTCGCGCCCGCATCACGCGCCCCGGCAAGCACGCGACGGTGGTGGCCTACAGCGCGATGGTCCACGAGGCCGTCCGCGCCGCGGATCGCTTGAAGGAGCAGGGTGGGTGGGAGATCGAGGTGGTGGACTTGCGCTCGGTGAAGCCGCTGGACATCGATACCGTGCTCGCCAGCGTCGCCCGCACCGGCCGCCTGTTAGCCCTCGGGGAAGCATTTCCCTGGGGTGGCGTCACCGCCGAGGTTGTTTCGCGGGTGTGCACCGATGGCTTCCACTTGCTGGACGCCCCGCCGCGCCGCCTGAACTCGCGCGACACGCCGGTGCCGTATCACCCGAAACTTTGGGCGGCCCATCGCCCGACCCCCGAGACCATCTGCATTGCCCTGCGCGAGCTGCTGTCTTTCTAATCTTCCATCTGCCATCCTCTATCTAACATCTCCCCGATGCCCACCGTTCCCATCTTCATGCCGCAGCTCGGTGAATCGATCGCCGAGGCGACCGTCGTCCGCATCGGCATCGCGCCCGGCGATACGGTGCAGACGGACCAGGAGGTGATCGAAGTTGAGACCAGCAAGGCGACGATGGGAGTGACCACGCTGTGCCGCGGCACGGTGAAGGAGATCCACGCGAAGGAAGGCGAGACCTACTCGGTCGGCACGCTGTTAGGCCTGCTGGATGTCACCGAGGAGGAGATCGTTCGCACCGGCGTCGATACCGTCGAGGCCGCAGCCGATCGTCGCACCGCCGCTGCCGCATCGCCGCAGGAGCAGGAGAAGAACCTGCACTTCGCGCTCGATGATGATTCCTACGAGGAGTCATCACCTGAGGTGGTGCCGAGCGTGAAGGGCCTGCCCGTCCCTGCGGGCGTGATGGGTGCGCATTACATTTCCCCGCGGATGCGGGCGCGCATGAATGAGATGGGCCTGCGCGAGGCCGATATCTCCGCTGTCGCTGGCACAGGTGCCGGAGGCCGCGTCATGGTGGAGGACTTGGAAAAGTTCCTTGATTACATCGACACGTGGCCGAGCAGCAATGCCTCGCCGATGCGCATGGCCGTGGCCGATGCTATGCGCCGGAGTTGGACGCGTCCGCTCGCAACCGTGGGCTTGCCGGTGAAACTCGACCGGGTGTTAGAACATCGCCGCAATCAGGATCCGAAGCCCGGACTCACGCTTTACGTCCTGCGCGCTTTTGCCCTGGCGTTGGTGGAAGAACCCGCAACCGCCGGTTTCCTGATTGGACAAAAGGTCGTGCACCCGCGTGCCTTCGACATCGGCGTGGCGGTGCAGGTGGACGACGGCGTCGTGGTGCCGGTACTCCGTAAGGTCGATCAAAAGTCGCTTTCTGACCTGACCAAGGACTATGCCGAGATGGTCGAGCGGGGCCGCCGTCGCCGGCTCTCTGAAGACGATCTGCGCGGTGGCATCGCCACGGTGACGAATTTCGGCACGTTCGGCCTCACCTCCGGCACGCCGATTCCGCTGCCGAATGAGACGCTCATCCTCGGCCTCGGTGCCGGCGTGAAAAAGCCGGTGTGGAGCAGTCAGGTGGAGGCTTTCGTTCCGATGACCGAGGCGGAGTTGGTCCTCACCTTCGACCACCGGGTAGTCGATGGCGGTGGGGCCGGTGTGCTGCTCAGCAGGGTGGCGCAGCTCCTTCAGGAGCCCGAGAAGCTCTGACTTACCCGGTCAGACACCGAGCACCTCGGCGGCATCGACCACGGGGATGCCGTGGGCGTCGCCGACCGGCGGGCAGGTGAGCTTGCCGCCGCTGCAGTTCACCGCGCCGAGTACTTCCTTGCGGATGCGGCTGGCACCGGCGACTCCGTGGTCGGCGAGCAGGGTGATCCAGCGCTGGGTGACGTTGTTGAGCGCCTGGGTCGCGGTGCGGGCGTAGGCACCCGGCATGTTGGCCACGCAGTAGTGGATGACGTCTTCCTCGACAAAGGTCGGCGCGTGGTGAGTCGTTGGGCGCGTGGTTTCCGCGCAGCCGCCTTGGTCGACGGCGATGTCCACGAACACGGTACCCGGCTGCATCAGCTTCAGCATGTCGCGCGTGATCAGCTTCGGCGCCTTGGCTCCGGGAACCAATACTGCGCCGATGACGAGGTCCACGCGTGGCAGCAGCTCGGCCAGATTTGCCTCGCTCGAATATACGGTGTGGGTGCCGCTCATGGTGATGTCGAGGAAGCGCATGCGTTCGAAATCGACTTCCAGAATGGTCACGTCCGCGCCGATGCCAGTGGCAACGCGCGCCGCATTCACGCCGGCGGTGCCGCCGCCGATGACGACCACACGACCGGGCGCGACGCCGGGGACGCCGCCTAACAGCGTGCCGCGGCCGCCATTGTGCTTCGCGAGGTGATAGGAGCCGACGATCGACGACATGCGGCCGGCGATTTCGCTCATCGGCTCCAGCAGTGGCAGGCGGTGGTTCACCTCCAGTGTCTCATAAGCGAGTGCGGTGCAGCCGGTGCCGACGAGTGCTTCGGTGAGCGGCTTGCTGGCGGCGAGGTGGAGGTAGGTGAAAAGCAGGTGATGCGGCTGCAGGCGGGCGATCTCCTCCGGTTGCGGCTCCTTCACCTTCACAATCATTTCGGCGGCGGAGAAGATCGCATCGGCATCGGGCAAGATCTCCGCCCCCATGGCGAGATAGTGTTCATCGCTGTAGCTGGAGCCCGTTCCCGCGCCGGCTTCCACGAAGACCCGGTGGCCGCTCTTCACCAGCTCGGCGATCGAGCCGGGGATCATGGCGACGCGGTGTTCCTGAGCTTTGATCTCCTTCGGGATGCCGATATTCATGGACCTGCACGCTAGCCGTGATCCGCGCTGCCGTCTTGACGGAAAAGGGGGATGCCACCGGGGGATTCGGACAAGTATGCGGAGAGATCTTGAAGGCCGCGCGGTCATCGCGGATGAACCCGGTATGAAAGTCACGATTGTCGGCCCGGGCAAAGTCGGGATGGTGCTGGCCTATTCACTGGTGCTCCGCGGTGTCGCCCGAGAGGTGGTGCTGGTGGGCTCGAACCGAGAAAAGGCCGAGGGCGAGGCTCTGGACCTGACCCATGCCCAGGCTTTCCAACAGATCCCTGTGAAAGTCCGTGCGGGCGAGATTGAAGACGCCGCCGGCAGCGAGGTGGTCGCCGTTTGTGCGTCGGTGCCGATGCCGGCCGGGCTTCTCACTCGCAACGCGCTGGCCCAAGGCAATGCGGATCTGATGAAAGAGCTTCTGCCGCGGATCGCGAAGGTAGCGCCGAATTGCAAGCTGGTGATGGTGACCAACCCGGTTGATGTGCTCACCTGGCAGGCGCTGCAATTGACCGGCTTTCCGCGCGAGCGGGTGATGGGTACCGGCACGCTGGTCGATTCCATCCGCTTCCGCGAACTGCTATCGGAGATGCTTGCGATCCACCCGGACGACCTGCGGGCCTATATCCTGGGCGAGCATGGGGAGCACCAATTCCCCGCCATGAGCGTGGCCCAGTCGGGAGGGGAAAGGATCGATGATACGCCGGAGCGGCGTGCCCTGTGCGAGCGTGCCAAGCACTTCGGCATGGAGGTCTTTCGCAAGAAGGGGAATACCTGCTATGCGATCGGGCAATCGGCGGCGTATATCATCGAGGCGATCTTGTTAGACGAGAAGCGGACCGTGCCGCTCAGCGTGTTGGTCGATGGGTATCTGGGCGTTACCGATGTGTGCTTGAGCCTGCCTGTGGTGGTGGGGAAGAAAGGGGTCGAGCGGTTCCTTCATCCTGATCTCAATGCGGTGGAAGCGGAGCAGTTCCGCGAGGCGGCAAGGGCGGTGCGGAAGGTGATCGATGGATTGGAGTGAGGAACCGGGAGCGGGATTTATCTCGCTTAAATGTTCGAGTCCGTTGGGAGCGCAGGTCTTCAGACCGGCATCGAAGGACCATTCGAGCCGGTCTGAAGACCGGCGCTCCCGGGATGGCTATTCCGCTGAAGGGACCATTCGGGCGGGATGAATCCCGCGCTCCCAGTGGCATTGGGGCGGGATGAATGCCGCGGTCCCGGTTAGAATGGCTCGTCCGAGGCCCAGTTCGATCCGACTTTCCACTCCTCGACGAGTGAGCGGGGGAAGTCCTCCAGAAAGCGCGACGGCCGCTGGATCACGTCACCGGTGTAGGACTTCGGGTTGATGAAGGGGTAGGTGAGATACAGCTCATCCTTTGCCCGGGTGATGGCCACGTAGAAAAGCCGGCGCTCTTCCTCGAGTTGATCCTCGTCATCCGATTCCAGGATGCGGCCATTCGGGAACTGCCCGTCGGTCAGCCAGATGAGGAAAACCACCTTCCACTCCAGTCCCTTCGCCTGGTGGATGGAGGAAAGCGTCACCTTCTCGTCGTCCCTCTCCGATGTGTCGCCGGTGGGTTCGCCGTCGGCGGAGCCTAGCAGGGAAAGCTGCGAGAGGAACTCGAGCACGTCGTCGAAGTTCCCACCGTAGGCCATGAGCTGCTCGATGTCGCTACGACGGTTCTCGTAGTTGTCGTAGGAGGCCTGGAGAAATTCGGCATAGAGGCCTTCGAGCACGCTGAAGACCATCTCGGAGGGGCGGGCGAACTCGCCGTTGGGCGTGAGTTCGTCGAGCGTGTAGCCGAGCTGCTCCCAGTGCTTGGCCGCTTTCTTCGGCGGCTTGAGCGCGCCGAGCACTTCGGACCAGACGGGGATCTCTTCGCTTTCCGCGTAGCCGGTCTTCTGCCAGTCGCGCCACAGCTTGTCGGCTCCGGCGGCACCGATTCCCGGCAGCAGCAGCACCAGCCGCTTGAAGCTGGTTTCGTCGCGGCGGTTGGTGACGAAGCGGAGGAAGGCGGAGACGTCCTTGATGTGCGCCTGCTCGAAGAACCGCAGGCCGCTGGTGATGGCGAAGGGGATGCCGCGGGTGGTCAGCTCCATCTGGATCTCCAGCGACTGGAAGTGGGCACGGTAGAGCACGGCCATTTCCTCCAATGGAATGCCCTCGTCACGCAGCTCTAACATCCGTTGCGCCACGAACGCCGCTTGGGTGGCCGGGTCCTCGAGTGGCACCAGCGCCGGCTTGATGCCGGCTTCCACGCGCGATGACTTGAGGTCCTTGTCAAAGCGCGCTCGGTTGGCGCGGATCGCGGCATTGGAGAGATCGAGGATCTCCGGCACGCTGCGGTAGTTCGTCTCGATCTTGAAAACGCGGCAACCCTCGTGACGCTTGGGGAAGCTGAGGATATTCCCCATGTCGGCGCCGCGCCAGGAGTAGATCGACTGTGCATCGTCGCCGACCGCCATCACGCTGGCACCGTCGCCGGCGAGCAGGTCGATCAGCTCGCTCTGCACCGCATTGGTGTCCTGATACTCATCGACGAGGATGTGGCGGAAGCGCTTGCGGTAGAGGGCCAGCAGCTCCTCGTCCTGTTGGAAAAGTTTCAGGGTGAGCACAAGCAGGTCATCGAAGTCCATCGAGTTGGTCTCCTGCTTGCGCTTGGCGTAGCGTTCGTGGGTCTTGTGGATCTCGGACGACCAGTCGTCGAAGTAGGGGTAGCGGACCCTGATGATGTCATCGAGCGACTCGCTGGTGTTTTCCACCAAGCTGAAGATCGATGCGAGCACGTCCGCCTTTGGGAAGCGTCGCACCTTCGTGTCGATGTCGAGGCTGGCGATCACGCCGCCGAGCAAGGACTTCTGATCATCGCGGTCGAGGATCGAGAAGGACTTCGTGAAGCCCAGCACCTCGGCGTGGCGGCGCAGGATGCGGTTGCCGATCGAGTGGAAGGTGCCGCTCCAGAGCGCCGAAACATCGTGCGGGACCAGCGTGCGGACACGCTCGGTCATTTCCCGCGCGGCCTTGTTGGTGAAGGTCAGCAGCAGGATGTTCCGGGCCTCGACTTCGTGGTCGAGCAGGTAGGCGACCCGGTAGGTGAGCGTGCGGGTTTTTCCCGAGCCTGCACCGGCGATGACCAGCGTCGGGCCGGGCGGCGCGGTGACGGCGGCGAACTGCTCGTCATTCAGCTCCGCCCGGTAATCGATCCCGGACGTCGGTCCGGTCGTTCGCCGGTTCAGCGTATATTCGCGCGCCATGCGCGGCAGCTTCGGGATTTTCAGCGGGGGATCAAGAACCGCAGGTTGCGCGAAAAGTTTATGCCTTCACGTTTGACACTCGCCGGGGGAGGGGTGCAGGCTTCTCTTGCGACTGATTCTCATTAAGAGTTGATTTGCCATGAGCCCTTTCCTTTACGCCCTCAACATTGGAACCCTCGCCACCTGGCTGACGGTGGCCGGGGCGAGTTCCGTTGCTTGTGTGATCAAGGTGGTGGACCGCCTGCCCGAATTGCTGGCGGCCAAGCCGCAGGAGCTGGAGGTGAGCCTCACGCCGATGGCGATGGGCTCGGCTCCGCCCGCAGAAGCGGAGGCGACCGACGAAGCGGTCACGGAAGAAGTGGCGATGCCGGAGATTCCCGAGGTGCCCGAGATCCCGGAGATGCCTGAAGTGCCGGAGATCGCCGACGTCGAGCCGCTCCCGGACATTCCCGATCTCCCGCAGATCAGCAGCCCGGATGGGATGGAGAAGCCAAAGCCCGCGGTGGCAAAGCCGGCGAACACGCGGCCGAAAGCTTCCACCACCCGCAAGACGGTCGGTCGCAAAAGCACCACCGGCGAAAGCGGTCAAGGCACGGGCACCGGCAATGGTACGGCGCGAGGTTCCGGTGACAGCCCGGTGGGTGCGGACCGGTGGGCTGGTGGCCGCATGCCGAAGCCGAGCTACCCGTCCGGTGCGCGCTCGGCGGGTCTCACCGGCAGGGTCACGGTGCTTTTCTCCGTCGATGAGCGCGGCTACGTGGTCAGCACCAGCGTCACGAGCAGCACGAATCCCATTTTTAACGAAGCGGCGCTGAGTGCCGTGCGCCGCTGGAAATTCCGTCCGGGTGTCCGGGCGAGCGCCTCCCGGCCCATTGTTTTCCAACTGAATTGATCGATGTTGATCGCGAATATCGTCCTCAAGACGTTTCATGAAGGGGGCTGGATCATGTGGCCCGTGGCGGCCACCTTTTTCCTGGCGGTGTGTGTCTTGTTAGAGCGGACCTACTGGTGGATCACTCTGAAGCGGTCGATTCGTCCGGCGGCTCAGGAGAAAGCCCGCGAGGCGCTCGGCACGGGCGATTTCAACACTGCGTGGCAACTCGGCCAGCAGGGGGAGGATCCGTTCCTCCACAATCTGAACGAAGGGATTTCCCACGCCCACACATCGATGCTCGCGGCGATGCACTTGCATGCCACGAAGTGGATCGAGCGCTCGGAGGCCCGCATGTGGGTCCTCGGCACGATCATCACCTTGGCGCCGTTGCTCGGCTTGCTCGGCACCGTGGTGGGCTTGATGGGATCCTTCGCCTCGCTCGGCGATGAAGCGTTGGGGGTGACCAAGGTCACCGGCGGTATCGCCGAGGCGCTCATTGCCACGGCTTGCGGCCTGGCCATCGCGATCGGCTGCCTGCTGCCTTACAATTTCTTCCGCAAGCGCGTCTCGACCTTCCGTCACTCCTTTGAGACCTGGATCAACCACGCCGAACTGCTGGTGCAATCCGCCAAGGCCCACGGCCACGACCTCGAAACCTTCGCGGTCGAACGCCACCTCAAGCGCTGAGCCGATGCCGGTCAAACTCCAGTCGGGTGGCGGTGACGACCACGAGGAAGACGCGCGGATCGAGATCGTGCCATTGATCGACATCATGTTCTTCCTGCTCGCCAGCTTCATGATGGTGAGCCTGAGCATGAGCCAGATCCACCGGGTGAATCTCAAGTTGCCGGCGTCCACCTCTTCGGTGGCCGACAACAAGACACCGCCGATCCATATCGCGATCGATGCCCACGGCGTGATCACTTGGGATACGAAGATCGTGACGCCCTCGGAAATCACCGAGCGCTTGCGGGCGCTGCCGCCGACCGAGGACACCAAGGTGTTGATCGGTGCCGATCAGGACAGCCGCCATCAGGCTGTGCTTTCCGTGATCGACGCCGCAAAAGCGGCGGGCGTGGAGAAGGTCAGCTTTGAAACGAAGCATCAGGAGCCGTGAACCCGAGAGCGCTTCCCATCGTCAACGCCGTCGGCTGCATCGTGCTCGCCGGCTTCATTTTGATCCAGTGGTTCGGCGGCCAAGTGCGCGACAAGGAGCTGCATGAGGCAAAGAGCCGCGAGATCCTTGAAAAGAACGCGCGCCTCGAAGCCGAAAAGCGCGCCGACCAACTCCAGTCCGACATCCAAGGGTTAAAGGACTCCGTGGATTCCATCCGCAAGGCCGCCGAGGCTGCGGAGAAAGAGGTAGCGCTCCGGATCGAGGACATCGCCAAGTTTTCCGCCGGTCTTGAAGAGGCGAAGGCCAGTATCGTAACGTGGGAGCAGGCCGTGAAGGAACGCGACGAGGCGCTCGTGAAGCGAGATGCGGCACTCGCCGAACGCGATTCAAAGCTCAAGGAACTCAACGGGCAGCTCGTCGCGACGCGCAAGCGGCTCGATGAAGCCGTGGCCGAGCTGAAGAAGGCTGGCGCACGCTGAGGGGCAGAGTTGCACGCTTCGGTCTGCTACTTCTCGCCGGCGATTCTCAACTCGAATTCTCCCACCGGCGTTTCTTCGCCATCGGCGCAGTTCACGAGAATCAGGCTGTCATTCTCGATCCACCAGATGGCCCGTTGGTTGAAGCGGCGGCCGAGGGCGATGGCGTCGGCCTTCGGCATCTCCACGCCCCAGCCGGGTTCGCGATGGGAGAGGTCCGGCGAACATCCGGTCGCGCGGAAATAGGAAAGTGCCTTCAACTCCAAGGTCCGTCGCAGGGCCTCGTCTTCACGGATGTTTTCGACCGCGCTGGTGGGCCGGTCCATCGGGTTCCAGCCCGTGATGATCGCGAACTTCGCAGGCAGAGGGACGGGCCGGATGCCGAGGAGGAAAACGGTGGTCAGGTATTCTGCGGGTAGGGTGGTCATGGCGGATGGTTCAGTTTGCCTGAATCGTCGCTCAGAAATCGGGAAATCGCCACAAATTCCAGAGGGAGGGCTATCGATGGCCTCTCCATCCGCAGTATATGAGGTGACATCCAACGCCCGCGAATCCGCCAAAGAGGATCATCGCAAGCGGGATCTTCGACCATTTCCATTCACGGTCGATCACCGCATAGGAGGGATGGTCCGGATCGATCCAAGCCCGAACCGTAGTGCCGGATTCATGGGCCGTTTTCAGGTTTTGATAGAGATCTGAACTGTCCCGAAACAAGGCAACATTGGTAGAGCGGTAGCCCTCGCCATGGTAGCGGTAGGAATACTCGGCGATGGTCGAGGCCCGTCTCCCTCGGCTGCGTTCCAGCTTGAGGATCCGCGCTTCGACGGAAACCTCATCGCTGGTTCGTAGGTAACCGCGGATCGACTTGACCATAAGACCGCCGGGAACGACCGCACCGATGGTCAAGAACAGGCCACCCAGTGCGATTGTGATAAAGCGCTCGTTTCTTGGAATTGTAATGACCGTCTTCCTCTTCAAAGCACGGGCCATCTCCCGGGTTGGCAGGTTTAACTTTGCACCACCGCGGCGGGTGCCGTGCCGGGCTTCTTCAGGGTCTGGATGCGCAGGTCGCGGAGCTGCTTGGGATCGACCTCGGCGGGCGATTGGCTCATGAGGTCGCTGCCCTTGTTGTTCTTCGGGAAGGCCATGACCTCGCGGATCGAGTGCTCGTTGCAGATCAGCATGACGAGGCGGTCGAGGCCGAGGGCGAGGCCGCCGTGCGGAGGGGCGCCGAAGCGGAAGGCATCGAGGATGTGGCCGAATTCCTCGGCTGCGGTTTCCTCGGAGATGCCGAGTGCCTTGAACATCGCGGACTGCAGCGGGCCTTCGTGGATCCGGATGGAACCACCGCCGAGCTCGTAGCCGTTCAAGACCACATCGTAGGCCTGGGCACGGAGATCGGTGGAGGGGCCTTCGGTCAGGAAGCGCTCCTCGTCTTCCTTGAGAGGGCGGGTGAAGGGGTGGTGCACGGCCACGAAGCCGCCGGTCTCCTCATCCTTCGCGAGCAGCGGGAATTCGGTAACCCAGAGGAAGTTCAGCTCTTCGTTGCCTTCGAGCAGGTTTTGCATCTCCGCGCAGGCAAGGCGCACGCGGCCGAGGATGTCGCAGGATTGATCCCAAGCGCCGGCGGCGAAGAGGATCAGGTCGCCGGTCTCGATGTTGAGCTTCTGCTTCATCGCCTCGATCTCCTCGGGCGAGAGGAACTTGGTGATGGGGGAGCGCCAAGTATCGACGGTCTCGCCGCGGACCTGGATGTAGGCGAGGCCCTTCGCGCCGGCCTGGATGGCGATTTGTTCCAGCGTCTTCACCTGGCCGGTGGAGATGTCGGAGAAGCCCTTCGCGTTGATGGCCTTGATGGTGCCACCGGAAGCGAGTGCGCCGGAGAAGACCTTGAAGGACGAGTTCGCGAAGACATCGCCGAGATCGGTGAGGTGGTAGCCAAAGCGACGGTCCGGCTTGTCGGAGCCGTAAGTGTTCATTGCGTCGTTGTAGGTGACGCGATCGAAGCTCTTCGGGATGTCCGCTCCGCGCGACTCCTTGAAGACGCGGCCGAGCAATCCTTCCACCAAGCCGATGATGTCGTCCTGATGGACGAAGGATGCTTCGATGTCGATCTGCGTGAACTCCGGCTGGCGGTCGGCGCGCAGGTCCTCGTCGCGGAAGCACTTGGCGATCTGGAAATACTTCTCCATGCCGCCGACCATGAGCAGTTGCTTGTACTGCTGCGGGGCCTGGGGCAGGGCGTAGAAGGAACCGGGCTGGAGGCGCGATGGGACGAGGAAGTCGCGTGCGCCTTCCGGTGTGGACTTGGAGAGGATCGGCGTCTCGATCTCGCAGAAGCCGTTTTCGTCGAGGTAATCGCGGGTCGCCTTGGTCACGCGGTGGCGCGTGCGCAGGTTCTGCGACATGCGCGGGCGGCGGATGTCGAGGTAGCGATAGCGCATGCGGATGTCCTCGTTGGACAGTTCCTTATCGAGCTGGAAGGGGAGGACGTCGGCCTTGTTCACCACCACGAGCTGGGTGGCGACAATTTCGATCTCGCCGGTGCCGAGCTTGTCGTTGGCCGTGCCTTCGAGGCGGTTGGCGACCTTACCGATGACCTGCACCACGTCTTCGCCGCGGAGCTTGTGACTGGCGGCAGCTGCTTCCGGACTTTCCTCCGGGCGGAAGACGCACTGCGTCAGGCCTTCGCGGTCGCGGAGGTCCACGAAGATGACGCCGCCCTGATCTCGCACGGTATTGACCCAGCCGATCAAGGTGACGGTTTCACCGATGTGGGCGGGGCGGAGTTCGTTGCAGTGGTGCGTGCGCATGGTGGGAAAGTTTGGCGGTGTTGGACTTGAAGTGTTTCAACCGCAGATGAACGGGATGAACGCAGATGGAAGAGATGAGATCAGGAATGGAGGTCCGGGGAATCGGGACGCGTGAGAGTAACCGGGCGGAACTGTAGCTTGGCGTGTTTGAAATTGAGGATGAGGCCGACCTGCAAGCCGGTTACCCTCAGGTAGTTCAACATCTTGCCGATCTCATGATCAGTGATTCTGTCGATGGTTTTCGCATCCACGACCACCTTGTCGAAAGCGGTGAGATCGGGAACGTATTCGCCAACTAACTCGCCGCGATAAGTCAGGGGGTAGCGCGGTTGCTGGAAAAAGGAAATCCCCCGGTGGCGGAACTCGACGACCAACCCATTCTCGTAAGGTTTTTCATGGAAGCCGTGACCCAATGCGTTCAAAACCGAAAAAGCGCATCCGATGATTGCTTCGGTTTCTTTCGCATGTGGTTCATCTGCGTCCATCCCGTTCATCTGCGGTTGAAATTCTTCAGGCAAGAAGCGGGCCGTCGGGTTGCTTGAGGCGGTCGACGAGCCAGTCGGCGAGGCCGAGGACATGGCAGCTTTCCTCGTTGCGGAAGGAGAGGTTCTTCAGCTTGAGCTCGGGCAGTTCGCTGCCGATGACGAGGGCGAAGCGGGCACCGCTGCGCTCGGCATTCTGGAACTGCTTGTTCACCTTCGCGGCGGAGAAGGGGAGGTCGCAGGAGATGCCGGCGTTGCGGAGTTCGCTGAGGATTTCGAGGGCCTCGGGGCGCTTCGAGTCGTCGGCGAGCACGAGGTAGATGTCGCAGGCGGCGGCATTGCGCTGGAGCCATGAGGCCATGTTCAGCTCGGCATGCGGGGTTTCCTCGATGAGATTGCGGATGACGTAGTCGCCCATGGCGAAGCCAGTCGCGGGCATCTCCACGCCGCCGTCGGAAATGACACCAACGAGGGTGTCGTAGCGGCCACCGCCGGCGACGGCGCGCATGCTCTTCCTTGAATCAAAGACCTCGAAGACGACGCCGGTGTAGTACGCCAGTCCTCGGACAATGGAGAGATCCAGCGAGAGGTATTCGCCCAGCCCGCGTGCGGTCAGTTCGGCACGGATGGTTTCGAAAGCGGATGACGCGTTCTCGGGGTTCGCGATGAAGGCGGTGACCTCGTCGGTGGTGAGGCCAATCGCGGAGAGCTTCTCCGCGGTGACCTCCGGCTTCTCGCGCTCCAGCTTGTCGATGATCTGGAGGAAATCCGGGATGCTCTCTTCCTTCACGCCGCGCTGCGACGCGAAGTCGAGCCATGCCTGGCGGTCGGAGACGCGCACGACGAAGTCCCCCGGCTGGAACCCGAAGGCGAGCATGGTGTCGATTGCCAAGGCGATCAGCTCGGCATCGGCCTGTGGGCCGGCTTCGCCGAGGATGTCGACGTTGAATTGGAAGAATTCCCGGCCGCGACCTTTCTGCGGCTTCTCGTAGCGGAAGCACTGGCCGATCTCGAACCACTTCAGCGGCTTCGGGAAATCGCGCTGATGCTGGGCGACGAGGCGTGCCAGCGAGGCCGTGACCTCGGGACGCAGGGTCACGTCGCGGCCGCCTTGGTCCTCGAAGCGGAAGAGCTGCGAGTTCAGCTCGCCTCCTGCCTTCTTCATATAGAGCGCGGTGTCCTCCAGCAGCGGCGTCTCGTATTCCACGAAGCCATAGCGGCGGGCGACCGAGCGCCAGATTTCGAACAAATAGTTACGGGCCGCGGTGTCTTTCGGGAGAAAGTCGCGGAATCCGGGAAGTGCTTGGAAACGAGGCCCTGCCATGAGCGGGCGGCGAGGATGCACGGCGGAGGCCAAGTAGCAAGTAGCGAGTGGGTGGGGGAGTAGCGAGTAGGTGGCAGCAAGTAGCGTGGGAGAACAGCCGTGGACATCTCGCTGCCTTGCCCGTGCCTTTCTCCCTTGCTACGGCCTACTTGCTACTCGCTACTCCCCCCGTGATCCGCACCCTGCGCGCTGTCGATTTCCGCTGTTTTTCCGGCCTTGCGCTGGAGATTCCGGAAGGCGGGGCCCTGTTCACGGGGGATAATGCCCAAGGGAAAACCTCCATTTTGGAGGCCGTCTGCGTGCTGGTCCGGCTCCACTCGCCGCGGACGCGGAAGATGCCCGCCATGGCCCGTATGGGCGGGGCAGGGGGCTTTGGTGTCGCCGGGGAGGCATGGGAGCAAGAGCGCCGGGTACGTTGGCAAAAGGCCTTTGAGCTTACGGTGGATGGCGAGGCGCGGGACGGCTCCGGCAGCTATCTGGCGGATGGCGGGCTGATCGTGTGGATGGGCAACGAAGACCTCGAGCTGGTCCGCGGTTCGGCGGAAACGCGGCGGCATTATCTCGATTTCATGGGGTCGCAGCTCGAGCCGGGCTATCGGACGGCCTTGGCTCGCTATCGACGGGCCTTGAAGGCGAAGAATCTGCTCCTGAAAGATCCGCGGCCCCGCGAGGACGAGATCCGCTCGTATGAGGAGGTCATGATTTCCGAGGGGACCCTGCTGGTGGAAGCACGGTCCCGGCTGGTGGAACTCATCTCACCCCGCGCCGCCGCTTCGCAGCGTGAGGTCAGTGGAAAGGAGGAGCTGCTCGCCATAGAATACCGGCCTGCGGGCGGGCATGATTTGCGGCTCGCCTTGGAACAGGCCCGCGACCGGGAACGTCGGCAGCGCCAGAGCTTTGTGGGCCCGCATCGCGACGACCTGCTGCTCTCGATCAATGGGCTGCCCGCCGGGGAATTCGCCAGCGAAGGCCAGCAGCGGACCCTCGCGCTTTCGCTCAAGCTCGCCCAAGGGGAGGCCCTCGCGGCAGTCCGCGGAAGTCTGCCGGTCTATTTGATCGACGACGTCTTCGGGGAGCTGGATCCCAGTCGCCGGAATGCCGTGCTACGCGTGCTTCCCACCGTGGCGCAGAAATGGATCACCACCACGCACCTCGGCTGGCTCGACGAGTCCGCCGGCTTGGAGGGCATGGCCCGCTTTGCCGTGAAAGCGGGCAGCATTGCGACCGCTTGATCAGCGGGGAATTACCAGTGCTTGGCCGGGGCGAATCGTCGCGCCTTTCACGCCATTGGCCTTCTGGATCGCGCTCACGCTGGTGCCGTAGCGCTTGGCGATGTTGTAGAGGTTTTCACCCGAGCGCACGGTGTGGCGCGCCGATTTCGGCTTCGACTTCGACACCACCTGCTTCTTGACGGTCGGCTTCGGCGTCGACTTGGCAACCGCGGTGGAGGTCTTGGGCTTCGTCGTGGTCTTGACAACGGTCGTGGTGGTTTTCGGCTTCGGCAGGCTCGCGGAGGAACCCGGCGTCGGCTTCTTGTAAACCACCGTGGTCGTCGTGCGGACCGTCTCGGGAGTCTCGTTCACCACCAGCACCGGAGTCTGCTGCGTCGTCACCGGCACGTCAGCCGCCGGGCGATCAGGCACGGCTTCGACGATTTCGGTATTGCCCTTGCGCCAGGCTGACGGGTTGTCGGCCCAAGCCTCGACGTAGTTGCCCCGGCTATCGAAGGGGCCCGTGCCGGAGGGGTTGGAAGCGCCGGCAAGACCGCCGCCACCATTGACGCAGGAGTTCAGGAAAAGGGAAAGAGATGCGGCGGGAAGGAGAAGCCAACGCGATTGCATGGGCCGCACTATGGGAAATTCGCGGCGCTTGGCAAAGCTTGATTATCCAGTGTTAGAATGCTGCGCTGGCGGAGGGGGGTGTGGAGCGGGCTGAAGTGCCCCCGATTTCCCCCTTGATTCCCTCCGTTAGCTCTGTCAACCCGTGTGCCGTCCCACCGGAAAAGGGGCATTAGCTCAGTTGGTAGAGCGCTTCGTTCGCAATGAAGAGGTCAGGAGTTCGAATCTCCTATGCTCCACTCCCCGGAAAGTCTTGGAATCAGCCCCGATCTAGGGGCTTTTTTCGTCTAGGGGCGAAAACGCCCGGTCCGGGGGCGGCCGTGGAAATCCGTCGAAATCCGGAAAAACGGTGCATTTTTGGCAACTGCTCTGGTACCTATTTAAGAAACATTAAGTATTTTCGGGATGCTAGTTCTGCGATGGCTTTATGAAGGGGCTAGGCCGGGCCAGAAACCGAGGGGCGGCATAATCTCCATGCCAGCGTCCAGTCCCGCGATCATGCTGCCGCCATGGCCTCGCCGTCTTCCAAGTCCCCGCCAACCGGTTACCCGGAGTATATGCAGTTCGTCGCGAGACGATCAGCCGCTGCTTCGAGCCACCGCTGCCACGGAGCACTTTCCATGATTTCGTGAACAAGGGAGTCATCATCCCGATGAAGGGGATCCGCGGGTTCTACCTGCTCAATGCCTCGCTGCGCCGGTTGGGTCTCCGGGAGGTGCCCAAGCGGCCTCAGGAACCGGCGACTCGCTCGCTGGAGGAAATCGTCCGGCTGGCCTTCAGCTTGATCGATCCGCTGCTGTTCCCGCCGCCCTCCTGGCTGTTGACGCTGGAGGAGTTGGACCTGAAGGACGCTGACCATGCGCGTCTACTGGCAGACCAGCACCGGGAAGCGGTCAACTCGCTGGAAGGCGCGGAATTGAAGATCGCCTACCTGGGTGGAGTGCTCGACGCGCAGGTGATCATAGAGGACGGCATGAACTCCGGCGCGAAGTAAGAGAGACAAGCCTGCTGCAGGTTACCGGGCTGTCGATGGACCTGCTTTCCCGCCTCGACGCGGCGGAGCTCGAGCCCTTCGTGGAGAACGAGGATCCTGTCGTCTTCAAAGCCGGCACTTACCCTCACGCCGCCAGATGCGCCCTCAGCTCGTCAGCGATCTTCTTCATCGTCCCGACGTAGGGGCGCCACTTCTCGTCGGAAATCCGGGAATGGAAGTAGATGGCAGGCTCCGTGCGGCCGAGCTCCGGCAGGCGCTGGAGCAGGGACTCCGCCGGGGTCTGATTACGCGGCCGTAGCTGAAGAAGGCGAAGTCGATGGAAGGGCTGCCTGCGTGGCTGATGAAGATGCTGGAGAAGGCGGCATGAAAAGATACTCGACGGCATTCGCGTTCCGCCGCGCGTTAGAAGACCGGCTTGCCGCCTCGGCCAAGGCGGAAGGCATCGACCTCCAGCGCATGAGAAGGCAGATACCAGCTGCGTGGCAAAGGCGACAAGCGGAAGCAGGATTTGTCGTAAAATAGCGGGTTAGCTCACGGATATCTGGTCTATCCGGTATTGCGTTGGCGCAATTTGATCGTTCGCGAACCTTGTTGCCCGAACTGTGCAGGGCTACTTTCAAGTGAGTCTGCTTAATGTGCAGAAAAATCCTTCACCAGGCCATCAGAGACATTCATGAAAGCCACTCCTCTCCCGTTTCTCGCTGGCTGCGCCTCGATCCACGGAGCTGTCATCACCGGAGTCGGCGCGACCGCGAGCCCCTACTTTGTTCCATTGGCCAATGGTATGCCGTGGCGAGCCTCTGGCCGGTGCACGACCCCGCGATGGGGGGGCGGTCGACACGAATACAAGAGGAGTTCGTCGATCGTATCTCATGGCGTAACTGCGTAGGCCAATCCCGATCAGCGACATTCGAATTGCCATGAAGACTCCTCCACCGATCTCGAGGGCCAGCCGGATAATTCGTCCGCAAGATGGAATCGTCGTTGCAAGGGGGTGCTGCGCCCGCCCGTCGGGAATGCCTCGTTCGTCCATGCCGGGAGGGTTCGCGCTGATGATCACGCTTTCTCTGACGGTGTTGCTGCTCGTCCTGGCGGTGGGCCTGCTCAGCTTGTCCACCATCTCGCTTCGAAACGGTGGTCGCGAATCGGAGGTATGGACCGCCAAGGCCAATGCCCGGCTCGCCTTGATGCTGGCGATTGGCGACCTGCAAAAGGAGCTGGGTCCGGACCAGCGGATCACGGCCCCATCTGGCATCCTTGCATCAGAGGAGGACGAGTCGTCCTCGCTTGCCCACCCCCAGCTTGCGGGGGTTTGGAGTGCGCGCGATGAGCAGCTTGGTAGGACGCCGGACTACGATCGGGACAAGCCGTTCCGCCGCTGGTTGGTTTCGTCGGATGACTCTGAGGCGCTGAGTAGCACCGGCTTCGCGGAGGGCGGCAGCTTCAAGTACCCGGTGAAGCTTGCCGGCGGTCATGAAGAAGCGGAACCGGTGCATGCCGGGGGCATCGATCTAACGGGCGCGAAGAGGAGTCAGACCGGTCGGCTGGCGTGGTGGGTCGGCGATGAAAACTGCAAGGGTTTCGTCAACCCGACATCCGAACTCGATCTGCAGAAGTCGCCCGTCACTGCGGACGTATTGTCCGCCGCGGGGACGCCGGGAGCGCATGGGGTGCAGGCGGTGGAAGAAGAGTTCCCGTCCAATACGCCGGAGGCTGCCAAGGTGATCTCCCGCAGCCAGACCGATCTGGCGGCCGCATCCCGCCTCGTCGGCGAGAAGTATTTCCACGATCTGTCACCCTATCCCCGAAGCGTGCTCACCAATGTTTCGAAGGGCGCATTGCGGGAAGACCTCAGCCTGTTCCTGGAGCAGTCGAGCCTCGATCGGGCACCGGCTTGGCCGTCCGCGGGACTCAGCGGACCGATGGGGCCGAACCGCAAGATCGCGCTGAGCGACGCCAATGAATACGACGTCCTGTCGTGGAAGAGCCTGGCCCACTACAGCCGCCTGCGCAACAAGGTCACTCTCGACAACGGCCGGCCGACCCTGACCGCCTTCAATGGCAGCACTGACGTCCAACCGGACGAACAGGTCAATCAGCGTTGGAACACCGGGACCCTGCGGCCGGCACCGGTTCTGATTCGCTGTCTCCTGTTCATTAGTTACGGCACCAAGCCCGATCCCGCCGATCCCCAGAAGCTGGCGGTGCGTTTCTACGCCTATCCGGTAATGACTCTCTGGAACCCCTATAACGTGGATCTGGTGGTGCCGGAATACAGCATGCTCTGGACGGCCATGCCAATGGAGCACGAAATGGTTGTCAATGGTCAGGTCCGCGGCGTCTTCGACTGGCGAAACGGCGGCCGTGGCAATGGCGTGCGGCCGATCGCCGACAAGCCTCTGCGCCTGCGCGCCGGCGAAGCCAAAGTCCTTACTCCGACGCGTTGGGAGTGGTTCCAGGCCATCCCGATGCACCATGCCCACATGATGGATACGGTGCCCTTCCGCTATTCACCCTCTTTTGCCGGCGGCGAATGGGGTAACGGCAATGGCCCAGGGCGGAGCGAGTCTTTGATTGATGTTAGCGGTGCACCCGCCGACCGCCTTGAAGTGAAGACGCGGGTCAAGCTGTTTGAAAATGGGGGGTCCGCCTATGCCAGTAACGGAGGGTACCAGTCGACCTTCGATATCAGGGGCAACCACTGTAAGGAGGGCGATGGCTCTTGGCAGACCTACCTTTGGTCATCAAAGGTATCCTGGCGCTATCAGGGTGACAGCCCGTCGCCCGACAAGCTTTCGAGCGACCGCTCGACGAGCACGTTCAGCAGTTTGTCGAATGCTCCGCGCCCCTTCATGGTGATGGATGCCCAGCTCAAGGCCTTGGACGAGACCGATCTGCCTAACAAAACGTGGGCCGATTGCATTCCGGGGCACGGCTTCCAAGGCGCGACGAACAGCGGGGGAAAGACCCCGTTTTCGGCAAGCGCTTACAAGCTGAGCTTTGAGTCGATCAACTCGTATCAAGAGGCTTCGAGCTATCTCCAGGTGACACCGGGCGATGCCACCCACACCTATTTCGGCGGCAGCCATCTCCCGCAGGGCGGGCAGTCGCTGATCACCGACATCGAAATCCCGATGGCACCTCTGACCTCGCTCGCCCAGTTGCAGCACCTGCCGCAGGCCTCGATTGACAACCTCTATTCGAGCGGCTTTTTCATGCAGAATCACGCGATTGGGAACTCCTTTGCCTCGCCGGGTGTGCCGTCGAATGCCGTGAAGGGGAACCGCGGCTGGCCATACTGGGTGGACATGTATCTGAACCAGTTCGGCGGGTCCATCCGCGGCGAAAAGTTCCCACCCGGAACTCTCCTCGAGCGGCCGAACATCGATCGTAGCTATGCTGCGAACCATCTGCTCTGGGACGATTATTTCTTCAGTTCGATGGCACCGAGGGATGGATTGCTGCGATCCGGCGGTAAAGCCGGCATCGAAGCGGTGGTCCGCGATTTCTACGAGAACGGCAAGCCTCTGCCCAACGAACGGTACCGTCCCTACCTCGCCCGGCCTGCTGAAAGCGTGATTGGCGAGCTCGTGAGCCGCGATCGGGCGGCTACCAATGGTTACAAGAAGTCGGCCGCCGCCTTGATGGTGGACGGCGGCTTCAATATCAATTCGGTGTCGGTGGAGGCATGGAAGTCGTTGCTCGCTTCCGCCCATCGCAAGCGGATGGGCGTGATGGAGTCGATGTCCGGCAAGCCGAGGGTTGAACCCCCGGGTAATTTCGTGGTCAGCCGCTTCAGCATGCCCAACGGCGGCTCCGCCGATGCTGCCAGCGGGAAAGCCGGGGAAGACCTGCGCTGGACCGGCTACCGTGAGCTCGATGAGGATCAGATCGATGCTCTGGCCAAGGCGATCGTCCGTCAGGTCAAAGCGCGCGGTCCCTTCCGCTCGCTAGGGGAATTCATCAACCGGCGGCTCGGTCCGGAAAACGACGAGCGGACTCTCTACGGCGCTCTGCAAGCGGCTCTTGAAGACCCCGACGTGGATATCAACGAGGACTTCAGTTCGTCCCGGATCACCGCAGCCGATCTGGAGGGCACCGCCTACGCCAACCCCAGCGCTGCCATGGGCTCACGCTATCAAGGCGCTCCCGCCTATGTTTGCCAAGCAGACCTGCTGGGACCGATCGCTCCGGTGCTCAATGCGCGTTCCGACACCTTTCTGGTGCGGGCATATGGCGAAGCTACTGCCGAGGATGGCACGGTGACCGCCCGTGCCTGGTGCGAAGCCGTGGTGCAGCGGGTGCCCGAGTATCTGGACAACACTGATCTGCCGGAGGTCGCGGCTGGTTCGCTTCGTTCCAACGTCAACCGGAGCTTCGGCCGCCGTTTCGACGTCACTTCGTTCCGGTG
Source organism: Luteolibacter arcticus (assembly GCF_025950235.1). Classification (NCBI taxonomy): domain Bacteria; kingdom Pseudomonadati; phylum Verrucomicrobiota; class Verrucomicrobiia; order Verrucomicrobiales; family Verrucomicrobiaceae; genus Neoluteolibacter; species Neoluteolibacter arcticus. The sequence continues at coordinate 142,767 of NZ_JAPDDT010000004.1, read as the reverse complement.
GCTGTCCGGGGAAGAGATTTGATTCCATCCCCCCTTCGTCGTCATCCAATGAATGCTCTCCTGCGATTGAAAAAGGGTGCTTGGCTCCGGCTCTTTGCGGTCGTCCTGCCATGGGTTGGCTCGATGTCTCTTCGGGCGGAGACTGCGGTCGTGTCCTTCCGGTCGGTATGTTTTGATCCAAAGGGGGGGGCACCGCCGGTCCTCTTCGTCGGGACGGGTAAGGGCAGGGAGAGTATCAGAACTTCGAAGAACGACATCGGAGGACCGCACAAGGGTGCCTTGCGCGACGATACCTTCGTCGATTTTTTCACGACGGAGTCCGATGAGAAGCCGGTGTTATCCGTGAAGGTGCCTGCGGAAGGACGCGAGCGGCTGCTGTTCATGATCGTTCCCGCCGGCAAAGGCTACCAGGGAAGCGCGGTGTCCCTGCCGGCAACGGGCTTCGACGGCGGCGCGACGCTGGTCTTCAATCTCTGCCAGATAGAGGCGGCCGTCCGCTTGGGCGAAGGCTCGCCCCAGAGTTTTGTTCCCGGCAGCCACCGTCTATTGACGGGAGCGGCGGGAAAGAAAGATGACATGATCGCCGTGCAAATCCTGACCCGGAAGGCAGGCGGAGTTTGGGAGGTGGTGCAAAGCACCCGCTGGGCCATGGACCAGCGCTTCCGCTCGTATGTCTTTCTCTACACATCTCAGAAAGCGGGCCGGGTCGCCTTGCTCGGCATTCCCGAGCGCTTGTCCGACTGAACCGGATGCGGTTCTCCCGGCTTCCTCCATCGAGTGCAATGATGAGTTCTCACAGCAATTCAGGCCAGTCCCCGCCGGAGCGGTTTGACCTTCGGTCCGCGGAATTCCGCAGCCTGGACACGGACGAGCCCGCAGTGGCGGCGCGTGTCTCTGCGATGAAGCATGTCGTCCGTCCGGCACCTGCAAGTCCACCGAACGGCCCGATCAAGGGCCAGCTCCCGCCGACCCCGATTGGTTCGTCATCGAAGGCCGGACTCAAGATGCCAGTCACGGGGCCGAAGCAGGCATCGGTGGCGGCAGTGCCGAAGCCGATCGCCCGCCCAAAGCCTGCGCCTGCCGGAGACGCTGATCACGGCAAAGCAAAAGGAGTGTGGCGGAAATTGGGCGGCAGCGCGCTCTCCATTTCCTTGTTGGCGCACGCGGTCTTCATCCTGTTGGCGATCTTCCTCTTCATCCGTTGGATCGAGCCGCCACAGGAAAAAATCGATTTTATTCCCGGTGGTGGAGGCGGAGGAAGCGCCGGTTCTGAAGTCAGCCACAAGATTCAGCAGAAGGTGCGGCAGCAAATGACTCCCACCGTCTTGTCGAAGCGCATTGCGTCCACCAGCCTCACGGCTGAATTTTCCCTTCCGGATTCCTCGAACGAACTTCCGGACCCCTCCTTGCCGATTGAAATGGCAGCAGCCTCTTTGGGCAAGGGCGGGGGAGCCGGCGGCGGAAGCGGCACGGGGATTGGAACCGGCGCGGGTCGCGGGACGGGACCGGGCAGTGGGCTCGGCATCGGCCAGGGGTTCATGGACCCCAATCCCTTCGGCACCACGGGTGGCGCGGGATTGGTCGGCACCTTCTATGATTTCAAACGGGACCAGAAAAACAAGGACACCGGAGTCAAAGCCCCTGACGAAAAGGACTACACGTCGATCGTGAGAGGATTTATCAAAAGCTCGAAGTGGGCTCCACCTTCAAAGCACAAGCACTTCACGGCCGACACCAAACTTCGCTCGAAGGCGTTCACCTATCAGCTAATGCAGGATACGGAGGCGGCCAAGGCGTTTCAATGTCCCGATTCCGGTCCGGGCATGTGGGTGGCCCACTACACCGGCAGGGTGAAGGTGACCGAAACCGGTATCTTCCGATTTGTCGGATGGGGAGACAACTGCATGGTCATCGGTTTCGACAGCAAGGTGGTGTTCGACTCGTCCTTCTGGCATTTCACCCGGAGCCCCCGTGAACTGGTGGGGAACGGTGTTCCTGGACATCCCACGCTCCCTATTTATTCGGGCGAGTGGATCGAGTTGCGGAAAGGACAGTCGATCAAAGTGGACGTCCTCATCGGTGACGCCGGAGGAGTCTTCACGGTGGCTGCCATGATTGAGAAGCAAGGTGCATCCTTCACTCGTGCTCCAAATGGTATTCCAAACCTTCCCATCTTCTTGGTCGCGGATCTGGAAGAGAAAGAGAAGGCGCTCTACCCATTTCTTTCCCCGGAGTCTCTGAACCGGACGCTCTTCCAAGCAGATGTGAACCCCATGGGCGAGTTCGGCTTCTGAGCATTCTTCTGCAACCGTACGAATCCTATTCGACATGACTTTTGAGTTCCCATTCCTTCGCAAGATTGTCCCGTGGACCATTGTGGCTTCGGCCGCGGCCTTCTGGGGCGTTGCGGCTTCAGGTCGTGTTGGCGCGGTGGAAGCTCCGGTGGACGGTGGCGGAGGCCGTGGCCCGCGCCTTCCAGACATCATCTCGTTCAACGAACACGTCCAGCCGCTGCTTTCCGAGAACTGCTACCATTGCCACGGGCCGGACAGCGGCACCCGCGAGCCGAAAAAGGCACCCCTGCGTCTCGATCGCGAGGCGGACGCCTTTGCGCCGCGGGAGGATGGCGAACCAGTGATCTTGAAGGGCAAGCCCGCCGAGTCGCGGCTGGTCCAGCTCATCCACGAGAAGGATCCGGAAAAGATCATGCCGCCGCCGGCTTCCCACAAGACGCTGGGACCGGAGGAGATCGCCTTGCTGGAAAAATGGGTTGAGCAAGGGGCTCCGTACGAAGCGCATTGGTCCTTCATCCCGGTGAAGCGCCCGGAGCTGCCCGAAGCGGGCAAGGCCTGGGCGGCCAACCCGATTGACCCTTTCATTGCTGCAAAACTCGGCGAGCAAGGACTCAAGCCAAACGTGCCCGAGGAATTGGCGCGCTTCTACCGCCGGATGCATCTGGATCTAACCGGACTGCCGCCTGCCCCTGAGGCGGTGGCGACCTTCGAACAAGCGGCCAAGGTCAATCCACAAGCGGCAATCGAACAGGCTGCCGACCAGTTGCTCGCCACCACCGCCAGCGCCGAGCACTTCGCCCGCCATTGGCTGGACGCCGCCCGCTACGCCGATACCCATGGCATCCACATCGACAACTTCCGGTCGATCTGGCCGTACCGCGACTGGGTGGTGCGCGCCTTCGCGGCGAACATGCCGTGGGATCAATTCACCACCGAGCAGATCGCCGGCGACCTGCTCCCGAACCGCACGCTCGATCAGCAAGTGGCTACCGGCTTCTCGCGCTGTCTTGCGACCACCGGAGAAGGCGGGGCCATTGCCGATGAGTACGATGCCATCTACGCCAAGGACCGAGTGGAAACCGTTTCCGCCGTTTGGCTAGGCCTGACCACCGGCTGTGCGGCCTGCCACGACCACAAGTTCGATCCGGTTTCGACCAAGGAGTTCTACTCGCTGACCGCCTTCTTCCGGAACACGCCGATGTCAGCGCTGGACGGAAACAATGCCAATCATCCGCCGAACGTCATGGTGCCGCTGCCGGAGGACCGCGAGCGCCTGACGGCCCTTCCCGGGGAGATCGCGGAGCAGGAACGCAAGATCGCGGCCCGCAAGGATGCGGTCAGGAATGACTTCGGGCACTGGCTGAAAACTGCAAGGAGCGGCCGGTCCGCCGCGGCCGATTCCACGCTGGCCGTGCACCTGCCGCTGGATGAAGACGACGGCCCGCTGCGTGGCAAGGCGGGGGGAACCTCAAAGCAATGGGAGGCGAAGCTCTCGCGGGTGAATGCTCCATCCGGCAAGGCGGCGCAAGTGAGCGACGGGATTGTGGACCTCGGGGACTTTGCGGGCTTCAAGCGCGACGAAGGCGTGAGCTACGGCGGCCTCATCCGCATTGAGGGTCAGCCAACCGGAGCGGTGATCGCGCGGATGGATCCCAATCAGGCCTTCCGCGGCTGGGATCTCTATCTGCAAGGCGGCGTGCCAGCCGCCCACGTCATCGACACCTGGCCCGCCAAGGGAAGCAAGATCAACGGTGGCGATCCGCTGACGCCGAATGAATGGCATCACGTGATGGTGACTTTCGACGGCACTCAACCCTCCGCCAAGGTGCTGGAGCTCTACGTGGACGGCAGGAAGGTGAAGACCTCGTTCGATGCGAACAGCGTGGGACCGGAAATCGAAACAAAGGTTCCGCTGCGCCTCGGCTCGCGTGAAGGCGGCGATTCGAAACTCAACGGCAAGGTGGCGCTCCAGGATTTCCGCTTCTACCGCCGCCTGCTTTCGCAGCAGGAAATTTCCATGCTCGCCCAAGATGGATTGGTGCGGGGCATTCTCGCGAAGAGACCGGAACAGCGGACCAAGGAGCAGATGGATTCGTTGTTTCGCTATTATCTGACGACGGTCGATCAACCGTCGCGCGAACTGCAGTCCGGACTCGATGTGCTGAAGGCCGAACAAAGCACCCTTGGCAACCGGGGCACGGTGTCGCTGGTCATGGCGGAGAAGCCCGGCGAGCCCTTCGCCCACGTGCTGACCCGCGGGGTCTATTCGGACAAGGGCGAGAAGGTCGCGCCTACCACACCCGCCGTACTTCCGCCGATGGCGGCCGACGCGCCGAAGAATCGCCTCGGCCTCGCTCGCTGGTTGAGCGATCCCGCCAATCCTTTGCCCGCACGGGTGACGATGAACCGTACCTGGTACTATTTCTTCGGCACCGGGATTGTCGAAACCAACGACGATTTCGGCATCATGGGCGCACGGCCCAGCCACCCGAAGTTGCTCGATTGGCTGGCGGCCGAGTTCGTCGACTCGAAGTGGGACTACCGGCACATGCTGAAGCTCATCGTGACCTCGGCGGCCTACCGGCAATCGGGCGCCGTCTCACCGGAGAAGCTCGAGAAAGATCCGTCGAATCGCTTGGTCTCCCGTGGCCCGCGCTTCAGGATGGATGCGGAGGTGATCCGCGACACCGCCCTTTCCGCGGCCGGCCTGCTTTCGCCCAAGGTAGGTGGTGCACCGGTGAAGCCGTATCAACCGGAAGGCGTGTGGGAGGCGGTGGCGATGAAGGAATCGAACACTAAGAACTACAAGCAGGACGCGGGCGAGGCGCTCTACCGGCGCTCGCTCTATACCCTGTGGAAGCGCACCGCGCCCCACCCGGCGATGGAGATCATGAACGCGCCGAGCCGTGAAGTCTTCTGCGTGCGCCGCGACCGGACCAACACGCCGCTCCAGGCCTTCGTGACGCTAAACGATCCGCAATTCGTCGAGGCTTCGCGACGGCTCGCGGAGCACACGATGGCCGCGGTCGCCGATCCGTCGCAGCGCATCGACTACATGACGACACGCCTGATGTCGCGCAGCCTGACGGCAGAGGAGCGCAAGGTGGTTCAGGACACGTATGAGTCCGCTCTTGCGGCCTACCACGCGGATGCCAAGGAGGCACAGGCGATGATCTCCACCGGCGAGACCAAGGCCGATCCGAAGCTGGATGTCCCGCAACTTGCCGCATGGACGCTCGTGGCGAGCCAGTTGTTAAACCTCGACGAGACGCTGAACAAGTAAGCACCGAGGCCAGTCCCGACCCTTCTTTTGCGCATGGTTTTCTCTCGCGACACGCTATCGGCCCCTTCCCCCGGGTTGATTCATGTAACCAAGCCTGCGGCTTGCCTCTTGCTCATGCTGGATGCGCTTGAGGCGGACCTGGCGGCCTATTGCGCGGCTGCCCTGAAGGCGAATGCGAGGGGCAACGGGGACCATACCCGGACATCGAAAAAAGCGTGGGCGCTTGTCTCCAGTCAACTTTTCCCATCCGACGAATCTCAGCAAAGGGGGACGAGTCTCCCCGCCGTCGTCACCCCGATCCACCCGCGCCGATGAACCCGATCACCGACTACAACTCTGCCATCACCCGCCGACAGTTCTTCCGTAAGAACGGCACCGGCCTCGGTGTCGCCGCGCTGTCCTCGCTGCTCGGCGGTGGCCAGGCGTTTTCCTCGTCGATGGAGGATGCGCTGCCGCACATCGCGCCGAAGGCGAAGCGCGCGATCTACATCTCGCTCATTGGCGCGCCCTCACAGCTCGATCTTTTCGACTACAAGCCGGACCTCAAAAAGCGCTTCAAGGAAAACCTCAAGGACTGGCTGGCCAAGGAAGGCCAGCGACTCACCGGGATGACCTCTGGCCAAGGGTCCTTCCCGCTGGCACCAACGATTTTCAAGTTCGACCAGCATGGCCAAGGAGGCGCGTGGATCAGCGAGTTGCTGCCGTGGACCGCGAAGATGGCCGACGACATCTGCATCATCAAATCGATGCACACCGAGGCAATCAACCACGAGCCCGCCAACCAGCTTGTTTACACCGGCTCGATGCAATCCGGCAAAGCGTCCATCGGCTCATGGCTGTCCTATGGCCTCGGCAGCATGAACGAGGATTTGCCGAGTTTCGTAGTGCTGCATGCCAACCACAGCTCGCCCTACTCGAATGTCCAGGCTATCTCCGCACGCTTGTGGGGATCCGGCTACCTGCCGGGCAAGCACGCCGGCGTGGCGCTGCGCTCGAAGGGCGATCCGGTGCTCTACCTTCAGGATTCTCCCGGCGTCTCCCGCGAGTTGCGGCGCAAGATGCTCGATGGCCTCAACGCGATAAACCAGCGGTCCTACGAGATCGTCGGTGATCCGGAAATTCAGACCCGCATCCAGCAGTACGAGATGGCCTTCCGCATGCAGGCCTCGGTGCCGGAACTGGCTGACATGTCGGGCGAACCGGAACACGTCCACGAACTCTACGGCAAGGACAGCAAGGTCGGCGGCACCTTCGCCAGCTCGGCCCTGATGGCGCGGCGTTTGTTGGAACGTGGCACCCGCTTTGTGCAGATCTTCCACCGCGGCTGGGACCAGCACGGCGACCTGCCGCGCGACCTGCGCTCGCAATGCCTGGACGTCGATCAGGGCATCTACGGCCTGATCCAGGACCTCAAGCAACGCGGGATGCTTGAGGACACGCTGGTGATCTTCGGCGGCGAATTCGGCCGGACGGTCTATTGCCAAGGAGCGCTGAACGAAACCAACTACGGCCGCGACCACCACCCTCGCTGCTTCTCGCTGTGGATGGCCGGGGGGGGCATCAAGGGCGGGCAGGTCTATGGCGAGACCGACGAGATGAGTTACAACATCGTCCAGGATCCGGTGCACATCCGCGACCTGCACGCGACGATTTTGAACCAGCTCGGCCTCAGCCACGAGAGGTTGGCCTTCAAGTTCCAAGGTCTGGACCAGAAGCTCACCGGCGTGGAACCGGCCAAGGTGGTGAAGGACATCCTCGCGTAGCTATGGCCAGCGAAAGCCTCTCCCAATTTGTAGGGCCCCGCAAAATTTGGTGCCCCGACCCGAGTTTACACGTGAAACGACTTCTTTCCTTCCTTCTAATCTCCGCAGCCTCTGCTTCCGAGGAACCGCTGTCCTACGCCTTCGACGTGCGGCCGATCTTGTCGGACCGCTGTTTCGGCTGTCACGGACCCGATGGGGACAAGGGCCGCGAGGCCGGGCTGCGGCTCGACACCTTTGAAGGAGCGACGACCAAGCTGGATAGCGGTGAACGGGCGATCGTGCCCGGCGACCTCAAGGCCAGCGCGATGGTCGCCCGCATCCGTTCGCACGATCCGGAAGAGATCATGCCGCCCGCCAAGCTCAACCGCCCGCTGACCGATGCGGAGCGGGACATTCTGGTCCGCTGGATCGAGCAAGGCGCGGCCTATGAGCGGCACTGGGCTTTCGTCGCGCCGAAGAAGCACGAGCCGCCCGCGGTGAAGGATTCCGCCTGGAGCAAGGACGACATCGACCGCTTCGTGCTCGGCAAGCTGGAGAAGGAGAAGCTTTCGCCGAATCCGGAAGCCGATCGCGCCACGCTGCTGCGCCGGGCATCGCTTACTCTAACAGGTCTGCCGCCGTCGCCGGAGCAACTGCAGGCCTATATCGAGGATGCATCGCCGGACGCGTATGAAAAGCAGGTGGATGCCTTGCTCGCCTCGCCGCGCTATGGCGAGCGGATGGCGCAGGACTGGCTGGATGTGGCGCGCTTCGCGGACACCTACGGCTACCAGTCGGATGCCAATTGCTTCGTGTGGCCGTGGCGGGATTGGGTGATCGGCGCGTTCAACTCGAACCTGTCCTACGACAAGTTTGCAAGCTGGCAGGTCGCCGGCGACCTGCTGCCGGATGCGACCCAGGAGCAGAAGCTGGCCACGATGTTCAATCGCCTGCACCGCCAGACGCAGGAAGGCGGATCGATCGAAGCGGAGTTCCGCCAGGAGAACGTGTCGGACCGTGTGCACACCTTCGGCACCGCCTTCCTCGGGCTGACGATGGAGTGCTCCAAGTGCCACGACCACAAGTACGACCCGCTGCCGCAGAGCGACTATTACAGCATGGCGTCGATGTTCGGGCAGATCGACGAGAACGGGCTTTATCCATTCTCCCTCTCGACCAGCGCTCCCGAGCCATCGATGCGGCTGCAGAAGCCGGAGCACGGGCCGGAGATCGCGAAGCGTCGCGCTGCGCTGGAGGCGGCGGAGAAGCATCTCCGTGAACTGCCCGCCAGCCGCGAAGCTGCCTTTGAAGCGTGGTTCGCTGCGAAGCCCACGATTTCGCTCACGCCGCGCGCCGGCCACTATCCGCTGGATGCGGCGGCACCGCTCGCAAACCTCGTTCCCAACGGCCAGCCTGCCGCGGTCTCCGGCGGACAGTTGAAGAACGTGCCCGGCGATGCCGTGGAGTTTGATGGCGATACGGAATTGCATCTCAAGGGAATCGCCGGAGTGACCCGGCACGATCCGCTTTCGGTGTCGCTGAAGATCTTCAGCCCGGATGCGAAGGATCGGGCGGTGATCCTGCAAAGCGGTCCGGCGATGTTTTCCCAGGTTGCGGACGCGTCGGGATTCGAGCTGCTGTTAGAGAAGGGCAAGCTGCGCTGGAGTTGCATCCACCTGTGGCCGGGTTGCGCCGCGTCGATCGAAACGAGCGAGCCATTCCCGGTCGGCAAGTGGGTGCAGGTGACGGTGACCTACGATGGGACTTCGCGAGCTGGCGGATTGAAGATGTACTTCGACGGCAAGCCGGCCGTCACCGCGGTCGTGACCGACCAGTTGGACAAGAACATCACCGCGGGTGAATTCCGTCTCGGGGCCCGGCCGCGCGACGACCGCGGATTCGCCCAAGGGCAGATCGACGAGCTTTCGGTCTTCCGCGACGAACTCGTGGCAATGGAAGTCGCCGCGCTCTCGAGTGGCTCTCCCGACAAGATCGCCGAGGCGGCGAGGACCGGCAATGCCGCGGCCAAGGACGGCCTCCGCGACTACTACCTCCGCCATGTCGATCCCGAGATGGCCGCCGCGCGGACGGCTGTGACCGCGGCGAGAAAGAACCTCCACGACAACTACCTCGATCACATCCCGCTGATCATGGTGATGGAGGAAAGCCCGGTGCCGAAGCAGCACTACATACTCACCCGCGGCGACTACGCTTCTCCCGATCTCACCAAGCCGGTGCAGCCATCGCCACCGTCCGCGGTGATGCCTTTCCCGGCGGATGCCCCCAAGAACCGCCTCGGCCTTGCGAACTGGATGACCGACCCTGCCAATCCGCTGGTCTCGCGCGTGGCGGTGAACCGCTTCTGGATGATGTGCTTCGGCAACGGCATCGTGCCGACGCAGGAAAACTTCGGCCTGCAGGGCGACGCGCCGAGCCATGCGCAGTTGCTCGATACCCTCTCGTACGACTTCGTGGCCTCGGGTTGGGACGTGAAGAAGCTGCTCAAGCGCATCGTGATGAGCTCGACCTTCCGCCAGTCGTCGAGCAACACCGCGGAGAAGTTGGAGCGCGATCCGGCGAATCGCTTGCTGGCACGCGGCCCGGCCTATCGCCTGTCGGGTGAGGCGATCCGCGATCAGGCGCTCTTTGCTGCGGGGCTGCTCGTTGAGAAAGTGGGTGGACCCAGCGTGAAGCCATGGCAGCCGCCGGGCGTCTGGTCGGAAGCCGGGGCCTCGGGTGGTGACTATGTGCCCGACAAGGGGGAGGGGCTCTATCGCCGCACCCTGTATACTTTCCGGAAACGGACTGCACCACCGCCGATGTTGACCACGCTCGATGCGGGAAGCCGCGAGATTTGCCAGGCGCGGCGATTGACGACGAACACGCCGCTCCAGCCGCTCATCTTCCTCAACGACCAGAGCTTCTTCGAATGCGCGCGGAAGCTGGCGGAGCGTTGCGTGGCGCAAGCTCCGGGCGATGCGGCCGCCCAGTGCGACCGTGCCTTTGCCATTCTGGCATGCCGGGCACCGCGGCCGGCCGAGCGGGCGGCGATCGCCGAACTTCACGCGGCCCAGAGGGCGACCTACGAAAAGGACCGCGCCGCCGCCCTCAGCGTGGCCGGCAAGGACGATCCATCGCTCGCCGCACTCGTGGTCGTCTGTTCCACGCTGCTCACCTCGGACGCCGTCATCACCAACCGCTAGTCCCATGAAACCGATTCGTCCAAGCTACGACCAATTGATGGGACTGACCCGCCGCCACTTCCTCGGCAAGAGCGGACTCGGTCTCGGTGCCATGGCCTTGTCGAACCTGTTAGGTTCGGGCAAGGCAGCGGCTTCCACCGGCGGGAGCCTCGGCGCGCCGCATCATTTCGCGAAGGTGAAGCGGGTCATCTACCTGTTTCAAGCCGGCGGTCCGTCGCACTTGGAGACCTTCGACTACAAGCCGCTGCTGCGCCAGGGACATGGCAAGGCGCTGCCCAAGGAAGTCATCGGCAACCAGCGGCTCTCGACGATGAGTGGCAACCAGAGCCTGCTGCCGATGGCCGGCTCCTTCGCCGACTTCTCGAAGCATGGCCGCAGTGGCATGGAGATCTGCAACACGCTGCCCTTCACGCAAAAAATCGCCGACGAGATCTGCGTGATCCGCACGATGCACACCGAGGCGATCAACCACGACCCGGCGATCACCTTCTTCTGCTCCGGCAACCAGATCCCCGGGCGACCGTCGATGGGTTCCTGGGCCTCGTATGGCCTGGGCAGTCTCAACGCCAACCTGCCCGCCTTCATTGTCCTCGTTTCGAAGAATGGCAGCCGCGACCAGCCGCTCTACACCCGGCTGTGGGGTTCCGGCTTCCTCCCGAGCGAGCACCAGGGCGTGCAGTTCCGCTCCGGCAAGGAACCGGTGCTCTATCTGACGAATCCCGAAGGCGTCTCGCCGCACATCCGGCGCGGGATGTTAGACGCCTTGGGCAAACTCAATCGTGACCAAGCCGCGCACGAACTGGATCCGGAGATCGATGCCCGCATCGCGCAGGCGGAAATGGCGTTCCGGATGCAGACCAGTGTGCCGGATGCCACCGATCTCTCGGACGAAACCGAGGAGACCTTCAATCTCTACGGTCCCGATTCGAAGACGCCGGGGACCTACGCCGCGAATTGCCTGCTCGCGCGCCGCCTGATCGAGCGCGACGTCCGTTTCGTACAGCTCTTCCACCAGGGGTGGGACCAGCACGGCGACGTCGTCGGTGGCATCACCCGCCAGTGCAAGCAGACCGACCAGGCCTCGGCCGCTCTGGTGATGGATCTCAAGCGCCGTGGATTGTTAGAAGACACGCTGGTCGTGTGGGGCGGCGAATTCGGCCGCACCGCGTATTGCCAGGGCAAGATGAGCGGCAACAACTACGGCCGCGACCACCATCCGCGCTGCTTCAGCATCTGGCTCGCCGGTGCGGGCGTGAAGGCCGGCGTCACCCACGGCACCACCGACGACTACGGCTACAACATCGTCGATGGCGGCGTTCATGTCCACGACCTCCACGCGACGATGCTCCACCTCATGGGTGTCGAGCATGAGAAGCTCGTTTACAAATTCCAAGGCCGCTACTTCCGCCTGACCGACGTCGCCGGACACATCGTGAAGGATGTGCTGGCGTGACCTGTAGTTCCAGATTGCCGCCGATCCCGATTCCCGATCACCTCTCCAACTGCCATCGCATGAAACCAACCGCACTGCTGTTCCTCGTCCCCGCGCTCGCCTTCGCCCATCCCGACCACGGAAAGGAACCCGGCAAGGATCTCGAAGAAGCCGTCCGCACCGGCAACGGAGCCTTCATGTATGAGGCCATTCCCCATTGGGGCGAGCTGCCGGATGGAAAGAAGATCGGCCCGACGCACGGCGGCGTGATCATCGATGAGAAGAGCGGTTTCATCTACGTCTCCACCGATGCCGCGCATGGCATCCTGGTCTATCAGCCGGACGGCAAGCTGGTGAAAAGCATCGCGCCGGAGTGCCAGGGCTTCCATGCCATGGCGGTGCGCGAGGAGCGCGGCAAGACGGTGATCTACGGTGCCCAGCTCGGCGGGCCGAAGGCGCTGCGCGTCTGCAAGCTCGATACCGACGGCAAGGAGCTGCTGGAGATTTCCAAGGCCACCGCTGGCGATGTGGAAGGCGGCTGGAACGGTCTCACCGCCGTGGCCGTCGCTCCGGATGGCTCCATCTTCTGCTCGATGGGCTATGGGGCGCAGTTCATCCACAAGTTTGACGAGAAGGGAAAGCACCTCAAATCGTTCGGCGGCAAGGGCACCGGCGATGGGAAGACGACGTGCAGCCATGGCATGGCCATCGACACCCGCTACGGTGCGCCGCGGTTGCTGGTCTGCGACCGCGAAAGCCGCCGGTTGGTCCATTTCGACCTTGAAGGGAATTGGATCGGCGTCCACGCCACCAACCTGCGCCGCCCGTGCACGCTCTCCATCCTCGGCGATGTTTGCGCGGTGGCCGAGCTTGAGGCTCGCGTGACCATCCTCGACAAGAACGGCGCGCCTGTCGCCTTCCTCGGTGACAATCCGAACAAGGCCCAATGGGCGGGCTTTGGCATTCCGCTTGACCAGATGAAGACGGGCATCTTCACCGCGCCGCACGGCCTGTCCTTCGACAAGGCGGGCAACCTCTACGTCCAGGACTGGAACGCCAGCGGACGGGTGACGAAGCTCAAGAAACTCTGAGAACTGCAATCGATCGCGACCATGAAAGCCTTCCTCACATCCCATCGCGGCCTGACCCGCTCCGTGCTCCTGGTGCTTGCTGCCGGGACTTCCGGGGCGATGGCCGCAGACCCGGTGGTCTACAGCGAGATCATTGCGCCGATCTTCGAGGAGAAGTGCGCCGCGTGCCACGGTGCTGAGAAGCAGAAGGGCAAGTTCCGGATGGATGACTATGAGCTGCTCGTGAAGGGCGGCAAGGAAGGCGAGGGACTGGTCCACGGCAAGTCCGCCGAGAGCAACATCGTCATCCGCATCGATCTGCCGATGGACGATGACGAGCACATGCCGCCGGAGGACAAGAAGCAACTGGAGCCGCACGAGGTGCGGCTCATCAAGTGGTGGATCGACAGCGGGGCGTCGAAGGATGCAAAGCTCGCGTCGCTCAATCCCGGAGACGACATCAATGCTGCGCTTTCGAAGATCGTGCCAGCGGACGCGCGGAAGAAGCAAGAGGAGGCCAGCGCCGGCGAAGCCAAGGAGGCGGCCAGCAAGCGCGAGTCGTTGAAGGGCGAGGTGGCACGCCTGCGGAAGGAATTCCCGGCGGCGCTGAATTTCGAATCGCAATCGACTGGCGGCGTGGTCTTTACCGCCGCGAGCCTGCGCAAGGAATTCGGCGACGACGATCTCGCCAAGCTGGCTCCGGTGATGCCGGGGATGGTTTCGCTCGACCTGTCGGCCTGCAAGGTGACGGACAAGGGCGCAGCGATGCTCAAGGATGCTGCGGAATTGAAGATCCTGCGCCTGTCCGAGACGGGCGTCACGGATGCCGCTGTCGGTGTCATTGCCACCTTGCCCAAGCTCGAGTCGCTCAACCTCTACGGAACCCAGGTGACCAATGCCGGGATCCTCAAGCTCGCGGGACGGGCCAATCTCAAGCGGCTCTATCTGTGGCAGACCAAGGTCGATGCCGCCGGCATCCAGGCGCTCAAGGCGAAGCTGCCCGGCTGTGAGATCGTGATGGGGATGTGAGTGATCGTGCCCGGTTGATGCAGACGGCTATCTGCAAGGCCGAATCAGGTACGAAGACGGGCTCTCTCGCGACTTCGCGCTACTGCGGGGCGACGCGGCCAGCCGGTGCGCGAGCCACGGCCAATTGCCATCGGGCTCGTAGTCGAGTTTAGCTATCACGCGGCCGCTGTCGTTGGGCCGCTCCGCGGTTTTGCCGCCATTTTTAAGCCGACCGGCCTACGGCCCCACGGCCCCAGAGCATGCCACTCGTGGTTCGGTGTGTCCGCGCCGGTAGGGTGGTAGTGGAGCTCGTTGAGAACGACGACGCTATCAGCCCGCGCCGACCATGCGGCTAGGACAAGCAAAAGAGGGGGGAGGACTTTCAAAGGGACTTGGTCAAAGGGACTTGGGGAACTCGTTCATTACATCCTGCGACCGAAGACGAGGAAGTTGCGCAGATGAAAAACGTTGTTGAAGCGAATCGGGTGACCGACGGAAAACCCAAACCGCCGGTCACCCGTTGTGCTCACCCTGGTGTTGGCCAGGGAAATTATTCGGTTACTTTCAGTCGGGCAAATAGTTTGCCGCTGATCGCCAGTTCTCGCGGGATGGATACCGTGATGTCATCCGGTCTCTCGTCGTTTTCGATCACCTCGACGACAACGCCGTTGGCATCGGGCCCGGCGTGGGATCCGCCGAGGGCAACATCGGTCCAGCCGGCGAGGTCCGATCCCCATTGGACCAACTCGGTGCTGACATGGGCTTCGGCATCGTCGCGGCGGTGGAAGGTGAGCACCACATGAGTGGTATCAACCATCATGACCCGAAGGGTGGATCCGTCGGCAGCGAGTGGATCGCCGTCGAGGTAGAACTCGAGCAGGTTGCCGGTGCCGTCGTGGTCGGGATCGTCGCTGGAACCGTCGAGGCCTTGAGCTGCTGCCCAGGTGTCGTAGGGGTTAACGAGGATGGGGCCGCTTGTTGCAACCTTGATGGTGCCATCCACCGCAAGGCGACTGGTGTCCCACGCTAGTCCGGAGGCGAGGGTTGGCAGCGTGATGTTGCTGAAGCTGCCGGTGCGGGTGGTGGCATTGAAGAGCTGGAACGTGTTGCCGGCCTGGAGAAGGTCCGCGCCCACATCGGTGACGAACAAACTGCCACCGTAGGTCACCGTGCTGATGCCGCTGACCTTGTCGTTGGAGAGCGTGCCGCCGGTGCGGCCGATCTGCATCGCGGCGGTGCCGGACAAGGTGAGCGCTTTGTTGCTGAGCGTGAGGGTGCCCATGCTAATGGCGCTTGTCCCCGGGATGATGGAGCCGCCTCCCTGCACGGTGACCGCGCCACCCAAGGTGCCGGTGCCGCCGAGGGTTGCACCGCTTTGCGCGGTGATGGTGGTAGCTCCCAGCGAGCCGGTGACGCTCAGCGTGCCGGCGCTGATGGTGGTCGCGCCGGTGTAGGCATTGGCACCGGTCAAGGTGAGCGTGCCCGTGCCGGTTTTCGTGAAGCTGAGGGTGGCCGTGCTGCCGTTGATCAGGGTTCCTCCATAGCTGGTGCTTGAGTTGTCGCTGCCGATCGTGATCACCGAAGCCGCAGTGGTTCCATTGTTCCGAATGACGCCGGTGGTGCCGCTGAGATAGGCGAAGCTGAAGCTGTGGTTGTTCAGGGCCAGCACGCCGCCATTCATCAATAATCCTCCGGTACTGAAGGCGTAGGGGTTCCCTGCCGAAATAACGCCGCTGCCCCCCGCGCTGCTGATTTTGGTGGAGTCATAGCTGTTCTGCACCGCTACCGCAGGGGCGACCACGATGTTGCCAATGCGGGTGAACTCGCATTGATGTGCCCCGGTGATCGGTCCCGTGAGAGTGAAAGTGCCAGTTTGCGAATAGATGCCGGCATCCGCCGCAAGGGTGATGGGCCCCGACCAGGTGGACGCGGCAACCGAATTTCGCAACGCGCCGGGGTATCCCGGTTCACCGTAGCCGTTCCCGGCGATCGTCAGCGGCTGGGTGTAAGTCTGGCCGCTCGTCGGATAGATGATGAGCTGCCCCCCGTTTTCCACGTCAATGCTGTTGGTGCCACCCAAGCCGGCAACGTTGACTTGGACGCGGCCGGTTTCAATCGAGAGCTTGCCGGTGAAGCCCGCGCCCAATGAGGCGGCGCCCCAACCATAATCAAAGCTCGCGGCGGTGAAGAGCCGTAGTGTGCCCGCACCGGTAATGCTGCTCCACGGTGGCGCGGCTGCCGTTGCCCTGGTCAAACGCAAGGTGCTTCCGCTGCCAATAGAGTAGGTGCCGTTGTAGGTGCCATTCGCCACGCCATTGCCGATTTGGAGCGTGCCACCGCTAATCGTGGTGGCCGTGGTGTAAGTGTTGGTGCCGGTGAGAACCAGTGTGCCGGCACCCGCCTTGGTGAGGCCGTCATTTCCCGCCAGGACTGCGCCGATGGTAGCCGTCTGGTTGTTGACGGTGACAAGTGGACTGCCGCTGGTGACGTCGAGCGTGAGCGGGCCGCTGCTGCCGGTGTGGAGGGTCCAATGGTGGCTGGGCGTGGTATCACCGAAGGTCAGGTGACCGATGGTGCGTGTACCATCGAGCGTGACAGTCGCATTCGACGTCAGGTTCAGGGTGGCGAAGTTGGCGGTAATGTTGGCACCGCTGGCGATGAGGCCACCGCTCCAGTTGCCCGTGTTAGTCCACGAGCCCCCTGCGGCATTGGTCCAGGTCTTGGTCGCCGTAGTTCCATAGACTTCGACCTCGGCCAACGAGAGGTACGTGTCTCCGTTGCTGTTATTGCCCAATAGCTCGACCCGCACACGGTCCGCGACCATGCCTGCGATTTGTGACAGGCTGAACACGTTGGATGCCCGGGTGCCGGGCTCGGTGAAGTGGTTGCTGCTGTAGACCTCCGTGCTGCCATTCCAGAGGCTGACCTTGAAATTGGACAACCGGATGGGGAAGTCCGTCCGGTTGTAGAGGACGATCTGATCGATGCTCTGCAGCGCTTTGAGGTCCACTTCCCACCAACTGTTGGTGGTCCCATCGGTATGGGTGACGCTGCCGTTGGCATAGGTGCCATCCGTGTTGCCATCGACCGCAAGGGAGGCGACTCCGCCCGCGAAGGTGGTGGATTGCGTCGCAAGCGGCTCACTCGGCGCAGCGCTCGCAAAAGCCTTCACTTCGGCAAGGCACAGGTAGCCATTGCCATCGTTGTTGTTTCCAAGGAACTGCACCCGCACGTGCCGGCCGGTCACTGCGGCGGCAAGGCTCCACAGCTCGCTGGTGCCGACAGACCCGATTCCTTCGTAGTAGTTCTGGCCGGCGATCTCCGTGCGGCTTGAGTCGAGGACAGACACCCGGAAATTGGAAAGCCGCGTGCCTACCGCGTCCGTGCGGTTGAAGAGTTTTACCGAGCCGATGAGCCGGTCGGTCCCCAGATCCACTTCCCACCAACTGTTGGTGCCAGTATCGGTATGAGAGAGACTCCCGCCGTTCCAGTTTCCTTCGGTATTGCCATCGATGGCTCGAGAGGCGACCACGCCGGCGTAAGTCGATGACTGGCTCGCCGTCGCTCCCGCTTGCTGTGCCCAGTTGGGATCGGCCACGGCAACATTTGCGGGAAGCGGCACTGCGACGACGACTTCCGCCAGGGACAGGTAGCCATTGCCATCGTTGTTTGATCCAAGGAATTGCACCCGCACATAACGGCCCGTCACGGCGGAGGCCAAGTTCCATAGCTCACTGGTGCCGACCGAACCGCTGCCTGGATAGAAGTTCTGCCCGGAGACTTCCGTATGAGAGGCGTCGAGCACGGAGATCCTGAAATTGGAAAGCCGCGTGCCCACCCCGTCGGTGCGGTTGAAGAGCTGCACCGAGCCAATGACCCGATCCGCACCCAGATTCACTTCCCACCAACTGTTGGTGCCAGTGTCGGTGTGGGTGAGACTCTCGCTGCCCAAGTTTCCGTCAGTGTTGCCATCGATGGCCCGTGAGGCGACACAGCCGCCGAAGGTCGAGGACTGGCTCGCCGTTACACCGGCTTCCTGGGTCCAGTTCCTGACGACCAGGGCATCGCCGGGATTCCAGAGCAAGGTGCCGACGGTGACGGTGTGATTCGCGGAAATGACGGGTAATAGCGGGCCGCTGTCGGTTGCGGTAATTTGCAGGACATGGCTGCTTTGGGCTGCGAGTGCAGCGGAGTTCGCCACGGTCAGCCTGCCGTCCGCGGAAAGGGCGAAGGCACCGCCACCATTGCCCGAGGTGATGGACCAAGTGATGTTGTCGAACTGATCCTCACCTTGGGTCGAGAAGTTGGCGACGAGGGTGCCGGTGTTGGCATTGCGATAGACCGAGGTGTTGGAGGTGCCGACAATGCTGTGGGCTTCATTGGCATCCGTGGCACTGACCACGACGCGCACCGTTTCGTTCAGCGACGGGTTCGAGGCATTGGTGATGTTCACCAACAGCTCGATGGTGGGCGGATCATCCCAGCGCAGGGAAAGGGCTTCGTAGTCGAACTGCGATCCGTTCGCGACGGTGAGGAGCCCGCTGGTGCCGTTGATCGCCAAGGCACCTGCACCATTACCGGAAGCAATCGTGTAGGCCAGAGTGGCACCGCCGTGGTTGTTACGGGGTGTCACCGTGCCCACGGAGGTTCCATTGGCACTGTTCTCGGCGATTGAGAAACGGTCGGGTTTCACGCCGCCGGTCACGGAGCCGGAAACGAGGTAAGCTCCGAGGCTGCCGTAATTGGTATAGCCGTCGATCAACGGATTGCCGCGGCCGGTGCCGCTCACGCGCAGGAGGTATTCCCCGGCCGCCAGGTTGGCGGCGACGGTGGCGTCAATGCCGAGGTCCGGGTTGTTCGACGTGACCACCACACCGGTGGCCGCGTTGACGAGTTCCGCGAGGATGTCGAGGTTGGGATTCAGGCCGACGGTGTTGACGTTGAGGGTCGCTTGGCCGCCGCTGGTGACAAAGCGGAAGGCGTCCACATCGCCGGTGCTCTCGATGATCCCTTCGTTGGAAACCGAACTGTTGGCAGCGATTTCAAGATAGCTGGCCGTGGCGAGCGTATTGCCCCGGTCGTCCGCGCGGTAATCGACGTCGTTGTTGTTGACGATGATCGCGAGGTCGTCCTGCAGGTTGTTGGCACTGGCATACTCGCCCTTCGACCACTGCGAGAGGTTGGCGTAATAGCCGACGCCCATGATGGGCGCCCAGGCAGTGGAACCAGTCCCGTGGCCGCCATAGTAACCTTCGGCAGGAATGGTCCGCCCGTCGTGCGCCAGTTGGAGGGTGTGTCCGATCTCGTGGGAGATGACCTCCGCCGATGACTTGCCGGTGGAGTAGAAGGCCCAGCACACCGGGTCGCCGCCCCAGTTGTAGGAACCGAGAAAGGCCACGCCGCCCGCGCCGGGAGCAGCGTTGGTCGTGGGGGTGACCATGCAATGGATACGGCGGCCTTGAGGAGCCGAGTCATACACCTTGCGGTCGGTGGTGACGTTGAGATTGAAGCCTTGAAAGTCTTCCGCGACCATTTTCCAGACGTCGTAGATCTGGGTGTTGTTGGCCCCGGAATGGGCGGCGTCGAAGTTCCCCCAGCTCGGGAACGGACCTTTCTCGCCGTCGAAGTCGAGGTAAACGACGCCGGTGGCATCGGGCAGGCTCTGCAGGGGGATAATACCGTTCTGATACGAAGGAATGGTGATGTTGGTCGGATGGGTTTGCGGCGCGTGTTGAACTTCGGGTTCTCCGGCCTGCTCGGCATCCAGGTCGGAAGGTGGCAACGCGTAGTTCACGCACAGGACCTCATCCACGGTGCTGGCGACGAGGCGCGGGCCACCATTCGGGGCCGTTGGCAGGACTTTCCATGCGTCACTACCGGCGTCGAACCGAATGTTGCCGACAAGCGATCCGGCCACTCCTGCAATGGTTTGGCGTTGGAAGAAATAGGACCCCGCGGCCGGCTGTTCGAGTCGGCCCTGAACGAACAGGACTCCGGTGTCGTCGTGTTGGATCAGTTCCACGACACCGGTCGCCTTGCGACCGTCGGGAAGATCGAAGCTGACGGACTTTCCCGAAACGATGCGGTCAAGAAAGTCCGGCTCAAGGTCTTGATGGACGGGCCTCACCTCATTGCCGACGGGGTTGGAATGCTCTCCATTCTCATGGAGGCACTCAGCAGTGTGCTGCTGCGAACCGTCTTGCGGTGCCGGGTTCACCGGTGCCGATGAATCGCTAGCGGCTGCGGATTCCGGCGTGCCGCTTGAAGCGTGCTCCCGGGCCGACGACGAGCGGGGTGATTTCTTAGCCTCGGTTGCTACTCCACTTCTGTCGCCCTCATCGAAGAGGAAGAGCGTTCCGATCAATCCTCCTGCGGCGAACAAACTCAGACATTGGGTCTTTTTCACGTGGGGTTTCTAATTTTTGGGTTTTACGAAGCGGGTGGAGTTCAGCGCCGCGCGGATTGCTCCGCGCGGCGCTCTTCCTCCCCTCTTGACCTCGACGGGAAATTTTATGTTCGTCGCCTGCGAACCGGATGTGTTGAGTGGCTGCTCCTCATTGGTGGCAGTCGTGTCTCCATTCGCTTGCTAAAAGATGTCGGCGGCGGGCTGGAAGCCAAGTGGGAGTGAGCAGAAGTCCGAGAAGAGATACGCTATTGGAGTGGATTTCCCTGCACATAGGCAGACTCACTCTCAAAATAGCCATGCGCAGTTTGGGTATCAAGTTTCGCGCGCGACTAAATTGCGCCTACGCAGTACCGAAAAAGACAAGCATCCGGAGTTCCACCCACTATAATGCGACAATGTGGACAGCATGACGGGAGGAGCCTAGGGGTGCATTGATGCGTTGCTGCTCGGCAGCTATAAACGCACCGCTTCTTCGACGAAGTCTTACCGATGACTGGGTCGGGATGGGTTGAACTCCAGCAGTCGGATGAGCTCGCCACGGGGTGCCGTTCAACATTCCGCCCCCCGCATGCCGAAGATCAGAGCTCCAAGGGATTCATCTCCCCAAACCGGGGAGCAACGTATCGGCCACGGGTCAATTGGTAACAGGTAGGGCCGGATCCTCGCATGCTGTAGCGAATGCGGTCTCTCCATAGTTTCGAGAATGGCCTTCAGCGTGGTGACGCGGGTTTATCGTGGGGGATCTCGTCATGCTCTCCCACATTTGGCGCAATATAGTGGGTGAGGACTCCCGATGCTTGAAGTTTTCGCTGTTTGGTTGGCGCAATTTGCTCGTGCACGAACCTTGATGCCCAAACTGTGCAGCGCTACTTTCAAAATCAGTCTGCCGAAGTGCAGAAAAATCCGCTCAAAGTGCCTCTCGTCCTCAGTAATTGATCCTTGGGGTGACCGTTTCACCCCGTCAGTTACGCCGGCGGCGGCATCACCTTCGGTTTCACCGCTGACACCTTCGGCTCCAACCAGTGGCTATTCAACTACAACGACACCGAGGCGGGCCGGAACTTTCGGTACGAGGCCACGGAAAGCCGCTTCGTGACTATGTCGCTGGTTCCAGAAGCGGCTGCCGCGCTGCTCTGCGGTCTCGGCGTGGTCGTCCTTCTGTGCCGCCGCCGCGTGCCCTTCGCCGGAATGCCTGACGAATATGGGCTTCGCTCACGACACCGGGGCACGTTCAACCTATTGAATTTTTCCAAAGAGAAGAAGTGATCGCTAAAGATCCGGCCGGAACATTCGACCCATTTGTGGTTCACGCTGCTAAGTCCTTCGTGCTGCCGGCGAAGATCCGCCTGCAACGGAGGCAGGCCAACCATGTTGAACCCGCCAATGTGGCGCTGAAGGTCTTTCCCGCACGCGATCCCGCGACATGTGCCATGGCAACCCGGCTTGGACCGTCGGAGGCAAACGCTTCAGCTCAAGACCTCGCCACGATGCCATGGACTCAATCTCTAACATCCTAGAGGAACCCACGACCCGGTGTCTTTCCCTGATTTTCGCGCGGACCCTTCCATCATGAACACTTCCACCTTCGCCCTGCTTACGGCTTATGCCACCGTCGCCACCCTTGGCTTCGTATCACCAGCTTTCTCCATCCCCGTCACCGAACAGGTCGCGACCACCGACATCAAAATCAGTGCTTCCTCGATTTATGCATCGGCGGCGACCTTGGTGGACCATTCGGGCTTGGATGATCAGATGCGTCACGACAGCAATTCCGGTGCCGCCACGATGTGGCACACCGCGCTCGTGGCAACCGAATCTGCGCCTGCAGGTCAGATTCCGGCCTGTCCAGCTTGGCTGCGCTTCGACTTTGGCAAGCCACAGACCGTGGACGGCCTTGAGCTGTGGAACCACAACCAAGCAGGCTACACCAACCGTGGCCTGCGCGAGGTGCGGGTTTACGGCACCATGGATGGTTCGAAATGGGTGCTCCTCGCGGACATCACCCTCAAGCAGGCCGGCGGCACGGCGGAAGAAGCCCAAGTGTTTCCGCTTAAAACCGGTGGGAAGGCTCTTACCGGCGTGATCCTCGCGGCCAAGAGCAACTACGGCGGCAATGTGTATGGCCTGTCCGAAGTTCAGTTCACCAACACCCGTGAGGTCGCCGCCGATGCCCTGCCTTTCCCCACTGACATGGCGGCCACCGTCCAGCCGTTTTACCGCCACCGTCCCGATGGCGAAGCCGGGCGTGAAGTGCGCTTAGGCTTCACAGGAACCCGTCTTTACGGCCGGGCCAAACTGGAGGTCACGGTGGACGGCCAAACCGTAGAAACCCAGGATTTGCCCGAGAACGTCAAAGGTTTGGGATACTATTCCCTGCTGCTGCCCAAAGGCGTGGGCGTGGACAAGGCGGCGGAAGTCAGCGTCACCTTGCGCCAAGGAGCCAAGGTGCAAAGCAGCAAGCCCTTTTTGGTTCCCGCCCAACGTCAATGGACCGTGTTCGTCTATCCTCACTCTCACGTGGACATCGGCTACACCAATACCCATGAAAACGTGGAGATCATCCACAAGCGCAATGTCGTCAACGGCATCCGCATCGCCAATGCAACTGCCAAGCGCCCCGAAGGCCTGCGCTACAAGTGGAATCCGGAAGTGATCTGGCCGGTGGAGCGTTACCTCAGCACCGCCACCGCGAAGCAAAAGGAAGAAGTTTACACGGCGATTCGCCAAGGTCGCATGGTCCTCGATGCCGGTTATGTCAATGTGAACACCAGCGTGTGCGCCGACGAGGAGATGTTCCATCTGCTGCATGATGCCCGCCAGCTTCAGAAGAAGACCGGTGCCACGGTGGACACCTTCGTGCAGGTGGATGTGCCGGGCGTTTCCTGGGGTTTGCTGCCTGTGCTGAACCAGTCGGGCATCAAGTATGCGTTCTGCCTGTTCAACGGCATCGATCGCACGGGACTTGCTCCGGGACTTTCCCACCGCCCGTTCTGGTGGGTCGGCCCCGACGGAAAATCCAAGGTGCTGTTCTACCAGCCGGGCGATTACACGCCGGGCTTCAAAGCCAAGGGGATGGGCCACTATCAAAGCTGGATGGGCGTCGTGAATCCGGACGACATCCCTCAAACCATCAAGACTGCCAACCCGCGCGCCAACTTCCTCGACGGCTATTTGCTCGGAACCCTGAAAGCCTTGGAGAGCTGGGGCGACAAGTATCCCTACGACCTTTTTGCCATGTCGTGGGCCATGGCAGACAACACGCCGCTAGATGAAGACCTGCCCGAAGCCGTGCGGATGTGGAACGAGGAATATGCCTACCCCAAACTGGCGATCTCCAGCGCCCACGACATCATGTCGGCCTTTGATGAGAAATACGGCGACCAATTGCCGGTGGTCAGGGGGGACTACACCGAATACTGGACGGACGGCTTGGGCACCGCCGCCAAGTTCACCGGCATGAACCGGGTTGCCAAGGAACGCTTGATCCAAGCCGACACGCTGGCTTCGATGCTCAATCCGACCAAGCCCGCGCCGCGTGCGGAGGTCGAAGCCTCATGGCGCAACATCCTCCTCGGGTCCGAGCACACGTGGTGCTATGCCGATCCCAATCATCCCTATTTCCAGGAAGCCATTTGGAAGGTAAAGAAGTCCTATTTTCAAGCGGCGCAGGACACCAGCATCGCGCTCTTGAAGCAGTCTGCGGAACAGGTTCCCGCCGGTCCGTCCGTGGCCGTGATGAACACCCTGTCGTGGAACCGCGGCGGGTTGGTGACGCTTTCCGCCGAAGCCTCCAAAGCGGGGGATCGCGTCATTGATGACGCGGGAGCCGCCGTGCCCTCTCAACGGCTTTCCACCGGCGAACTGGCCTTCTTGGCTTCCAACATCCCCGCCTTGGGGAGCAAAGCCTATCGCGTGCAATCCGGCCAAGCCACGCCGCCGCCGGTGCCCGCCGCGCTCAAGGGAGACAGCGCTTCCAACGGCGTTCTGACGGCGACCCTCGACCCGGCCACCGGCAACATCAAAAGCCTGCTTTGCGCTGGCAACCCTCATGAGTTCGTGAACCCCGCGCAGGACGGCGGCCTCAACGCCTTCCGCCAGTTGCCAGGAGGAAGTGCCGACGGCAAGCCCGACACCGAAATCAAAGTCAGCGTCAAAGAGAACGGCCCGCTGGTGGTCGAATGGCAGGTGGACTCCGTCGCCCCCGGCTGCAAGTCGGTGTCGCGCGCGGTGCGACTCGTTGCCGGCCAACCCTGGCTCGAATGCTCCAATGTCGTGGACAAGTTGGCCGTGGCCGCGAAGGAAGGCATCCACTTCGGCTTTGCCTTCGCCGTCCCGAATCGCGAGATTCGCGCCGACATCCCCTGGGGCGTGATGCGCGTGGATGCCGACCAAATGCCCGAAGCCAACCGCAACTGGATCGCCTTCCAACGCTGGTTGGATGTGTCCAACGATCAATGCGGTGTCACCTGGGCCTCGCTGGACGCGTCCACCTTCGAAGTCGGCGGCATGACCGCCAACATCATCGGTGCCGCCACCGGTTCGCCGCATTGGATTCGCAATCTTCAGCCCAGCTCGACCATCTATTCCTGGGCGCTCAACAACCATTGGCACACCAATTTCCCGCTGACCCAGGAAGGACTGATTCCCTTCCGCTACCGTGTGATGCCGCACGCCACCGGCTACGACGCAGCGGTGGCCAACCGCTTCGGCGTGGAACAGGCGCAACCCCTGGTCGCCACGCCCGCCCAGAGCAACCCGGTCACTAAACCCGTGGTCGCGCTGGAGGGATCGCCCTCCATCACCATCGCCATCCTCAAGGGCAGCACGGACGGCAAGGACACGATCCTCCGCTTGCGCTCGGTTTCGGAGAAGGACGAAATCGTGAGATTGGTGTGGCCCGACCGCGCGCCCGATTCGGTGCGGCTGTGCACGCTGGATGAAGAACCGGGCGAAGAGGTGGGCACAACGGTCACCGTGCCGGGCAACGGGTTCGTCACGCTGCGGGTGAAGTGGTGATGTCGGAAGGGGGGAACCCCGCCATGCACCCGGCCCTATGAAACGCATCCTCCTTCAAGTCGCCCTGGCGATCCTCGCGTGGGGCGCCACCTCGTCCGCCGGCCATGCTCATGGATTGGATGTGTTCGAAGCGAGGATCGAGAAATCCATGCCGGGAACCTGGCGGGTAAAGTTGGAGTTGGCCTTGGATCAGATTGAGATGCTTTCCGGTGTGGCTCCATACTCCATTCGAACGGGAGCCGACCTCGCGCGGGTGCGCGCCCCGCTGGCCGCCATTTTGTCGGCCGGCACCATCCTGGAGCAAAACCAAACCCGGCTGTCCGGCTTGAGTCTGCACATCCCGTCACTCGAAGGAGGCGTCCCCATCACTCCCGAAATGGAGTTGCCGCAGAGAGTCGCGATGTTCTTGGAAGCCCGCGGCGACGATTCGATCATTCCGGAAATCAAGAACTCCCGGTATCGCATCGGCGAGTTCGACATACCGGTTTCCTTCCTGGTGATCGAGACCGACCTCGACCCTGCTCCCGCGGAAATCGCCGGGGCGCTGAGTTCCCCCGCATTGGAAGCCGTCTCCCCGCCACCCGCCACCGTCCGGTTGCTGACCGATTGCTTTTGGATTGGCTTCCGCCACATCATTCCAGAAGGCACCGACCACTTGCTGTTCATTCTCGGCGTCTATCTCGGGTCGCGGAGGTTCAAGGAAATCCTGTGGCAGGTCACGGCCTTCACCGTAGCCCACTGCGTCACCCTGTTGTTCACCATGGCTGGCCTCGTCCGCTTCCCGGAGGCGGTCGCCCACTGGGTGGAGATCGGCATCGCCGCCAGCATCGCCTTCGTGGCGGTGGAAAACCTTCTACCCGACGCCAAGCGCCCGTTCGGTCGCCGGCTTGCGATTGTCACGGTGTTCGGGCTGGTTCATGGACTCGGCTTTGCCGGAGCACTCTCGGAAGTGGATTGGCCCCGTCACCTGTTTCTCCCTGCCGTGTTTTGCGCCAATGTCGGAATCGAATTCGCGCAATTGCTCATCGTGATCACCGGTCTGCTCCTGACCGCATGGTTCTGGAAAAAGGCTTGGTACCGGAAAGCCGTCGTGATGCCGGCCAGTACGGTCATCGCTTTGATCGCACTCTATTGGGCCGTCGATCGAGCGATGGCGAAAGCCCCCACCGGCGCAGCGGTCGTCGCTGCGCAATCCACGCCCGCAACCTTGCCCTGACCCCCTCGGCTCCGTTCCCAACGGCTTCCGCCAAGTCCGCACGCAGGTTCTCTGCCCCGACATTTCCTGAAAGCCCGCATGCAAAACAAAACCTACACCTTCCTCCTCGTCGCCATCGCCTCCTTGGGCGGCCTCCTTTATGGCTATGATCTGGGGATCATTTCGTCGGCATTGCTCTACCTCGACAAGTGCGTTCGCCTGAGTGAGGCCGAGGTGGGAATGCTGGCGTCGGCCATCATGATCGGTGCGCTGGCCTCGTCGGTGATCGGCGGCGGTCTTTCGGACCTGATCGGGCGCAAGAAAACCATGATTCTGGCTGCGTTCCTGTTTGTGGCCAGCGTGGGGATCATCGTGCTTTCCGCCGGTTTCTGGATGCTGTTTGCCGGACGCACCCTGCAGGGCTTGAGCGCCGGCATGATTGCCGTGGTGGTGCCGGTGTTCATGAGCGAGTGCGCGCCGGCTAAGGTGCGCGGAATCAGTTCGACCATGTTTCAATTGTGCATCACCCTGGGTATCGCCGTGGCGATGGCCGCCGGGGCTTGGTATCAGTCAGGGGTGGATGACGCCGTGCAAGCCGCCGCCGGCGACGCCGCCAAAATCCTGTCCGCCCAGGATCACGCCTGGCGCCAGATGTTCCTTTCGTCGGCGTGGCCGGCCGTGGTCTTCGTGGTGGCGGCTTTCGTGGTGCCGGAGTCGCCACGCTGGCTGTTCCGCCACGGGCAAGCGGACAAGGCCTTGGCCGTCCTCTTGAAGGGCCGTGACGCGGCCCAGGCGCGGCTGGAACTGCGTGAGATGGAAGAACTGGCGGCCACCGCCCACACTGCCAAGGCCGGTGGCTCCGATCAAATTCTCCAAAAGCGCTACCTTTGGCCGTTGGCCTTGGCCATCACCCTGCTGGCTATCAACCAAGCCACCGGGATTTGCGCCGTGTTCACCTTCCCCGTGGTCATGCTCAACCAGGCGGGCCTGAGCGAAGGCGCCGCCGCCCACACCGGCGTGTGGCTGGCGGTGGCGAACTTCGTCACCACCATCTTCGGCGTCCTTCTCGTCGACCGCCTCGGGCGCAAGTGGCTGCTCAAAATCGGCACCGCCATCATGTTGGTCGCGCTGGGCACCGGCGTCATCACCTATTGGAAAGTGGAAGCCGGGCGTACCGATGTGACGGCACCATTGACGCAACAGATCGAGGAACACGCGCTGGTCATTCCGGTGAAGGAGATTGCCGCATCTGATGCGCCCGTGGTGCAGGTGAGCGTGCAGTACACGCGGGGCGGCAAGGAGCAGCCTTTGCTGCTGCTGCGCAGTGACGCCAAGGATCCGGTGCTTGCCCTCAAGCCCGATGCCGCCCATCCCGACGCCAAATTGGAAATCCTGCGCGCCAAATTCAGCCCGGCTCCTTCCGAAACCACCGGACAAATCATCTTCGCCTGCCTCATCCTCTACATCGTCGGATTTGCCTTCGGCCCCGGCGTTTGCCTGTGGCTGATGTCCTCGGAACTTCTGCCCACCCGCGTACGCTCCATCGGCATGGGGCTTGGTGTTCTGGGCAATGCGGGCGTCACCATTCTCACCACTTGGTTGTTCCTGCCCATCATCGGAAACTTCGGTTACGCCGCGATGTGGGGGGTGTGGTTCGTATGCACCTTCGTTTACTTCCTGTTCGCGGCATTCATCCTCCCCGAAACCAAAGGCAAGACGCTCGAAGAAATCGAAGCTTACTTCGCGAAATAGCCGGCATCGTTCCCTCCTTTCAGCCAGACCATGACCCGCATCTTCATCGGTTCGCTCAACATCCCGGGCCCCTGGTTCCACGCCACGGGAGAGGGGATCACCGCTTGCGACTTGAATGAGGAGACCGGTGAAATCTTCCGCGTGAGTTCTTGCTCCAACGCGGAGAATGCCATCTGGCTCACCCGGGCGGGAGGAACGTTGCTGGTCGCCTCCGAGCGTTACCTGGAGCCGGGTGAAATTTCGGCTTTCGATTCGAAGGATTTCACGCGGATCGGCCACGTCCAGTCGACGCTTGGCGGAGCCATCTGTCACATCGCGCTTTCCTCTAACAGGCGAGCCGCCGTTGTGTCGAATTACCTCGGCGGCGTTACCGTCCATGCACTTGGAGCAAGCGGCGAAGTGGCCGCCGCACACCAGCACATCGTTTATCCAGGCCACGGCTCCGATTTGGATCGGCAGGAGAAATCCCATCCGCATCAAGCGGCGTTCGCGCCGGATGGGCGGCACGTGCTGGTGTGCGACCTAGGTTGCGACTGCGTCTGGCTGCATGCCTTCGACGGGAAGCATCTGGGCGAAGCGCGGGCGATTGCGGTCGCCCCCGGATCCGGTCCGCGCCATCTGGTATTTCATCCGGCGCTGCCTCGATTCTATGTGCTTGGCGAATTGGATGCGAAGTTGCGGGTGTTAGA
The DNA here is from genome assembly GCF_025950235.1 of Luteolibacter arcticus. NCBI lineage: Bacteria > Pseudomonadati > Verrucomicrobiota > Verrucomicrobiia > Verrucomicrobiales > Verrucomicrobiaceae > Neoluteolibacter > Neoluteolibacter arcticus. Next base: position 113,677 of record NZ_JAPDDT010000004.1, on the reverse strand, counting down.
GGGAAACTGCGAGGATTGGCGTGAGATCGCGGTGCATGCGACCCTGCCGGAAACCTTCGCCGACGTACCCGCAGGCGCGGCCCTCGAGTTCCATCCCTCCGGCAAATCCCTTTTCGTTTCCAACCGTCACAGCGACACGGCGGTTTGTTTTGCCGTGGACACCCTAGGGGATCTTGCGCTCGCCGGCAGCTTCTCAGTGCGAGGGAAGACGCCGCGTGACATCGCGCTCTCGCCCTCCGGCCGCTGGCTGCTTTCGGTTAACCAGGACTCCCATGAGGTGGTTCCGTTTGAACTCGATCCCGCCACGGGCCAACCTACCGGCACTCACGGTCCGGTATTCCCCTGCGGCTCGCCATGTTGTGCCGTGTTTTGAGCTTTCCACACTCCACACGCTCTTCACCCGATGCACCTCGACCTCTCCGACAAAACCATCCTCATCACCGGGGGCTTGGGCCCCATTTCAGAATTCATCGTCAAGGCCTTGGATGCCGCCGGTGCCACCGTGGTGGTGACCGACCGCGAACCGGACGCCGTCGCGAGGAAAACCCTCGAAGCTTGGGGCCTTCCCTCGACCCCTTATTTGCAAATGGATGTGACGGATCACGTCGAAGTGTCGCGCGCGGTCGATTCGGCATTCGTCCAGTATCCCGGCATCAACATTGCGCTGGGCCATGCCGGGGGCACCGGCGTGTTTCCCTTTGAAACTTGCGACCAGGAGAATTTCGACCGGATCGTCGCCTTCAACTTCCTGGCGCAAACGTATTTCGCCCGCAGCGTGCTTTCCCATTGGCGCACGAGCGGCTGCGTCGGGCACCTCATCTTCACATCCTCGTATGTGGCACAAATTCCGATGGAGGGCATCAGCGCTTATGTCGCGTCCAAGGCCGCGCTCGAAATGTTCGCAAAGAACCTTGCGCTCGAGTACGCCAAGTATCAGATCCGCGTGAATTGCGTGAGTCCCGGTAACGTGGCGGCTGGCAGTTCCAAGCTGGTCTACGATAACAATCCGGAGTATCGGGCTTGGGTGGATCGCGTTTCGCCCTTGGGCAAACGTAACTCGCCCGGGGCCATCGCCAATGCCTTCCTCTACCTCTGCTCCTCCTTGGCCGAGGAGGTGGATGGCTTCACCCTCCGCGTGGACGCGGGCGTGGGATTGCCGAAATTGGGCTGAGGCAGACGATTGTGCCGAAGGAGCTGCCGCATAAAGCGAGACTACCGGTCGTTCTCCACGCTCTGCAGGGCCGCCTTCATCCAGCCACAGGCAAAGGCCATTCCCGAGTGCCACGGTGCGGCGCATGTCATCTGCGGTGCGTGATCGGGAATCAACACTCCTTCAAAGCCGTTCCCTTTGAGAATTCGGAGCACCCGCAGCATGTCGATGTCGCCCTCGTCCACGAACGTTTCACAGTAGTGCGGGACCTTGCCGCGGACATTGCGGAAATGAACGTAAGCCACCCTGTTCTGGCGGCTGTAGTTATCGACCGCCTCGTACAGGTCTCCATCCGTCATTTCGGCCAGCGTTCCCAAGCAAAATTCCAAGGCGTTGCGCGTGCTGGAATGACGATCAATCGCCCGCTGATAGAGGTGCGGCTGGTTGACCAACCGAGGCTGACCGCGAAGCGTTGGCGTGGGCGGGTCATCGGGATGCAGGGCAAGGGTGACCCCCGCTTCCTCCGCGACCGGCATGAGGACGTCGAGGAATTCCCCATGACGTTGCCACAGCTCTTCGGGAGTGATGGTTAGAAGATTGCCCGGCGGTGCATGGCGATCGTACACCATGTTCCAAACCATGCCGTTCGGGATCGGGGTGTCGTAAGGATTCTCCATGCCCACCGCTTCCGCGCCCCCTCGTGCCGTCGGTCCCTTGATGCGACCGGCCACGCCGGCAATCGAGAAATTGTAGCCGATGGTCGGAATGCCCACGCGCCCTACGGTGCGGATGATGGTCTTGAGCTTTTCGAACTGCTCGAGCTTCTTCGGACCGTCGAGCAACACGTCGTGCCAGTGGGCAGGATCGAAATTCTCAATCGCTTCGATTTGCAGCCCGTGGGAAGCGGCCTCCTCCTTCACTGCCGACAATTCCTCGAACGACCAGAGTTTGTCGGGATCGCCGGCCAAGCCCCAGCCGGAGTCGTTGCCAATCGGTTGATCCCCCGGTTGGTTGTCGCGTGAAGAGCGGAAATAGTCCACCCAGTGCACGACAAGGTGGGAGGCCCCGCATTGCGTGGCGAAGCGGAAATGATCCGCGTCGAGCTGATGTCGGTAGAGTCCGAATCCGAGTTTCATAAGGATCAAACGGGTAACGGCGGGGCTGCACCTTTGGGCGGATCAACCTGCTGCGGAAGCCTAGAGGATCCCGTACTTTTGAAAGGCAGCCGTGCTCGACATGTGGTTCTCAATCTCCTTGCGCACCACGTTCTCGCCCGCGGCCTTTTTGAGAGCCTCAACGATGAGGACTTCCTCCACACGACGGGGTATGATCACCACTCCGTCAAGATCTCCGAAGACGAGGTCCCCGGGCTCGACCTGAACCTGACCTATTTCGATGGGACAACGGTACTCCGCAACTTGCGTTCGAACGGCCGAATCCTGAGCGAACCTGCCGCGGCTGAAGACCGGCCAGTCCTGTTCGAGGACGCGGGGAGTGTCGCGATGGAAGCCATTGATGACCGCTCCCACTGCGCCCCGCATCCGCGCGGTAGCGGTGAGGATTTCCCCCCAATAGGCACACCGCATGTCGCCGCCACTCGCCAGATAAATCTCGCCGGGCTGCAATTGATCAAGCGCCTCGGTGAGTTTGCCAAAAGGCTGCTTCTGGGGACCGTGAACGTCGATCATGAGCACCGGCATTGCCCGCCCGGCGAGTTTCATTTCGGTGAGCAAGGGTTGAATCGGCTGCGGCAGGAACTGATGGGTAAGCCCCAGCCGGTCGAGGATGTCACCTACTACCGGGGTGTAGAGGCGGCTCTTAACCAAAGAAAAAAGCTCGGAGTCGGATTGCCATTCAGTCATCGAGGAAAGACCTGTCACCGGCGGGTGAAGTTGACTCTTATCCAATGTAAGCAGCTCGGAGTCGGTTTGCCATTCAGTCATTGCAGAAAGACCTGACGTGTTGGTGCTTGCCGGGCTAGCTGCATTTTACGAATATCGTTTCGTGAGCTTTGACCAATCCCTCACCATGCGTGATTTGGCTCGTGACGTTGGGGTGTCGGTTTCCACCGTTTCGAAAGCTTTGCGAAACGATCCCTCGATTTCGGTGTCGCGCTGCCTGGCCATTCAGGCCGCCGCGGAGAGGCTCGGTTACCGGCCCCATCCGATGGTTTCCGCGTTGATGGCACAGATGCACCACCGCCGCCGGCGAAGCGATCCCCATCATATCGCGTGGATCGATCTTTGGCCTGCCGGAAAAGACGGCGACCCCGCCATGAGCGCCAAACCGATCATGAGCGGCGCGCTGGCCCGGGCACAGGAACTGGGTTACGGTCTGGAAGTCTACCCCGTCGGCACGGAGGGGATATCCCCGGAGGGGCTTCGCCGCCGCCTGGCGGCTCGCGGCCAGTGGGGCATGATCATACCGCCCGTGCCAGAGCCATCCATGCGGTTTGCTTTGGATCTACGTGGATTCACAGGCGTCACCATTGGCTCCAGCCTTCACGAACCGGTCATGCACCGCGTCTCGCCCAACCATTTCCAAGGCTCGGTGCTGGCATGGACGCAACTTCGGGCCAAGGGGTTTGAACGCATCGGTCTCGCGCTCACCCCGGAGATGAACGAACGGGTGGAAACCAAATGGTTGGCAGCGTTTCTGGCCTGCCAACAGGAATTGCCTCCTCGTGGCCGCGTCAATCCGCTCCTCGCTTCACCTGACGATCCCGCCGGATTTGCGCGATGGTTGCGCCGTGAAAAGCCCGGGGTAGTGCTGGTGGCGGAGAAATTCCCTTGGTGCGAGCTACCGTGTTCGAACGGGGGCCAAGTTAGTGGGTTGCCGATCGCATGGCTCATGCTGCAAGGAGGTGAGCAGGGAGTGGGTGGTCTCGATTACCAACCGGAGCAACTTGGCCGTGTCGCCGTGGAGATGGTGGTCGCACAAATTCACCGCAACGAACGGGGCAGTCCCGACATTCCTCATACGATCCTCATCAACCCGGTCTGGACCGATTGTTAGCCCGCCGCGCAAGCGGTGATCGCCTTGGGTTCCACCTGGCTCGCGTCTCCCGCGCTACAGGAGACTCGCGGCTTGCGCCTCCGGCCTACCACAAGCTACCTCAAGTTTCGCGTCGGCTGGTGGACTCCCGCCCCGTACCTTGGCTGGCGATCCTGTCACCGCGGCGCGAGCCGGTGCGACGGCGGAGAGAGGAGCCAATCCTTTTCGCGGCTGCTGTGAAGCTCATCAATCGTCGCGGCTTTAATATTTTTACCGTCCTTCAGAATCCAGGCACATCCGATGAAATGCCATCTATTGCTCACAACCTTGCTCTTGCTCCCCGCCCTCCGGATCACCGCGGTGGAGGTTGGTATCGAAGCCGTATCGTCTGCTGAAATCTCAATCACGTCTTCCAGTTCCTATTCGGGAATCCAAGTCGTCAACGTGATCAACGGGTCGGGCTTGAATGCGGCTAGTTTGCAGCACGATAACGAAATCAACTCGGCTACCATGTGGCACAGCGCTGCAGGTGCCGCCCCTTCCAAGCCCGACCCGGCCTTGCCCGTCGGCAAGGCATGGCTGCGCCTGGATCTCGCCCAAGCCAAGCCTTTGGGATCGTGCCGGATCTGGAACCACAATCAAACCGGCATGACGGATCGTGGCTTCCGCCATGTTCGAGCCTTTGTCAGCAGCGACGGATCAACATTCAAACCCGCTCTGGTGGCAGGCAAAGAGGTCTTTGAAATTCCACGCGCTTCCGGCGGAGCCACCGAGAACGCTTCCTTCTCCCTGCCGCTGGCGGGCCAGATGACCAAGTCCCTTGTTCTGCTGGCCAATGATAGCTGGGGCAGCGAATTCCTTGGCTTGGCGGAGGTTCAACTTCTGACCCGCGGCAAGCAGGTGGACGCCACAAGCGCGCCTGCACCGACCTCAGTGACGGTGAGAGGGTTTCCATTCCGGGTGGAAGCCGAGGAGAGGTGGCGGCGGCAGGTAGAAGTCGCGTTTGACGCGCCGCTCTTTGTTCGCGGCCTCGCAAAGGTGACCTGCGGCGGCGCGTCCGTCGAAACCGCCGTCAATCCGCTCAGCGGTGGGCAGAAACATTTCACATTCGATCTCCCGCCAGGGAAGGGCAACACCCGTGCCTCCACGGAAAAAGTCACGATTTCGATCAAGGCCGGCCGTTTTCAAAAGACCATTGAGACCACCGTCGAACGGCCGAAGGAATGGCCCGATCTGGAGGAAGTCATCGTCACGTTCAAATGCCATCTCGACATCGGCTACACTCATACGGTGCCCGAGGTGGTTGAAAAATACCGCGCCAGCGACATGGACCACTTGCTGGCCGTGTTCGACCAGACGAAGGATCTGCCGAAAGACGACCGCTTCTCATGGATGTTGCCGGCTTGGGCGATGGAAGTCGTGCTGGATCCGCAACAGACCCCGCAACGCCGTGCGCGCCTTGAACAGGCGGTGAAAGATGGACGCCTGACTTGGCACGCCTTGCCGTTTACCTTGGAATCGGAAGCGAGCGATGCCGAGGAAGTGGTGCGCGGTCTGGGATTTGGCACACGGATGGCGAAACGCTTTGGCATCCCATTGCCGACCGATGCGAAGCAGACCGACATGCCGGAGCAGGCGTGGATTCTACCGACCGTCCTCAAGAACGCCGGCATCAACTTCCTGCACATCGGCGCGAATGATGGCAGCAAGCCCATGTCGGAATGGTCCAAGATTCCCACGTTGTCGTGGTGGGAGGGTCCCGACGGTTCGCGAGTGCTGCTCGGCATTTCGCCTCGCTACGGTTGGGCCAACGTGCAGCCACCCGCCGGATGGCCGCACAAATCCTGGCTGGCGTTTTTTGTGTTGGGGGACAACGCCGGTCCTCCGCCGGCCAATTACGTGAAGTCCGTGCTGGACGAGGCACGCAAGCAATTGCCGGGGGTGCGGATCCGGTTCGGCCGGCCGAGTGAATTCGCGGATGCCATCATCCAGGAAGAAAAGGAACGCCCGACACTCCCGGTGGTGCGTGGTGACATGCCCGACACTTGGACCCATGGTCAAATGAGTTGCCCATCGGCCACCGCGATCCATCGCCGTGCCGCCACGAACATGGGCAGCCTCGGGATCCTTGATACCTCATTGCGCGGATGGGGCATGGCCCCAAACCCGGTCGCTACTCCTCTGGCGGAAGCCTATGCGCTGGGAGGCTTTTATGGCGAACACACCTGGGGAATCAACGGCGCTTACTTTCGCGGAACCTTTGGTGAGGCGTGGCAAGCCAAGTATGAAAAGGGTGACTATCAAAAATTTGAGGACACCTACGAGTATCACATGGACTACGGTCGCAAGGCCGGTGGCATTGCCGACACTGAACTTGCCGCGCGCATGAAGATACTCGCGCAAAACGTCAAGGCTGACGGCCTTCGCGCTGTGCTCTTCAATCCGCTCCCTTGGGCGCGCAGTGCTCAGGTGGAACTGCAACTGCCGGAAAATATGGCGGGCAGAGCTCTTTCAAAAGTGGTGGATCTGGCGACGGGCAAAGCGGTTCCCTTCGCCCTCGATGGCCGGACATTGAACATCGCTGCCCTCGACCTGCCGCCGGGCGGCTACCGCACGTATGGAATCGTGCCCCAGGTAGGTGCGAGCAAACCTGCGGCTCTTCCGCCCGCGACGCTCAAGGGCAACACCTTGGAGACTTCTCATTTCATCGCGACCTTCGACCTCGAACGCGGCGGCATCGCATCGCTTGAAGACAAGGCGACCGGCCGCGAATTGGTGGATTCCAGCCAGCATGTCCTCGGTCAATTCCTGCACGAACGATTCAGCCTGACTCAAGTGCAAAACTTCGTGAATTCGTATGGTCGCACGGAAGCGGGAAGCTGGGTTTGGGGAGATTTTGGCAAAGGCGGGATGCCGAATGAAAAGACCTCTCCTTTTCTCGCGAGAACTCCCCAAGGCTGGACCGCAGAAGTTGCCGCCTCGCCGATGGGCGAGACGGTGACCCTCTCCGCCATCGATCCGCTCGGCTTGGCCAAGGGCTACGGTCTGACATTCACGTTTCCGCGCGATCGGAATTGCGTGGATATCGAATGGCGGGTGGATCGCAAGACTCCTGACCCGATTCCCGAAGGCGGATGGCTCTGCCTTCCATTCAAGGTGAAGGAGCCCTGCTTCCGCGTCGGCCGCGTCGGCGGAACCATCGATCCTCTGAAAGATATTATTTTCGGAGCCAACCGCCGGATGCTGTCGGTGGACCGCGGCATCACGGTGCGTGCCGGAGACACGGGCGCAGGCATGGCGGCGGCATCCGCTGATCTTCCCCTGTGGAGCCTAGGCGAGCCGGGATTGTGGCAGTACTCGCCCGCGTACAAGCCAACCAACCCTGCGTTGTTTGTAAATCTCTACAACAACATGTGGAACACCAACTATCCCTTGTGGATCAAGGGCACTTGGAAGGCTTCGCTGCGACTCTGGCCTGTCGCTGAAGACGCAACGGAGGAGCAGGCGTTGTTTACCCCCAGTTGGGAAGTCCGGCAGCCCGTGGTGGCTGGCTGCACTGACGGCATGGGAGGTAATCTGGCTGTCGCCCAGAGTGGGATCTCTCTCTCGCGGAAGGGAGTTCGTGTCACCGCGTTTTGTCCGAATCCCGATGGTACAGGGACCGTTTTGCGCTTGTGGGAGCAGGCCGGCGGGGAAGGTGCGGTCACGATTACGTTGCCCAAAGGGTTCAAAGCCACGAAAGCGCATCCGGTTGATTTGAGAGGGCAGAGAGCAGGCGACTCGATGAAAATAGAGGGCGGTCAATTCACCTCGTCACTCGGGGCGTGGGCGCCAAAAAGCTGGGTGCTTGAATAGACCCAAATCAACACGCTGCTCTCTCTTTTGCGATGTTCCTCCGACACTGAAATGTGAACGCACGTCCCGCTCCTAAAAGCCACCACTCGGAAAGGACGGGGTGGATGGGGCTGATGCTTTGGTGCGTGCTCACGCTCTCGGGTTGGGCTCATGTCGCGGTGATCCCGGCGGCAACAGCGACCATCCAGCGGGATGGCGGATACGCGATGGAATTGACCTTCGACGTGCTCGCCTTTGCGCTGAACAAAACTCCCGAAGACGTGACCATTGGCCCGATGAATGACCTCCTCGACGGACCGGAGGACGTCCTGGCCGCTCGTTTGGCCGAAGCCGCGGCGACATTCAAAAATGAATTCGCGGTGTTGGAAGACGGCAGATCCGGCACCGTGGAGACTTTGGCTTTCCCCAGCGTGGATGATGTCAGGCGCCATGAGAAAGCAATGACCATGGCGCGGCTGCCAGTCTTATTGGCACTCACCGTGCAAGGTCGTTTGCCGGCAGGTGCACGCTCGGTATCGTTCCGGCTGCCTTCCAAGTTGGGAATGTCCTCCCTGTCGGTGGTTCGGCAGGATCAGCCGGTCGGCGTGTTGGTCGTGGATGCCGGAGTGGTTAGCTCTCCCTTGCCGGTGACGCTTGATGTCGCTCCTTCGGCCCCAACACCGAATGATCCTGCTGCTTCACCAGTCGCTGAACCCAGCCGCTGGGAGTGGGCGAAGCGGTATGTCGGATTGGGCTTCGTTCATATTGTACCGAAAGGCCTCGATCATATCCTTTTCGTGCTCGGCTTGTTCCTGCTGGGTAATCGCCTCGGCCCGTTGCTCATGCAGGTCACTGCATTTACGGTGGCCCATTCCATCACCCTTGCCCTGTCGATGTATGGCATCGTCCGCCTTTCCCTCCACATTGTGGAACCTTTGATCGCACTATCGATTGCGTTCGTTGCTGCGGAAAATATCTTCACTGACAAGCTCCACCGCTGGCGGCTGATCGTGGTGTTTGGCTTTGGTTTGATCCACGGCCTTGGCTTCGCCAGCGTTCTAACAGATTTGGGTCTGCCACGGCGGGAGTTTGCGACCGCGCTGGTGTCGTTCAATCTCGGAGTGGAGGGTGGCCAACTTGCGGTGATCGGGTTGGCAATGCTGGCCGTCGGGTACTGGCGCCGCCGGCCGTGGTATCGCCGGGCCATTGTCCTTCCCGCGTCCGTGGTGATCGCAGCCATCGGCCTGTTTTGGGCGATCCAACGAGCACTGCCGTATTCCCCTTGAATGTCTCGGGCGACGTAGACCTCCATGCTCCTGAGCCGACTACCACAATCCACCTCAATCCTGCGTCGTCGGACGGAGTCCCGTCCCTCCGGCTATTGACGGCTCCGGCATCGTATCGAGCTGCGAAGAAGCGCTCACCGCGCTGCCGAGTTCGGTCCTAAACATGAGTGGTGAAAGCCCGCTGCGTGGTAACGGCGACATGGTAAGGTAACGATTTGTCGTAATATAGTGGGTGGACTCCCGAATGTTCGCCTTCTCCGGCATTTCAAAGGCGCAATTTGCCCCTGTGTGAAACTTGATGGCCGACCCGTGCAGGGGCTATTTTCAAAGTGAATCTGACGATGCGCAGACAAAATCCGCTCAAAAATCCTCCACCAGGCACCTCATCATCCATGAAATCCATTCCTCTCCTGTTTCTCGCCGCCTGCGCCTCCGTTCACGGAGCCGTCATCATCGGGGTCAGCGCGACCGCGAGCACCTACTTTGCCGCACAACAGGATCCAATCAACCTTGTCAACAATGCTGGTCTTGTCGGTGCCGGGCCTTACGACTTCTCTTCCCAACACAATGAAGACGTTGGATCAACTGGCCAATGGCATGCCGGGGCTGGGCAAGGGGTTGGCGGGGTGGCTCCAGTGACGAACGATCAGTTCGTGACTTTCGATCTCGATGGAGTCGGAACAACCGCCTACGACCTTACTAGCATTTACATCTGGCAGCACAATCAGCCCTTCGACAGCTTCAATCGCGGCGTCAATCAGTTCGATCTGCTCTACTCGATTGACGGCGGAACCAACTGGCTCACGGCGTCCTCCAACTTGAATCTCTTGAAATCGACGGGTGGACCCAACTCAGCCCAGCAATTCACCTTGTCGCAAACCGGTGTGACGCATGTTAGAATTGAGATCGATACTGCGTGGAGTGGCGCGGCCAACGAATACGTCGGTCTCTCCGAAGTGAAATTCGACGGCGTTGCCGTTCCTGAACCCGCTTCAGCCCTACTTGGCGCGTTCGGCTTGCTTGCGCTCCTGCGCCGCCGCCGCTGATCTGAAAAGGGGTTGCTTTAACCAACGAGAAGGCCGTTCTTCGTCTCGCTCCCGGCCGGGCCGCGGCTAGGCTCTTGCCTCATGTCAGGACTTTTGCAGGATGCGCTCTCCTAGGCTCGACGGACCCGTCCGGACGCGCTGCCGCTGGAATTTGCGGAGGGGGTGATCGCCCGGTTGAAATCAACTGCCCCGGCTCTCGGGCCTCGCGACCTTTTGGTCCTTGGCGCGGCGGCCGTGGTGACCTCGGCCGCCATTGGATTTTTCGCGAGCCCGCGCGAGCAAAGTGCTCCGCCTCCCTTTGTGGAGATCTTTGGTGGTTCGTCCTTGTTTGCCCCGCGATGAGCTCGCCGCGGTCCACCGGATTGATCTGGGCGCTGGCAACCGTGGGCCTTGCGGCGGGCACGTCATTTCTGGTCTCGCGCTCGGACCAAAGGACAACTTCTGCAAAGCCTTCGGAGCAGGATTTCCACAGGTGGATGCATACTCAACTGGCGCTCACACCCGCCGAGCACGAGGCGCTGGAGCCAATCGAGCTTGCAGACGAAACGGAACGGCGGCGGCTGCGCGAAGAAATCGTCTCGGCCGGCCGAGAACTCGCGGATGCCGTTCGGCAGGGGAAGTCTGGGTCGCCGGAGATCGAGGCCGCCCTGACACGGCTGAATGCCGCCCAGGCCACCCTTCAGCGCGCGACGCTCAGTCACTTCTTCGCCATGAAGGAACATCTAGATCCCGAGCAAGCGGAGAAACTTTTGCAATGGACCCATGACAGCATTCTCCCTGAGTAGCGCTGTTGGTGCATTGCCGTTGGGAGTAGCAACGCCGGACGAAGCGGCCGAAGCCGCACTGCTCCACGCCGCACAGGGTGGTTGTCAGGAAGCGTTCCGCACCCTCGTCGAGGAACACCAGCAACGCGTTTATCATTTCTGTTTCCACTACCTCCGCGATGTTGGAGACGCACGGGAAGCTTGTCAGGACACTTTCATCCGCGCCCACGGAGCGCTCGATCGCTACCGACGCAGGGCGCGGGTGAGCACATGGTTGTTCCAGATCGCGTTAAATCTCTGCCGCGACCGATTTCGCCAGCGACCCGCGACCCGCGGTCGTCAACTCCTGGCATTGGAGGACCATGAAGTGGCCTGCCACCGTCCCTCGCCGGACGAGGCGGCGATGCGCGGCACAGACCTGGCGAAGCTGGACCGCGGCCTCAATGCCCTGCCAGAAAAATTCCGCGCGGTCATCGTCTTGAGCTGCCTTGACGGTCTCAGCCACGGCGCATGCGCCGCGATCCTGAAATGCTCCGAGCGTGCGGTGGAAGGACGCCTTTACCGCGCGCGGCAACGTTTGGAGGTATGGTGGCAGCGTGAGACCAGTTGAAAATTTTTCCGTGGGATTTTCCGGTGGATGCCGTTCACCGGCGTGACCCATCTTTTCCCCTCTTCCCGCCGCTCGCTGATTGCCTTGGCACTGCTGACCGCCACCGCTTCTGGGCAAGACGCCCTCGAACCGCTGGTGGTCACCGGCAAGGCCGAAAACCTCACGAGAGCGTCACGCGTAGCATTCATACGACGCCACGCTTTGACCGCTTCGCTATGCAGCGGCGAGAGAGACCGCATGGCGGCTCAGACCACGCTTACCCTGCGGGAGCAACCGGATCGGAATGCATGCTCTTCCGTACTAGATAGATCATCTGCCAATTGCCGAAATCCGGGAGCACCGAGGGCCTTTCGGAGGGGCGGAGTTCAAGCCTTCAACTTGTCTTCCGCAGGACCACGTTAAAACCTGAACTTCGGGCAACGCATTTTGAAGGGGGCGCCAAACGGGGTTTCGGAATTGATTTCGGACAACCGCTTTGGAAGGTTCAGGCAGCGGGTGGGGCCCCGCCATACTGTCATGAACTGTCCTGAGCCTCGTCGTCGGCCCGCCCCGCCGTTGATTTGGGAACGAGGATTAGGGCGATGGATGCGGGTTGTCCCACGTGTATGTCGGGTTCCTGGGAGAGAATTCGATCCGTTTGCCCTCCTGGTCATTCGCAAACACGAGGGCGCGAACGCCCGTTGCCTGACGATTGAACAATGTCCATTTCAACTCGACCTTCCGCGGTACGTCCTGGGTTGAATAGGTCAAGGTCGCGCCGACGCGGGTCGTGGCGGCGCTGAGACGCCTTGGCTTCGCGAGCGAAGCAAGATCCTTGGAATCGGCGCTGCGGTAATTGAAGCGGGTAAGAGTGGGTTTCACGATCACGCCATCAATCTTCACCTCGTTGATTTCGGTGAGCCAATTCTCAAGGGATGACCGCGCGGCAGTTTGCTCGGCGATCTCAAGAACACCCGGATAGGCACGCGGCATAGTTTGCCAAGTTTCGAGCGTCAGCAGGGGCATCAGAATCTCGACCTGAACGTTCTCCTTTTGGATGTGGAGGGATACGTCAACCGGCTCAAGCGGCGCCGCCACCAAAGTGGCTGCCCTTGTTTCGTCGGTCCAGTCGAGGGCCAAGGTTGTCGGAATCTCTCCGGTTGGAACCGGAATCTCCGGCCCGTTCGATTGCCCCGCGCGCTGCAACCGCAATTTCATGATTACCGGCGCGCCCGATTTTGAGGTGTCGAACTGCTGTAGAAACCCGAGTTGAGCCGAGGGACCGGCCATCGCGTATTCGATATGGAAAGTGAAACGGGTCGCTTTTAGGCTGGCGAGTGGAACTCCGGTATCAGGCAAGGGCGGAACTTCGACCTTTGTAACCTTGCCGTTCAAACGGTGCCCCTTGGAGTCACGAATGACGATGCCATCGAGCAGGAACTTCCGGTGCGCATCTCCCCCTTTCGCAAGCGCGGCCGGAGCGACCCGTTCCTTAAAGTGGGAGGTCTCTTCCGAAGAGTGCAAAAGGTCCTCTGGACTGACGGCGAGGACCAGTTCCACCTTGTCGCGATGCACCACTGCTGTGCCCTCAAGGAACGAAACCGAGTGGGCACAGAGCCGCAACGGAGCAAGGGTCAGGGCTCCCAGCAAATAAAAACCAAGGTTGTTGATGTTCAGCATGCTCGACAAAGGTTCAGGTAAAAGACTTACGGCATTTCCACACGGAGGGTGACGAGACCCCAGCCGGGGACAGCCACCGGCCCCGACACGGGGGTCAACGGCTTCTCCGTGGTATCGCTCAGCCACAAGTGTGCCGGCGTTTGAGACCAAGTCAGATTTGCGGTGGCGTCTTTGCCCGCCGCACCAAACAACCGCACGATGAGCGCCGCCCCATCATCGCTTGGCTTTAATCCGAGAACGATGATGTCGGGTGAACCCACTTCCAGGAGAGACTGCGACGGAGCTGCGGCACCCTTGGCGGCCACTGGCAGCAACGGCTGACTGAAGGGAATCGCAAAACGAGTGGCTTCAATTGGCGAACTGGATAAATGCGGCCGCACAATGTAACGGAAATGGGTAAGGCCTGTTTGATAGGCGCGGAAGTTCGTGTGCCAGGCATTGTTCATTGCCCACGAATAGATTTTCTGACCCGGGGTATTGGTTCTCAGGAATGCCGAGGCTCCCTGTGAGCCGAACAGAGTGGCGGTGATGCTGCCCACCTCGATGAGCGGAGCGTCCAGCGTTACCCAAGTGACGCCGTAATCCGCATTGGCGATGTCGGTCCAGCGGCCGATGGCAAGCCAGTTCTTGCAGGCGCTTGACATCTGATCGAGCTCGGGACGCATTGACCCCAACGGTAGATCGAGACGCATGTGTCCGCCGGGGATGTTGAAAGGGAAGGCGAAGTTGACGCTCTCATAGTTGCCAGACGCCACCCGGGACTTGTCCAGCAGGTTGTCCATTTCCAAAAAATCCTGACCGGCCATCAAACGGATCTCCCGGCGCAGGCTGGCGCACCCGGGTGCGTTCGATTGAGCAACCAGCGAGGCCACCAGGGGGCCGGTTTCTCCGACGCTGATGGTGACGGCGCCATTGCGCAAGGGCGTGGTGGGCATGCTGGGCCCCACCTGATAGCGGTAATCATTCAGCGTTTCGCCGCCATTGGCATCCACCAGGTTTCCGGCAATTCCCGCCGCGGTCAGCTCGGTGATTCCGCCGGTAACTGGATCAAGCCGGACATGAAGGCGGCCGTTGTCCAAGGTTCCGGCGAGAGACGAGCCGCTGGCTCTGGCCTCGGGATTTCCGAGACCAACGACGGTGCCACCGATGCTGCCAATCGCGCGCGACAGCGTGGGTGTGGGTGTGTAAGCCGAGCCTGCTGCAACGGTGTATCGCCGGGCGGCTAGCGCCGGCACATCGGCGGCGAGGAACGCCAGTTCGCCGTTTGAGAGCCGCTGCGAAACGACAGGTTGACCCTGCTCGTCGAGCACTCGGTCGCCAGCAGCCGAGAGCGCTGGGGAGAGCTGGACGATTTCAGAGCGGGGCCATGAGAGCGTGTTATAGACATCCACATTGCCGGGGCTCGGATTCGAGCCAGGAAGGGCATTTTTCGCCTGAAGCAGCAATTCGCCGGACTGATTGTCGGCTTCAATCGCGTAGTTCTGCTTGAACGCCCATTGATCCAACACGAACTGGCTGTCCGGCGCGCTGACGCTGTTCCATGCGCCCCAGGTGTGTTCGGAATATTGCAAAACGTTGGACCACGCGACATCGAAGGCCGTGGCGGAAAATGCGGCGGGGCTGCCCATGGCAAACAGAGCCTCGGCCTGTGCGAGCCGGTCCGAGCTCCTCCGGCTCATTCCGGTTTCGAGTGCGGACGAGCCACTGCCATCCTCCCAATGGGGGGGTCCAATCGCCGGTTACCACCGGGAGACTGTCTCCATGCCGTTGTTCCAGTGCGCGGAAGGCCTCCGTCGTGCCGGAAATGATCAGCTTGGGATAGGCATACTGGGCATTCCAATCCCGAACCGCATCGCAAATTTCTGGCTCGGGCACGGCGTTGTCCCCGTGTCCGGCCCACCGGATGTAAGCGACGTCGTAAGGATTTTCAGCCTGCTCAAGGCTCACCATCACGTCATTGATCACTGTTTCGCCAAGGGCGCCGTAGATATGCGCCATTCCGTAACCCTGGAAACACATCCAAACCAAGACCTTTGAGTGGCCGTCCGGGCCAAGCCAATAGAACGGCTTGTTCTGCCAATCTTGCAGGACATAGCCGATGCGATCGAAGTAATTGGGGCCCGTGGATAAATACTTGATGCCGGCTTGCGCCATGGCCGTGACCGATCCCCAGGTGAGGTCGGGCACGTCGCTGAGCATGGCCGATTCAACCGGCACGCCGGTCAGATCGGCGAGTTGTGTCCCGTGCCGGAAGAGGCGAAGCAGTTCTTCGGGACGGCACAGACCTGTCAATGCGTTGATGTACATGCCATTCACCTCAACCTGGCCATTTTCGACTGCGGCAAGAAAGTTGGCCCTGGCCTGTGCATCAAAGCGCTCAAGGTAGAGTTCAGCGGGGAAGGTACCCTCAAGATTCCAGATGAAGCGGGCTCCGGGCGGGTAGGCGGCAGTCTGTTGGGCGTACTGAATTCCTTGAACGAGGTTGTTCACCTGCTTGTCGATGGTGATGTTCTGGAGATCCGTGTAGCCGATATCGACATGGGAATGCGGCAGGACGTAGATGGTGAGATGACGCACCGGCTGGATCACGATGGATTGCGAAGCCACCACCTGTCCGTCGACGGTCACCGTGGCCAAGACAACGCTGGAAACCGACACGTCGGGCGCCATCGCGGTGACCGTTTGCGCGCTGGTGAGGTTGACCGGCACGGCGGGAGAGTCGCCAATCCGGAACAAGCCATTGGTAATATCCCCGGACGCTGCCAGGTTGAAAGTGGTTGAATTGAGGAGTGCCTCGTTCGACTGAACCAGAAAGCGTGATTGCTTGAAGCTGGTGACGAGGAGGGCAGGGCCGGTACCTTGAAACCGCACTTCTGATAGGCCCACATAATCGCTGGCCAACCCGCTCCAGCAATTGGCAATCACAAACTTGACCCGCCGCACGCCACTGAGGGAAAGGGGGAGATTCTTAGCCGCCTCACTGGCCGTTCCGCCACCTTGGTTGAGGGTAAAGTTTCCCGCAAAATCCGTGATGGGTCCCAAGGCATTGCTGGAAGTGTAAATGGCAAACGTCTTGATGCCACGGCCAAGCTGGCCGGCCTGGTTCATTTGCCAGATGTCGATGCCGGACAGCGAGAATTCCGCCCCCAGGTCGAAAACAAGCCAGCTATCCGCGACCACGCTTCCGTTCGAATGCCACATGGATGTCGCGCTGCCGGCGTTGTTATGAGTCTGGCTCTGAATCGGGCCGCTGCCCGAGAGACCACTTCCATTGATAAGATTGGCGGCACCTTGTGAGGCACTGAACTCCGAACTGGCGGTCACCGAGATGGGCGTGATCGTGGCTGCTGTGGCGCGGCTGCCAACGCTCACCGGAAGCACCAGGATGATGGCCATGATGACCTGCCGCAGAATGAGCGGAACCGAGGATTCCATTGGATGTGCGAGAATCATGACTGTGGATGGTGATGGTCGGATCAAGATTCCATCTCAGTTCGTTTGAAGGCGATAGAACTGCGCGGGAACTACGGTCGGCAGTGTCACGGAATTGTTGACGACTCCCGGAACGTCTGTCCAAGGGTCGCCAAGAGTCGGAGAGAATTCGAGGTGGTAGCCTGTGGCGGCGGCGGGCCAACTGAGCTGCACGCCGGCGGGGACCCATTCAATCTCCAGATCAGGCAGGCTGACGGAGATTGTGGCCGATGTGCTCGTGGTGCTGTTGCCATTGCCGTCGGTGACGACCACGGAATAATTTCCTGACGCACCGGGGCCGGCTCCAGGATCGTTGAAAACCCGGGATTGCCCATTTGCGAGGGGCACTCCGTCCTTCCACCATTGAAAGGTCAGGGTGCCCAGACCGGAAGCATCCGCTACCAGCGAGAACGGCTGATTCTGATAGTAATTCGCGCTCTGGGGCGGGGTGACAAACAGCGGCGGTGAATTGGCGTAGCCGTTCGCGGTCGTAACCGCAGTGCCGTGATAGCCCGCGGCAAAAACTTCGAAGACGTTAGCCGCTGTCAATGGACGGGTCCAATAGGCGACCTCGTCCAATTTGCCCTGCCAGAAGGCATCCAGAGTAGTGCCGTCCGCAAGCAGATGCGCCCCCAGCACCAGCGGGTTTGATGGATCGTAAAATGTTCCGTCGTAGGAACCCGAGCCCACCAGCAACCCATTGCGATAGACGAGCAGGCGTCCGCTGTCAGCCACCATGCACACGTGCTGCCAAAGGGTCGGGGGCAGCGATGCTCCTTCTTGGGCGACAGTGAGGGCCCGGGCTGAATTTTCAACCACGCCGGTCAAGGTGTCATTCGAATTGGGAGCCGCCAACACCCATGCCGAGAGGCTCATCGTGTGGGTAGGAGAGGTTTCCACAGGGGGCACCATCACATAATCATCGCCCAGGCCAGCACCGCGAAGCTGCAGCGCGCCGTTGACCTTGCCGGTCGTCCACTGGCCACCATTTGCCGAAGTATTATGAATTGTGCCCAGGTTGCCATTCCCCGACGAATCGGCCGCTGTGGATCCGCTGGTTTCGTCGAGATTCCAGTAACCCGCCAGTCCGCTGGCGACGTTGATGGATTCCACGACTCCCTCGAAGCGCACTTCGGCAAGTCCCACATAATCATTGGCAAGTCCGCTCCAACAATTGGCGATCACGAACCGAACCCGGCGGACCCCGGTGGCGATGAATGGGCGCCGCTGCACCGGTTCCCCATTGGCCCCCGTGCCTTCCGCCAGATTGAAGCTGCCCACATAATCTGAAATAGGACCGGTGGTGTTGGCGGAGGTGTAGACGCTGAAAGTCTGGACCCCGCGGCCAAGGTAGCCGGGCTGGTTGAGCGTCCAGATGTCCATGGCGCTCAGGGTGTACGTGGTGCCAAGATCAAAGGTGACCCAGGTGCCGGCGACCGCACTGCCGTCCGAATGCCACATGCCCTGAGCGCTGCCATGAGCGTTGGCGGTTTTGGTGAGAATGTTTCCCCCTCCCACCATGCCCGTGCCGTTGATGAGGTTCGAGGGATCGTGCGCGGAGCTGAAAAACGAACTGGCTGTTGCCGAGACGGGTGTGACCACCTGGCCCCAGAGAGAGGTCCCGCTGCCAAGCCCCAGGCTCAAAGCGGTCACCAACGTGGTCAGCAGTAAGTGGAGATTGCGTGGCATGTCGTGATGATGGCCAAGTGCTTGGAAGTGTCCGGAAGGCAGCGCCAGCGGGTTCGACCCCATGGTCGTCTCCGCTGGCGCTGGTGGTGGGCGAAACCCGTTTTCCAGTTTCCCAGATCCTAGGCGACGGGAATAAGGCCCTTCTTCATCTCATGTGTTCTGGGCACGAGTTGGTGACCTTGGTCACGGGCGGGTGACATGGAGGCGCGCGAAGAGTTTTCCATTCACTGCGTTGGTCAGCGGAATGCTAACCGTCATGGCGTCGGGGGCACCTCCGTTTTCGTTGAGCAAGACCGGAGAAATGTCCTGCCAAGTGATAAGGTCCGCGCTCCACTGTCCCACTTGGGTGGTGCCGGATTCGGAGTCGTCGTTGCGATCGTAACTCAGGACGAGGTTCGGTCCAACGGTGGCCAAGGTTGGAAGGAAGGAAGTGCTGGAAACCCTCGGATCTCCACCGACGACGAACTCAAGCAGGTTCTCAATCCCGTCATGATCAGGGTCGGCGGAAGGTGCGGGATCGCCAATCCCAGGGAAGCTGGCAGCCCAAGTCGTGTAGTTGTCGCCGGTGACAGTGAGGATGCCGGTGGACTCGGTGAAGGTCCAAGTGTTGCTACCGGTCATCGTCCAGACATCAGCAGTCTCGGTGAAGCCGGGGATTGCAAAGGTTCCGCCGTAGGTTTTGTTGGCGACATCCACCAGTGTCCATTCGTTGCCGCTGGTCGTGTCGGCACCGGCAAGGTTGATGTTGAAAGTTCCATTCAACGTGACTGTACCGGCTCCGGTAATCTTATTGGAGATCCCGTCGGTGGTGGGCGCGAAGGTGAGGGCGCCTCCAGAAGCCAGCACCAGCGCTCCAGCGTTGACGGTGGTGTCGCCGGTATATGTGCTGGCGCCGCTCAGACTCAAGGTGCCGGTGCCGACCTTGGTCAGGGCCACGGTTCCCGTGTGGCCACCGATGGGGCTGTCGGCGAAAACACCCGCGAAACCTGTCGAAGTTCCCAGCGCTCCGATTTCGAAGGTATGGACTCCGCTGCTCAGATTCCAACCGCCGATCTGAGTGGCTGGATTCGTCCCCGACAGCGAACCGAGGTGGATGGTGGGCGAGGAAAGGTCCAAAGTCATCGCGTAACTGCCTTCAATAGTCCATGCGGCTCCCGCACTGCCTGCGAGGCTGTTCTCCCACACGAAGACATTTTGCCCGGCCGCTAAGGTAGCGGTGCCGGTGAAGCCGCTGTTATCACCGACGAGCCGTGTGTTTCCGCCACCGAGGCTCTTCAATTGCAGAACCCCGGAGCCACTGATGTTGCCGTTGAGAGTCACCGTTGCGGGGTTGCTTGAGCTGTCAGCAATGAGGGTTGCCGAACCGCCGATGTTTATGGAACTGCCGAAGGGACCGGTGGCGAGCAACTCCAACGTGCCGTTGTTGATCGTGGTGGTGCTGGTGTAGTTTTTCCCCGTGCCGCTCAGGATCAGGGTGCCGGCGCCGTTTTTTACCAACCCTTGGGAACCGGCGAGTCCGCCGGTCAGGGTGGTGGTGTTGTCGATCACATTGATGAAGGGATTTCCAACACCCGCGTCTAAGGTGAGAATGCTGCCGCCGGACGAAGCCAGGGTCCAATTGAAGTTGTTGGTGTTTCCAAAGGTCATGCTGCCAATGGCACGGTTGGTATCGAGAGTAACCGTGGCATCGGCAGTTTGGGGAAGCACGCTGAAATCGGCGGCCACACCGCTGCCGCTCGGAATCGCGCCGGACAACCAATTTCCCGCATCCGACCAATCGCCGTTGTTATCCACATTCCAGACCCCGGTGGGAATGGTATTGTAGCTCGCCGCCGCCACCGGGCTGTCCGCCAAGCCTGACTTGCGGGAAAAGGCTTTGATCGTAAAGCCAGTAGAGTTCACAGGCACGATGATCACGAAGCCGCCGCTGGCTCCCGACGAAGATGACGTGGTCGGGGTGCTGCCATCGGTCGTATAGTAGATCGTAGAACCGCTATCCGATGAAACAGACACCGACTGAGTGCCGACATATCCGCCTGCAGGAGGATTGAAATTCGGTAGGCCGAGGAAATTGGCGACGGTGATGGTTCCGTCGACTGACAAGTTTGAGGTGTCCCAGGCAAGGCCCGCAGGCGCGGGTGGCAAGGAGTAGGTTGCGAATGCACCACTCAAGCCGCCGTCCGGGACAAACAGCTCGAAGGTGTCACCGAGGGCAAGCGTTTCCCCCGTCGAGGTAATGGTGAGGTTGCCGCCAAAGGTGACGCCGGCAACTCCATCCACTTTAGTGTTGGTGAGCACCGCACCAGTTTTACTGACCACAAAACTTGTGCTGCCAGCCAGGGTGAGGTGCGCGTTGAAGGTGAGGGTTCCGCTACCGCCCGTACCTGGTGACAACATTCCTCCGGATGCCACGCTAGCCACGCCGTCGATGCTGCCGCTGCCGCCGAGGGTTCCACCCGAGGCAACCGTGAGCGCACCGGGCCCGAGCAAACCCTCGACCATCAATGTGCCGCCGGTGACGTTGGTGGGACCGCTGTAGCTGTTAGCACCTGAGAGGGTCACGGTGCCAAGTCCGCTCTTGGTAAGCGCGCCCGGGCCTGCCACGTCCTTGAATACCGTCGAACCGGCAAGCGTGTCTCCTGCCAAGGGCGTGCTGAGGGTCAGGGTGGTGCCAGTTGAAATCCCGAAATCGACGCTGCTGATGGCGTTGCCAGTACCGTTGGCGGTGATCGTGTGGCCTGCGCTATGATAGGACCCAAAGGTGGCGCCGCCTGACGAGGTACTGGTCAGGGTGCCACCGTTGAGCGTCGTGGTGGCGGGCAAGGTCAAAACTTCGGCCGCCCCGGTGATGTTGATGATGCCACCCACGGTCCAGCTCTTGCCTGCACCAGAGGCAAGCGCGTTATAAGTGGTAGCGCTAACCTCCAGGATCGAACCACTTGCGACGGTGACAGTTGGCGAGGAAGCAATACTACCAGACACAATCAGGGTCCCGGCATTGACAGTAGTAGCACCGGTGTAGGTGTTGCCAAGGCCAAGAGTGAGCGCTCCAAGGCCATTTTGAACCAATTCGCCAGTCCCGCTGATGCCTCCTGAGAGTGACTGGGCGACGGAGCTGTTATAGGTGAAGTTTCCGTTGTTTGAAATCGGACTGGCATAGGAGCCGCCGCCTAACCGGCCGGTGCCGTCAATGATCAAGCTGCCGGCGCTAATGGTGGTGGGGCCGGTGAATGTGTTTGTGCCCGTCAGCGTTAACGTGCTGGTGCCTTCCTTGGTCAGACCGGTGCTGCCGGCGATTGCGCTGCCACCAATTGTGTATGCCTTGCTAGTGTTATTGACGGAAATTGACAGAGGTGAAACCGCGGTGGTGTTGCTCACGGTGGTCGTTCCAGTGGCGTTGTCGTTAAACACGACGTTGTTGCCATTCGCGTAGGCCGCTGCTCCACCTGGATTGGTCCAGTTGAGCGAACTGGTGTCCCAGTTGCCATTGAGATTCCCATTCCATGTGACAGTCGGCGCGCTCACGGTCACATCGCGCAGTTGAATGGCATTCAGTACGTTGATAATGGGCGAGCCGCTGAGGGTGAACGCCTGCGTCGCCCCGGAAGCGGTGAATGTGCCGGTGACATATTGGCCCAACCCGCCGTCGACATTGGTTGTGTTATAATCGACCACCACGGTATTGCCCCCGGTGCTAGATAGATTTGAGGTATAATCAAAGCCACGGGAGTCGTCGCACCAAATCTGGACGAGATACTGGCGGCCAACCGTCAAGCTGTTCATGGTGATGGTAGGCGTTCCACCCCCTTGAAAGTTGCCGGTAGTAAGAAGGGTTTGGTAATTGACCGAGAGGCCGGAATAGGGAGCCGCCGCACCTCCGAAGCTGCCGAACACAGCAGCGATGTTAAAACTGAAATTGGATCCGAGGGAGAACGTCCCGCCGGAGTTGACTCCGTTGGCAAAGTTTACGCCGTTGAGAGTTACGGCTCCACCATTCATATTATAAGCGGCAAGCAATGTGCCGCTGGTGGATACGTCGGAGTCCGCGGAAATGGTGACGGGCGAGTTCCACGTTATGCCTGCGGAAAAGGCGCGCCCCGCTCCTAAAGCGGTCAATATTGATATTAAAAGTATTGAAATACTTAATTTTAAGCGGTGGCGAGTTTTCATGCTGAATGGTTTGAGGATTTTACTTTGGATTTTATGGCTGGTTGGAAAGGCGGAGGTCCTTCAATCGATCAATACCACACTGTGATGACCCGACCGTGAAACAAGTCTTCCAAGCGTGTATTTTGCGTCATGGAAACGGTCGGCAATCGAATGTCATCCTCATTCTCCCTATAAATTGCGCCAAAAGGTTCCTGATTAGTAAGGAAGTCCAACGGTTGTCCGCAGCTCCTGCGTCGCGACCTTTGCCTGGCCGAAGGGCACCGACACCAAGGACGGCAAGCTGCGCCTGAACTCCACAGCGCTGGCGCTCCTGCTCGACGGCATCGACATGCGCCACGGCTGCAAGCGCCCGTGGTATGAACTGCCCTGAGCCAGCGCGAAAAGGCACGCCGCTTGCTACGGTATGCTACGGTATCCACCGTAGATGGAGGACGGCGAACGGCAGCAACTGCTTGGCGAGATCGCGAAACGCGACGCCGAGATCGTCGTCCTCAAGCAGACCATCGATGCGCTCTGCCGCCGCATCTTCGGCAAATCCAGCGAGCAGCTCGATGCCGCCCATCTCGAACTCTTCGAACCGCCAAAAAAAGCGCCCGCCGCCGCTCCCGCAGACCACGGACCGGCGGCTGAGGATCCGGACCGCCGCGACCGGCGGCGCAAGCAACCTCGGCCGCCGCGCATCCCGGAACATCTGCCCGTCGTCGAGCAGGTCCTCGATCCGCCCGAAGTACTTGCCAACCCGGAGCAATGGCGGCGCATCGGCGAGGAGGTCCGCGAACAGCTCGACTACAAGCGCGGCGAATTCCGGCGCATCCGGCTGGTCCGCGGCAAGTACGTCCGCAAGGGTGACGTGCTGGCCAAACCGGTCGTCGCACCGTTGCCGCCGTCGTTGTTGGACCGGTGCCTCGCCACTCCCGGTCTCGTCGCCGAGATCATCGACAACCGCTTCGTTTGCCACCTGCCGTATTACCGGCACGCGGAGATCTTTGCCCGCCAGGGCGTGAGCTTCCACCGCAAGACGCTGTGCAACTGGGCCGCACTGGGCCGCACTGGGAGCCGACTGGCTCTCGGCCGTTTACCGCGCCATCCAGTCCGAGCACTGGCGAAGTCGCTACCGGCAGTTTGACGAAACGCCGATCGACTACCTCGAGCCCGGCAGTGGCCAGGCACAGACTGGTTACCTCTGGGCCTCCAACATCCCCGGCGGCACCGTCATCTACCAATGGCGGGCCGGACGCGATGTCGGCGGAATCGTCGAGCTTTTCGGCAGCTCCGGCCCCGCCGCCTGCACCATCCAGTGCGACGGTTACGAGGCCTATCCCGCCTGGGCCAGGAACAATCCCCACATCGTGCTGGCTGGCTGCCACGCCCACTTGCGGCGGAAGTTTTTCGAAGTGCAGGAACAGGACCCCAAGCTCGTCGCCTGGATCCTGCGCCAGATCGGACACCTCTATGGGATCGAAAGGCTGTTGCGCGAAGCCAAGGCCGGGCCCGCCCTGCGTGAAGCCGTGCGTGCCCCGCAAGGCCGCATGATCCAGTGGCGGCTCAAAGCCCTCATCGACCGCCTCGCGCTGCGCGCCATCCTGCCCAAGAGCAAGCTCGGCAAGGCGATCCACTACGCGGCCAGACAGTGGAGCAAGCTTGAGGTCTATCTCGGCGACGGCCAGATCGAGATCGACAACAACCTCGTCGAGAATGCCATCCGCCCGACCAAGCTGGGAGCAAAGAACTGGCTGTTCATCGGCTGTCGCGAAGCGGGGAAGCGGGCGGCGATCCTTTACACCATCGTCGAGAACTGCCGGCGACTGGGCCTCGGCACCCGCGAGTATCTGGAAGACGTGCTCACCCGACTGCCCGCGATGATGGAAAGCGAAGTGGTCACGCTAACCCCGGCAAACTGGCTCCGCGCCCGCCAGGGAAAGCAGATCTGGAAAGCGGCCTGACAACCTGACCCGGCAAGAGGAATCAGATGGCGCTACGCGCCAAGCTTACTGTAGGGCGTTCTTCCGAATGAGACGTGCAATTTTCCCGCGGTTCAGATTCCTTTCGTCGACTCCCGGAAAGCTTCCGGACTGAGGCCGAATTGCGCGCGGAACACCTGCCGCATGTGCGGACCATTCCGGAACCCTGCCCGGAGGGCTGTTTCTTTCAGCGTGAGCGGGGTTCCCTCTAACATGCGTTTGGCACGGTCGATGCGACAGGCTTGTATCTCGTCGAGCACGCTGCGCCCGGTTCCATCTTTGAACCGCCGCTCCAACGAGCGGCGGTGGCAGCCGAGGTGCTGCGCCACATCCGGCACACTCAAAGTCTGAAGAAGGTTTCCCCAAATATACGCTAAAGCCTTGGATACCAGTTCGTCCGCATGAAGGACGCTGGCGTCCGAGTTGAGCCCGTCATGTAGGAAATGGGAAAGAATCCCGATCAATTGGTAAGAAAGGATAGAACTATTGTCGTTGGGCGCGCTTTGGACACTGCAAAGCAGGCGCTCGAACTGGGCCACAAACAGGTCAAAATCCTGAACCACCGCAATATTGCCCGTCAGATGAAAGGAGCCTTCTCGCATCCAGCGGCGTGGCAATTCCCCGTTGAAGGCGATCCACAAATTGGTCCAGCCGGTGTCGGGAGACGGCTGATGGCGGTGCCACTCTCCAGGACGCAATAGAAACGCGGTTCCCGCTGGAATCCGTTGGATCCCGTGCCGTGTCTCCAGCTCCCCCTGACCTCCCCGAATGAGCACCAAACAGAACTCCGGCAAAATTCTGCCTTCATTCCATAAATAGCGGAAGAAGACGGGCGTTTCGCCTGGGCCGCTTAAATAGGGCTGGCCGGCACCCAGCTTTATCCATCCGGTGTAGGTCACATGCAGTGGTTCAGCCAATACGTGCTCCGTTACCGGTAGGGCGTGCCGAAATGGAGTTCCGAGTTGCATGGAAGCAGGGAATGGGAGTCAAACATCGGCCTATCGGTTGAGCAAGCTCCAAACCCGCGATTGTCGCGAAATGTTGCCTAAGCATCGATAAAAGGTGCATGCAAAATCCCTGCGAGAACAACGGTTGTCGCAAAATGACCCGTCGAAATTATCGACCTGAAACGAAAGGGGATCGACCATGGATGCGGGTTTGACAGGAAGGTGTGCTATCGAGCCCGCCTTCCTCACCGAAGCCGCGGCCGATTCCGTCATACCGCGGAACTTGCCCGCCGCCGGCTCCCAACCCACGAATCACGATGAAAAGCTTTCTGGATCCGGAGGACGCAGCGACACCAGCCTTTCTGCGGCCACCGAATTATTCGGCCGTCGATTCAAGGGCCATTTCATTCCGATGGCTCGCTCCATCCGTTTTCCGGCACCAGCGGTGATCCCACCCCACCACGATGACTCAAGACGTCTCCTCTCCACTCCGCTTCGTATTGTTCGCCACCGGTGTCACTGCTCTCGGCGGCTTTCTGTTCGGTTACGATACGGCGGTCATCAATGGCGCCAACTCCTACCTCAAGGCCTCGATGGGCCTGAACGCGGCCCAAGAAGGAATCGCGGGTGCCAGTGCAATTCTTGGCTGCATTCCGGGTGCGATGTTCGCGGGTTTTCTGAGCGACCGCTTCGGTCGCCGAAAGATCCTGTTCGTTTGCGCCCTGCTCTATGCCCTGTCCGGGATACTTTCAGCGGTTCCGCGTACCTTTGAGGAGTTCCTCGCCGCACGTTTCATCGGTGGCCTTGGGATCGGGGCATCGTCGATGATCTGTCCGGTCTATATTGCGGAGATATCACCCGAGAAGTGGCGGGGAAGACTTGGAACGCTTTTCCAACTGGGCATCGTGGTGGGAATCTTCCTCACCCTCTTCGTGAACAAGACCGTGCAGGGCATGGGGGATGACGCATGGAACACCGACTTCGGATGGCGTTGGATGCTGGGTGCAGGCGCGGTGCCTGCTCTGATGTTTCTTGGACTGCTCTTCGCGGTTCCTGAAAGTCCGCGCTGGTTGTCGCAGCGGGGTCGTGAAGACGAGGCCCGGGAGATCCTTGGGAAAGTGGGTGGCCGCGAACACGCCGCCAGAGAACTGATCGCCATCCGGACAGCTTCGGCGGGTGAGGAGGGCCGCTTCGCGGAATTGTTCAGGCCCCCCAATCTCAAGCCGATGCTCATCGCCGTACTGCTGATGGCATTTTCTCAGTTCTGCGGGATCAACGCCATCATGTACTATTCGTCGAAGATTTTTGAATCCGCCGGCGGCGGCAAAGATGCGGCCTTCATGTCCTCCGTCTGGGTTGGCCTGATCAATGTGGTTTTCACCTTTGTGGCCATCGGGCTGGTGGACAAGGCCGGCCGCCGTCCCTTGCTGATCGTTGGCACTGCCGTGCAGACCATTTCGCTCACCCTGGTCGGATGGATGTTTCATACCCAACAGAGCGGATTGCCCCTGCTGCTCGCCGTCATCGGCTTCATCGCCGCCTTTGCCATGGCGATGGGACCGGTAGGTTGGCTACTTTGCGCCGAAATCTTTCCGAACAAACTTCGAGGACGCGCCATGTCGCTGGCTTCACTGACGGTTTGGGTGTCCTGCTACATCGTCGCCCAGACCTTCCCCATGCTGAATGACAGCCCTTCCGTGGGGCCGGCCATCACGTTCTGGCTCTATGCCGGAATCAGCTTTGTCTCATTGCTCTTCGTATTCGCATTCGTTCCCGAAACCAAGGGCCGGACACTGGAAGAGATCGAAGAAGAATGGAACCGTACTGGGCCTGAATTGTTGAAGGAAGGAGGGCAACCATGATTCTCTTGGTCGGCGATCTCGGAGGCACACGGATGAAGCTGGGTCTCGTGCGCGGCGGAGAGGTGCTTTCCCAAGTTGTGGAACCCTCGAACTCCGAGCAGGGATTGGCTCCGCAATTACCTGTCATTAAAGCAGCTTGGCTCCGCATGTTGGACGACGTGGGAATACCTTTGGCGGAATGCACGGGGGTGGTGATCTCGTTCCCGAGTTTGGTGGACCATCAAAGCGGTCGCATTCTGGATGAATTTGGAAAGTACTCGGATGCCGTCGGAATTGATTTGAGAGCCTGGTCCCATGAGCAGCTCGGCCTGCCGCTTGCCATTGAAAACGACGCTCGCATGGCGTGCATCGGAGAGTGGCAGTATGGCGCGGGCCGCGGCACGGATAATCTTGTCATGGTAACCCTCGGAACCGGATTGGGTACGTGCGCTATCATGGAGGGCAAGGTGATGCGCGGCGTGCATGGTCAAGCCGGTGTCTTGGGGGGACATACGACCTTGCGCTACGGGGGGCGGGCTTGTCCCTGCGGCAATACGGGATGCGCCGAAGCTGAGGCATCGACCACTTCCCTTGCTCATCTGGCTGCGAACCGCACGGACTTCGCCACAAGCGCGGTTTCCAAGGAACCCGTTCTCGATTTCGAATCGGTGATTCGGCAAGCCTCCGGCGGGGATACCTGCGCCATCGCGCTTCGAGAGCACAGCCTGCTTGTCTGGTCATCGCTCGCGGTCAACCTCATCCATTCCTATGACCCCGAGGTGGTGATTTTTGGAGGAGGAATCATGAGTGCCGCCGACCTCATTCTGCCCGCCCTGCGCGAGCATATCCACCGGCACGCCCATACTCCATGGGGCCGGGTTCGAGTGGAGGCATCCTTGCTTGGCGATCAGGCCGCGCTCGTGGCCTCTGAATGGCTGTTCAGAGAACAATCCACCTATTTTTCGAAATGAGGAAACCGAACTACGATAAGCATCCCTTTGTTGCAGTGCCCGATTCGGAGCAGTCATGTGTCGAGGGCTGGGAAGCGATCGGAGGCCGGCTTCGCGAGGCAATCTTACTTCGAGGCAATCGTAAAACCGTCATGGCGGTGGAATGCTATCCCGGTGTTGATGAAACCACCGTTGCCCGATCCCTTGCCGCCCGACTCCAGCCTGCTTTGCTCGTCAGCAGTGCGGACGGGTTGCTTCCGGAAGTCGAGATCAACCGCATTTGCGAGCCCTTCCTGGGCGGAGACGATCCGGTGTTCGGCTTCCTCTCCAGCCTCACTTTGCCCCAGTTTTTCGATCCCGCGGCCTTGCAAGTCCTCCGGGAAAGTTCGGACGCGATCAACGAGGGCCTGGTGTTGATTGTCGGCGTCGGCGCCACGCTGCTTTGTGACTCTGACATCCTGGTGTACGCCGACCTCGCCAGGTGGGAAATCCAGCAACGTCAGCGACGGAAGGAGATTTCAAATCTCGGCGTCAACCACTTCGATTCCCACCATGCAGGGAAATACAAGCGCGCTTACTTCATCGACTGGCGGGTGGCCGACCGTTGGAAAAAACCGTTGCTAGGAAAAGCTGAGTTCTTCCTCGATACCCATCAAATCGACCATGCCAAGCTGGCGGATGGAGATTCGGTGCGCCTCGGACTGGTCACCGCAGCCAGGCGTCCCTTCAGGGTCGTTCCTTTGTTCGACCCCGGCGTCTGGGGCGGCCAATGGATGAAGGAGGTGTGCGACCTCGACCGTACGGAGGTGAATTATGCCTGGTGCTTTGACTGCGTGCCGGAAGAAAATTCGCTGTTACTAGGCTTCGGAAAGCATCGCTTCGAACTGCCCTCCATCGATCTCGTATTCGATCAAGGGAGGGCACTGCTGGGGCAAACCGTTCAGTCTCGCTTTGGCGACGAGTTTCCCATCCGCTTCGACTTTCTGGACACGATGGGCGGAGGAAACCTCTCCTTTCAAGTGCATCCCCGTAAGGAATACATCCGCGAAAAATTCGGGATGCCTTATACTCAGGACGAGAGTTATTACCTATTGGATGCTGGGCGGGATGCGAAGGTCTACCTCGGTTTGAAGGACGGCGTGGATCCGGAGTCCATGCTGACGGACTTGAAACGCGCCCAAGAGGGCGAAATCCCGTTCCCGGACGAACGCTACGTGAACCGGTTTCCGGCAAAAAAGCACGACCATTTCCTGATACCCTCCGGCACGGTTCATTGTTCCGGCTCGGAGTCGATGGTGCTCGAGATCAGCGCGACTCCATACATCTTCACCTTCAAAATGTGGGATTGGAACCGGCTAGGCCTGGATGGCAAAGCCCGGCCGATCCACCTCGAACACGGAGCTTCGAATATCGATTGGTCGCGCAACACCGAATGGACCAAGAAGAACCTTGTCAACCGGGTGGAAACTCTCGGCTGCGGCGAAGGTTGGCGCGAGGAGCGAACCGGCTTGCATGAAAGCGACTTCATCGAGACGAGGAGACACTGGTTTACCAAGACCGTCGCGCACGACACGCAGGGCACGCTCAATGTTTTGAACCTTGTCGAGGGAGAAGAAGCAATCGTTGAAAGCCCCACCGGAACATTCGATCCGTTTGTGGTTCATTATGCCGAGTCCTTTGTGGTCCCAGCATCGGTGGGTCCTTACACGATTCGCCCGCACGGCAAAGGCATCGGCCATGAATGCGCCACCCTCAAAGCCTACGTGAGAGAATGATCCTGTTGGACAGGAATCACCGCGGAAGCCTGCAACATTTTCAGCGGGAGCAGGTCGGTCACGTCCGGCCCGCCGGCCTGCATCTGGTATGCCATTCATAGAGTGCGGTGCCGCGCACCTCCTGCACTCAGGGAAAGCCGACCCAGAACCGCTCCGGACGCGACCGTCACCCGCTTTTTCGAAGGCTACCGTGGCGCCGCCGTCGAGTTCTTTCAAGATGTCGCCGAAGGAAAGATCGACCGAACTCGTGAGACCGAGGTGTTGTGGTTGGCGATCTATCAATCAATTCAGGATGAGACTTTTCCGCGGAGAAAGGCCGCTCCGATCCGTTCGAGATCGAGCGACACGCAGAACATCGAAAACAGGATGCCGAAAAGAAGAGCCATCCCGTGGAGCGAAAAGATCACTTGATCGTAGCGGGCGAAGAAGACGGTGGAGAAGACGCCGCCCGCGAAGATGAAGTTCAGGCGTGCCAGGTATAGCACGAGGTGGCCTGGCACGACGTGCCGAGGGAGGATCAGCGATGCCTGATGCCGGTAGCCGAGCCAATAACCGGCCTGAATCAGCACGACGGCGAGGGTCAGCGCCATCGGAAGCGAGGCTCGCCGTGGGGGAAATCCCCGGCGAGCAACTCCCGGGAGAAAGGTACCCCGCAAAACAAGATGATGGCGACACCGCAGAGCTGAAGTCCAAGCAACACCCCCCGCCGCAGGGGAATGAAACGAGGGCCGGTCCCTACCGCGGCGGGATCAATTCCCGGCGCGGGCCGTTCAAACGCTCCGGTGGCGGGTGGGCAGAAGCTTTATGTCGATGGCGTCCTGGTCGCCAGCGGCGCCAAGACCCTGTCGAACTTCACCGGACAGACCGGCATCAAGCTCGGTCACTCGGCCAGCAGCCCGACTCAATATTTCAATGGCCTGATCGACGACGTCCGCATCTGGAACCGCGCCCTTACCGCGGCCGAGGCCCTGGCGCTTGCCCAACGCAGCGGCACCGCCAATGACCCCGCGCCGCCCTCCGCCGTCATCGTGGCCGGCAGCCTGAGCCCCGCGTTGGACTGGCTTGCACCGGCCGGCGCCACTTCGCATGACGTTTACCTCGGCACCTATGCCGGAGTCCGCGATGCCACCACGGCGTCGGGTGAATTTCAGCACCCTCCCCGTTGCCTCGGGAATCACCACGCCTGGCGTCTATTACTGGCGTGCGGACGAACGGCGCGGCAGCACCGTTTTCAAGGGTCCAGTCTGGTACTTCGAATACATCGGCAGCAATGGCTCCAATGCCTACACTCTCACGCAGCCGACGACCTGGTGGGTGGCCGGCAGCGACGCCTTCACGCAGACCGGCGTGATCAGCGGAGCCGGCGATTTTGCCAAGGCAGGCCTTGGCAGCGTCACCCTCAGCGGGGTGAACACCTACACCGGCGTGACGACCCTTAACGGCGGCATTCTCAGCGTCGGCACCATCGGCAACGGCGGCGTGGCGGGCAATCTCGGCAAGGCGACGAATGCGGCGGGCAATCTGGTCCTCGCGGGCGGCACGCTGCAGTACACCGGCGCCACTGCCAGCACGAACCGCAGCTTCACGTTGACAGCCGGCACCCACAGCACCGTCGATGTTAGCACCGGGGCAACCAATTTGACGATCTCCGGTGCTTCCACCGCCACCACCGGCGGCTTGGTCAAAACCGGCACCGGCACACTTACCCTCAGTGGTAGCAACCTTCACACCGGAGCCACCACGGTCAGCAGCGGCACGCTTCGCCTTGCCGGCTCGCTTGCCGCGACGGCCACTACCGTACTATCCGGAGCCGCTCTTGAGGGCACCGGCACCACGTCGGGGGCGGTCACCGTGCAAAGCGGCGGCACGCTTGCCCCGGGCGTGAGTGCCATCGGAACGCTTGCGATCAACAACACGCTCACCCTCGCGGGCACTGCGGTCATGGAGATCCGTCGCACCGGCAGCGTGCTCTCCACGGATAGTGTCAGCGGGATCACGACGCTCGCCTATGGAGGCTCGCTTGTCGTCACGAACACCGGCAGTAGTGCGCTGCTGGCCGGGGATACCTTCCAGCTCTTCTCCGCCACGACCTATACGGGCACCCTCGGCAGCATCACGCTGCCGTCCCTTTCCCCAGGTCTGGTCTGGGAAACCGGCAACCTCGCGGTGAACGGCACCATCCGTGTCGGCGCTCCACCGCTGGCGTTGAACGACAGCTTCGCGATCCAGAAGGACACGGTGGGCAACTTCCCCGTGATGGCGAATGACACCGATGCCGATGGCGACATCCTTTCGCTGCTTGCCGTCACCCAAGGGGCCCACGGCAGCGTGGCCATCTCCGGCAGCAACGTGACCTACACTCCGGCCGCCGGTTACATGGGCCCCGACAGCTTCACCTACACCATTGCCGATGGTGGGAACGGCACGTCCACCGCGACCGTCTCGGTCACCGTCACACGGGTCAACCAGGCTCCCACGCTCAATGCACTGGCCAGCACCAACACCACCGAAGACGCCGCCTTCAGCGTCTCGATTGCAAGTGAGGCCAGCGACGTGGACGCGGGGGAAACGCTGACCTTCAGCAGGCAAAGTGGTCCCTCCTGGTTGACCGTCGCCGCGAATGGCGCGATCAGCGGCAGCCCCACAAATGACGATGTGGGTGTGAACGAGTTTGTGATCCGCGTGACCGACTCGCTGGGTGCTTATGCGGAATCCGCATGGGTGATCACGGTGGCCAACACCAATGACGCACCGGTCTTCACCGCCAATCCGATCACCAAGGCCGACACCGTTTGCTATGCGGCATACAGCGGCAGCATCGCAGCAGATGCCACTGATGTGGATGCGGGTGACACCTTCACCTTCTCCAAGGACAGCGGGCCCGCGTGGCTGACCGTCTCCTCGAGTGGCGCGCTCTCTGGCACGCCTGCGGATAGCGATAGTGGCCTGAACAGCTTCACCGTGCGGGTGACCGATCCGGCGAGCGCTTCCACGACCGCCACCCTGCTGATCAATGTCACCGGCATCGTTTGGACCAACCCAGCGGGCGGATCGTGGGCGACCACGGGCAACTGGAGCGGCGGCGTCATCCCCAGCGGAGCCAACAAGATCGCCAACTTCGCCACCCTGAACCTGACCGCGAATGCGACCGTCACGCTCGATGGCGCGCGCACCATCGGGCACCTAGCCTTCGGCGATACCACACCGTCCCACAACTGGACGCTCAACACCGGCAGCGGCGGACCGCTCACGCTCGACGTCACCAGTGGTAGTCCGAAGATCACGGTCAACAACCAGGCAGCTACGATCAATGTCGTACTTGCCGGCAATGACGGCCTCACCAAGGCCGGTGCCGGGACCTTGGGCCTGGGCGCGGCCAACACGCTCACCGGCCCTTTCGCCATTGAGGGCGGAATTGTCCGGCAAACCGTCAACAGCACCTTTGCAGCAGGCACTGCCTTGAGCGTGACCAATGCGGCCCTGGAAATTCGCTACGGTTCCTACAACGTCAACTGGGTGGATGTGACCAGCGTCACGCTGGGTGGAGGAGCCACGCTTCGCGCCGCGGCCCAATATCAGGCGGACAACGGCGATATCGGCTTCAAGGACAACATCACCGTCATCGGCACCAACACGGTCCATGCCACCGGTGGAAGCTACGGCAAACACAACTGGCTCTCGGGTGGCATGACGGGGAACTCCGCCGCTTATGTCAACCTGACCAACGGTTCCGGCTACGGCGTGAGTGGCTCCGGTCGCTCGATCATCCTGGAATCCGCCTACGGCAACTGGACCGGCTACCAAGGCACGCTCAGGGCTGCGAACGACGTCACCATCAGGGGCACCGTGGCGCTGCAGAATGCCAAGGTGATCGTTGATGGGAGCATGGGCCTCTATGCCAACGGCGCGATCGGTGAATTCGGTGAATTGACCGGTGCCGGCACCTTGAATGCCAACTCCAAGACCGGTGGTGAGTGGAAGATCGGCAACCTGGGGACATCCACCACCTACGCCGGCGTCATCAATGGTGCCAGCAAGCTGACCAAGACCGGAGGCGGCACGCTGACCTTGTCCAACGCCAGCACCTATACGGGGGCCACCACCATCAGCGGGGGCACCTTGAGGGTCACCGGTTCGCTGGGTAACACCGCCACCACCGTGCAAAGCGGTGGAACGCTTGGCGGCACGGTCACGGTGCAGAGCGGTGGCACGCTGGCCCCCGGTGCCGGTGGCGTTGGCACGCTCACGCTTGGCAACCAGACGCTTGCTACCTCCGGCACCGTGGCGATGGAGATCGGGCGGACCGGTTCCACGTTGTCGTCCGACAAGGTCTCCGGGGTCAGCACCCTGACCTTCGGGGGCACGCTCACGGTGACCTCCATCGGCGCGGACGCCTTCCAACTGGGTAATACCTTCCAACTCTTCAGCGCCACCAGCTATGCTGGGAGCTTCGGCACCTTCAATCTGCCGGCGCTTGGCTCGGGACTTTACTGGAAGATCAGCCGCCTTGCCGTCGATGGCACCCTTGAGGTGACGGACCAGGCTCCGGGACTTCCCGCGAACCCCTACACCACCTGGGCGCTGAACGAAGGGGTGGGCAGCTCCACTGAGGATGCGGATCATGACGGGCTGAGCAACTTGCTCGAGTTCTACCTCGCAGGCGATCCGCAGGATTCCGATGTCTCGGGCAATCCCGTGCTCTCGGTCAGCGCCACCCACCTGACATTCACCTTCCAACGGCAGGACGAAGCCGAAGCTCATCACGGCGACGAGCGGATCCAGTGGGGATCCGGACTCACGGGTTGGACGGACGTTGTCATTGGCGCGACCAGTTCCGGGCCGGATGCGCAAGGCGTCACCGTCCAAGTGAGCGAGAACGGCGTCGCGCCGGACCAAGTCACGGTATCCATCCCGCGGGTAGCTGCCGTGGGCGGAAGATTGTTCGCACGGTTGAAGGTGGAGGAGTGACCACCATCGAATCAACCCACCATCCTTTCCATGAAACGCCTCGGCATTGGCCTTTTCCTTGCCACCGCCTCAGTGCTGTTTGCCGCGGCTGAGGATGACAAGATCTCGCACGGCCAGCATCAGGGCGGCAGCCGGGGTTGAGGCTTCCACCGCGTGACCCATGCGGACCCGGCCTTGCCGCGCGTGGGATCATCGAGCTGCCTGTCGGCGGGGATAAGCGCGAGCGCTTCCGAATTCGCGGCGGAGTCGGATGTTTTCTCCCGCCGTGTTCTTGGAGGAACGGCCGTGCGGTTCCACCCCGGAGGATGCGAAGGCTACTTGCCCCGCCGATGCGCTTGAGAGGCACCGCTCTTCCCGTCCCGCGTCCCGTCCCACCGTTTCGAATTGATCTTATGACCCGTGCCTCCACCGTGTGGCTCCGCGCCTCAATGGCCGGACTTTCGTGACGTCTTCACTGCCGGGAAATGAGCGGTAGTTGCGCCTTCGTTCGATGGATCGCTCGCCGGAAGGAGTGCGTTTCGCGATTTCGGGAGAGATCTACTCTGAGAGGCCACCAGCGAATCCCGGCCTCTGGAATTCGAGTGCAAGAATCGTCATCTTTCGGGTAGGAAAAGATTCTTTACGGTCGGCCTTCTGAGTTCAGACTGAAACGTAGGCGCCGGATCGCATTACCCACGATCCTCGGTGAGCCCTCGCTCATTCCCTGTCTTAGCCAACTGTGAAGTCCTTCCGTTCCTTGGCCCGTGGCATCCTCGCCGGCTGCTTGCTCGTTCTCAACGGCATGGCCCCCTTGCGGGCGCAGTCCGTTCCTCCCGTGGATCCTGATGATGCGCTTGGCATTTGGGACTTCGACAGCACCGCGGTGCCGAGCCAATCCGCCGACGTCGTTGCGGGCACCACCATCGCCTTCCAAGGGAACACCGCTTACAGCGCGGATGGCGGTGGACGCAGTGGCCAAGCCGGTGACCGCGCCATGAACTTCGGCACCGCCGGCAACAGCTCCGCACGCATCACCGATGCCGCCTTCATGGGGCTGCTGAATCAGCGCAATCTCACCGGCGACAAGATCAGCGTGGTTTTCTGGCAGCGCTGGGACGCCTCCATCGGCAGTTCCTCCACGGTCTGGTTCCGCTCCGCCGCCTCCGGGAATCGAGGCTTTCAAAGCCACATGCCGTGGAGTGACGGCACGATCTTCTTCGACCACTCGGGCTGTTGCGCCATCCCGTCCCAGCGGCTTTCCATTCCGAGTAGCTCGGTGCCGGGCCTGAATTGGCAGCAATGGAACCACATCGCTCTCGTCAAGAATGGCGGCACCAAAGAGATCTGGATCAACGGCCAACCCGTCACCTCAAGCTCCGGTGCCGCGGCTCTGACCAACGATTGGACGGAGGTCCTGCTGGGCCAAATGCTCGACAGCCCGGGCAACGTGATGAAAGGCCGGCTCGATGACTTCGCGATCTTCACCACCGCGCTCGAGCAGTCCCACATCAATGCCCTCGCCACCGGCACAAAGCCCGCTTCGTTGCTCGTCGCGCCAATCGATCGTCCGCCGCTGGTCGGGAGTCTCACCCCGGCGGACAAGACCACCTTTCACCCGCTCAACGGCGGTCTTGGCTTCAACGTCAGCACGGTCGCGCCCAACGCCCTCGCGCCGGGCAATATCCGGCTGTTCCTCAACAACGCCGACATCACACCGACGCTCACCATTGACGGCACCGCGACGAGCCGCACGGTCAGCTCGTCCGCCACGCTTCTGACAAACCACTTCTACAACGCCCGTGCTGAAGTCACCGACCAAGCCGGACGCAGTTCCATCTTCACCTGGACCTTTGACACGGCGGATCCCGCGACCATTCCGCCGCACCAGCCGCTCAACCTGCTGGCGATGGCCACTGCCACGCCGCAGGTCATCGATGGCAATCCCACCACCTTCACCGAGACCGCCAATAGCCCCGGCTCGTTCCTGGAACTGGAACTGGACCGCTATGTCCGGGCCAGCCGGATCGAGCTCGTCGCGCCGGCTGGAGCCGCCTACGCGGGCATTCTCAATGGCGTCCGCCTCCGCGTCTTCGGGCTTCGTGACCAGCTTCTCTTCGAGACCACCATCACTGCCGTCGAACCCGGGGGCACTTGGGCGGTCTTCCTGCCGGCTGGGATCGATGCCCGTTTGCTTCGGCTCGATCTTCCCGCCGGACAAACGAACGGGGTGGGGGATCATCGCATTGCCCTGGCCGATTGGCGCGTCCTCGGGGACCCGTCGCCCGCCGTCGGCCCGCTCGACCTTACCTCGATCGCCACGGTCACCCAATCGTCCACCAACGGCACCAATACCGCGGCCCTCGCGATCGATGCCAATGCGGCTACATTCAGCGAAACGCAGAACCTCTCGAACAGCTATTGGCTGCTCACCCTTGACCGCAGTCGTCCGGTGCGGCGCGTCGAATTGGTTGCCCGCGCCGATGCCGCATCGGCCCGTCTCGGGGGACTCACGCTGCGGTTGCTCGACGCCAACTCTAACACCCTGGCTACAACCTCCGTTTCCCATCCGGGGGTTGGTGGCACGTGGGGCTTCGACATTCCTGCCGGCACCGCGGGCGCCCGTTACCTCCGCATCGGACTCGAAAACAACGCGCTCAACAGCTACGGCGACCGCATTGTTTCGTTCGCTGGCGTCAGCGTGCTGACGGGCACCAATTATGCCCTCGGTACGCCCGCCTACATGGTGCGCCTGACCGACAACCTGCCATCGCCCTCCCTCGCCAACGACGGCAACCACGCGACCTTCACCGAGACCACCACGCAGACCGTCGATGGCTACTGGGAGACCGACCTCGGCCAGGTCCGTTCGCTCTACAGCATCCGCGCGATTGCCTTCGACAGTGCCGACCATCAGAAGCGGCTCGCCCATGCGACCGTTCGGCTTTTCGATGAGAACCGCAATTCGGTTTACTCCAAGCACCTGAGCGGCACCTCGGCGATTTTTGACATCGCCTTGCCAGGTCCCGTGAACGCGCGCTACGTCCGGATCGGGCTGGAGAACAAGGAACGTACGTCAGCCACCGGCGGCACCGAATGGTGGCTGCGCTTGCGTGAGGTGCAGGCCTTCGGTCTCACCGCCGCCGAGACAGGGCTCACTGGCTTCACCGCCACGCCTGCGCAGATCACGTCCGGTCAATCGTCCACGCTGGCTTGGCAGGAGGAGGGACTCCGCGAGCTGTCCCTTTATCCCGGTGTCGGCTCCGCTGGCTTTTACGTGAATCCGCAAGGTGCGGGCTCCCTCGTGGTTTCACCCACCGCCACGACGGAGTACCTGCTGGTTGGAAAGAATCACGACGTCGTGGTCACGCGCGCCGTCACGGTCGTCGTCAATGGCCAGTCGCTTCCGCCACGCATCAGCGAGTTCGTCGCCGCCAACCGCTTTTCTCTCAGCGACGGCTATCGGCAGGAGCCCGACTGGATCGAACTCCATAACCCGAACGGCACACCATTCAATCTCGCGAACTACGGCTTGAGCGACACGACAGCGACTCCGCTGAAATGGACCTTCCCCGCAGGCACCGTCATTCCGGCGAACGGCCACCTGATTGTCTTCACTTCGGATAGCGACACGCCCGTCGATCCCGCCGGTAACCTCCACACCACCTTCAGTCTTTCTGCGGGTGGCGAGGCCGTCGTCCTCGCAGCGCCGAATGGAAGCATCGTCGATTCCATTGCGAACTATCCCGCTCAATTCGATGATCTTGCGTATGGCCGAGCCCGTGCTGGCACGCTCGGTTTCCTCGAACCATCGCCGCGCGAGCATAACCTCGGCACTGCGCTTTCGGGTTGGCTGCAGCCGCCCGTCTTTAGCCACAGCCGAGGTTTCCGTGACACGCCGTTTTCGCTGACGCTCAGCAAGTCGGATCCTGCCGCGCAGCTCGTATATTCGACCGATGGCTCCGAGCCTGCCATCCCTTATGCCGGACCCATCGCGGTCAATGGAAGCGTGACCGTGCGTGCCGCCGTCCGCCGCAGCGGCTACCACGCGTCGCCCTCGGTGACCCACACCTACGTCTTCCGCGACAGCGTGATGAGTTCGCCGCTGATGAACTCTACCTACACCCAGGGGGTGCTTTCCACTCGGCTCCGGAGCAGCTTGACCCAGCTCCCGACCATCTGTCTGAGCGTCCCCGTTCTTCCCGATGACTACAACGAGCGGCCCGCCTCGATCGAGGTGATGCTGCCCGATGGCTCGCCGCCGCTGCAGGTCAATGCGGGCCTGACCCGCTTCGGCGGCTCGTGGACGAACTTTGCGAAGAAGAGCTATCGGGTAAACTTCCGCTCGGACTACGGCGCGAGCAAACTCGAGTCACCGCTATTCCGCGGCTTCGACCGGGGCATGGCTGCCCACGACGAAATCAACACCCTCGACCTCACCGCCGGCAACCACGACATGGTGGACCGCGGCTTCTACATGGCCAACCGCTTCGTCGAGGACACGATGCTCGAAATGGGCAGCCTCAATCCCCATGGCCGCTTCGTCCACGTCTACGTGAACGGCACTTACTGGGGCCAATACAATGCCCACGAGCGCCTCGATGATGATTTCCTCTCCGACTACCTCGGTGGTCCGGATGACGACTACATGGTGGTCAGAGGCAACGATAACGACGGCGCGAATTTCGTCACCGGCACGCCCGACCCCGAGCATCGCGCCTCATGGGACACCGTCCGCGCCAATCGGAATTCCTATGTCGCGGTGAAGGGCCGTCTCGATGTTCCCCACCTGATCGACTTCATGCTGCTGTGGTTCTACGGCAACTGTGAAAGCGAATACCGCTGCGCCGGCCCGATCGATCCCGGCCCCGGCTTCAAGTTCTGGTTGGCCGATGCCGACGGCTTCCTCCGCACCTCCGCCCTCAATCTCGACACCACTGCCACGGCGGGTCCAGGCGGTCTTTTCGGAGCTCTCGTCACCGAAGGACATCCCGACTTCAAGATCCTGCTTGCCGACCGCATCCACCGCCACTTCTTCAACAACGGTGCGCTTACTCCGGACCGCAATCTTGCGCGGCTCAATGCCCGGATGGCGGAAGTCCAGGACAGCTTGATCGCCGAGTGCGCCCGCTGGGGCTATCGCACGCCGGCCAACTGGGAGAGCGCCGCGCAAACCATCCGCACCGGGCTCTTTCCGCAGCGCACCGCCAATCTCTTCACGATGCTGCGCAACCGCAGCTTCTATCCGGCCATCGACCCGCCCGTGCTTAGCCAACACGGTGGCAGTGTTTCAAAGGGCCAGGCGGTCCCCATCACTGCGGGAAGCGGCACGATTTATTTCACGCTCGACGGGTCGGATCCACGCTTGCCCGGTGGGGGTATTTCTTCGGCGGCGCTTTCCGCTGTTGCCACCTCCACCACATTCATTCCGATGGGCTCGACCTGGCGCTATCGCGACATCGGATCACTCCCCGCGGCCAGTTGGCACACTACCGCCTACAGCGACAGTGGCTGGGCCATCGGGACTGCGCCCCTTGGATACGGCACCGGCGACGAAGCCAGCA
This sequence comes from Luteolibacter arcticus, assembly GCF_025950235.1. Lineage (NCBI taxonomy): Bacteria > Pseudomonadati > Verrucomicrobiota > Verrucomicrobiia > Verrucomicrobiales > Verrucomicrobiaceae > Neoluteolibacter > Neoluteolibacter arcticus. The sequence goes on along the minus strand of NZ_JAPDDT010000004.1, from coordinate 73,022 downwards.
TCGTCAGCTACGGGCCGTCCGCCAGTGACAAGTATCGCACCACCTACTTCCGGAAAACCTTCAGCGTCGCCAATCCTGCCACCGTCACCGGCCTGACGCTGGGTCTCGTTCGCGACGATGGCGCGGTCGTTTATCTGAACGGCACCGAAGTCGCCCGCTCGAACATGCCCACCGGCACCGTCGGCTACACCACCCTCGCCGCCAGCAACGTCGCGGGAGATAAGCTAACGGTTTACAACTACGCGATCCCTCCGAATCTCCTGGTCGCCGACAACAACGTGATCGCGGTGGAGATCCATCAGTCGAGCGCCAACAGCACCGACCTCCGCTTCGATCTTTCGCTCGTCCAGACCTCGGTCCCGTCCATCGTCCTCAATGGCAATACCACGGTCAAAGCGCGGCTCCGCTCCGGCACCACGTGGAGCGCCCTGACCTCAGCGGATTTCCAGGTAACCCACCCGCTCGCCACGGAAGGCCCGTATGCGCTGTCGCGCTGGAATTCGAACGAGCCCGCTGGAACGGCGCCGCCGAGCATGCGCTTCTTCCAGACCGATCTGCCGGACCCGGTTCTTGCCACGCCGATGGACCTGCCGTGGACGCTTCCCTTCAATCTGACCGACCGCAGCCGCATCAATGGCCTCGGCTTGCCCGGCATCGGCTTTATCAATACCGGTAGACCGCAGACCACTCCGGGAGCTGGCTTTGTCGGGGCCGCCGTGCTCGCTCTGGACACCCGCGGCAGCCAGGACATCCGGGTCCGCTGGACCGGCGGCACGGTCGCGCCGAACGAACGCGACTACGGCATTCGCCTGCAGTATCGCATCGGCAACGTCACCGCTTTCCTCGATGTCCCCGGTGCTGGCGGCGCGCCCGTGGAGTATGTCCGCAACGCCAACGCCGCTCACTCCACCGTGCTCGGCCCGGTATCGCTGCCGGCCGCCGCGGACAACCAGCCGCTCGTGGAGCTGCGCTGGAAGTACTATTTCCGTAGTGGCACCAGCGGTTCGCGTGCGCAGCTCCGGCTGGATGAGATCCAGGTCACCGCCGGGCCGGTCATTGCCGAGTCCCTTGCCATCGCGACCGCGCCTGCTACAGCCCAGGCTGGGTCGGTGGCCTCGCCGGTCATCGTCCACGCGCTCGGCCGCAACGATGTCGTCGCGGAGAATTTCAGCGGTGTGATCACGCTCGCCATCGCCGGTCAGCCCGGCGTGCTTGGTGGTACTGTTACTCGCGCCGCGGTGAACGGAGTCGCGACCTTCAATGACCTCGTTTTCCCGACGCCCGGACTTTACACGCTCACGGCGTCCGCCAGCGGCTTGACCGGCACCAGCCACGCTTTCCCCACGCGTGTCGCAGGATTGGCTTCACTCGTGATGCCGTCCTTCATCCAGGGTGCCTACCCGGCGAATACGCTGCGGGTTCCCCATGCCAGCCTGTTGCGCATCGATGGCTTGCTGCCCTCCGCCACCTATCGCTACGCCCAGCAGATGGTCACCGATGAGGACCCGCCGGAAACCGATGGCGCGGGGAACATGATCTTCGCCACGGGGAATGCCGGGCCCTTCGTGCGTAGCACCGCTTCGCCGCGCTTCCTCCCCGGTGACCTCGGTGTCCGCCACGGCGAATTCACCACGGGCGCCGATGGCAGCCACACCGGCTGGTTCGTGATCGAGCCGACCGGCAACATCCGCTTCACCCCGGGCAATGCCGTGCGTCCGCGGATCCTGCTCAACGATGGCAATGGCGGCGACGTGCCTTTCCATTTCCTGACTTCCGCCGGCTCTGCCCAGGTCCGTTCCTTCGGCACGGGCAGCGCGGAGGGTTCCGCGCTTCACGGCGACTCCGCGGCCATCGCGCGGAATTTCATGGTTCTCTATACCGATGCAGCCGGCCTCACATCGCCGCTCGCCGCCACCCCGGTCGAGGATAGCGGCGCGGGCGTTGATTCGAACTACGCGCCTTTCTATCAATCCGAAGTCGCGGGGCAAGCGAGCCGTTGGGGGACGATGATCCCTAACAATCTTCCCGCCGGGGTTCGCCGCTTCGAACAACGCGACCGCCTGACCGGCCAGATCGTCTCCGTCTTCACCATTCCCGAAGGCCACGATCTCACCAGCGGCCTTGCTACCGGCAGCGAGTCCACCGGCATCCGCATTCCGGCCGGTGAAGGTTTCGACCGCTGGCAGGCGCTCCGCTTTACTCTCGGGGAGATCGAGGACGATGCCCTCGGCAGTTCGTCCGGCGATGTCGATCACGATGGCGTGGCCAACCTCCTCGAGTTCGCGTTCGGCATGGATCCCTTCATCTCCAGCCGCAGTGGCTTGCCAGTGGCTGCCATCGAGACCTTCAGCGGATCTCCCCACCTCGTCTTCCGCTACCGCCGTTTGCTGGGCAGCCACGATCTCGATTACCACGAAGAGATTTCGACCACGGTCGGCGGCTGGGCTGATGCCACCCCGGCATGGGTGGGCAGTGAGGAAAGCGCGCCGAACCCCGATGGGCTCACCGAGACGGTCACACGCCGTCTTCCCGTCGTGTCCCAGCAGCCGCGCCGCTTCGTGCGGCTCAGGGTCGAGCAGCCCTGAGCTTGAGCGGGGCAGGGGGGCTACCGGTGTGGGTCGATCTCATCGCCGGGGCTGGAATGCCTGTAAGGCACTGGCTTGGCGATCTCTACGAAGGGCTGCTGATTGCCAGATCAAAAGTCGGGTTAAAAAACCGCTTGCAATCACACCCTGAAAGGTATGAATTCCGCCCGCGGTCGCAAGGCCGCCCCGTTTACCCGCACCGAGGGCGATGGGAATCGATGGTGACCCCACTCCTGGGGAGCCAGCATTTCGGGAAAGGACCACCGTTTACGGCGGAGTCCCTGAGTATTCCCGGAGTCCGGCAGGACGCCTGCCTGACGAGCCAAGACGCAACAGTCGCTGCTCCTCGCGAGCTGTCTTGATCTTGCGAAACCCCGCTGAACCAACGATTCCTCCAATGATCCATCCCGCTTACGTGACCCCCGCCTTCCCGCGGTGCTCCGCTTTTCCGGCAAGATCCGGCAACTCGTTTTGTCGTTGATCCCCCGGACTTCGTTTGTTCGCAGGCGGGTTGGTCCCCGTGCCCGGTCTTAGGTCGCTCCGCGGCCTGTTATTCCAGTAGCGCGCTCCCTCTTCCGCCCGCGATTCAGTCTGCCGGAAATGCACTCCGAAACTCACAGCCATTTTCATGAAATTCCTAAAACATACAAAAAAATCAACTATTGAAGGTCCGCGCCACTCGTTCTGGCAGGCCTCCTCCTGGGGCTCGCCGCTCCCGTCCTCTACGCGGTTCCTGTAGTCCCCTCGGTGGATGGCGACTTTGTCCTGGCCTTCCGACGTCCCCAAAACCAGTCGGGAACCTATCTGGTCAATATCGGGCCGGTCTCGCAGCTGATCTCGTCCACACCGGGTAGTGCCGTCGCGGTTCCCGGGGTGCCGAATCTCGGAGCGGACCTTGCGACGTTCAACATCTTCGTGGGCGAAGACCCTGTGAATTGGCACGCCAGTCCCAATGTCCTCTGGGGTGGTATCGGCCGGAACTCGGCGGACAAGAACACCGGCTATGTCACACGGAAGCGTCCGTCCCTTGCGATGCAGAGCACGGCGTGGAATCCGATCAACGCGAGCGCTCACGCGAGTCTCTTCAACACCCAGGTTTCTTCCGTTCTCAGCGTTGGATTCAATGCCTTGGAGAGAACGGCAAGCAATCCCGATGCTGGCTTCCAGGAAGAAGCTCCCGCAGGTGCTCAAACCGCGCTGTTTTATTATCAGGTCCAGACGCGAACCGGCGGCCTCGACTTCGGATATTGGACCAGCATCGAAGGTGATTTCGGAGCAGGGGCAGCGAATTCGGCCCTTGATCTTTACGAACACCGGCGGCCCTACGGACGGGAATCCTGCGGAGGTGAACTACATCGGCTACTTCACGATCTCCAGTTCGGGCGCGCTGAGCTTCACCCGGGCGGCCACCGTGCCGGGCAATAGTGACTCGGATGGGGACGGCTTCAGCGATGCTGACGAGGCGATCGCCGGCACCAATCCGAACAGCGGCTCGTCGTTCTTCAGGCTGCCCGCTCCCGTGGTGGTACCCGGCGTCTCGAAGTCCTTCTCGCTGCCGACGGTGGCGGGTCGCACTTACGTCATTGAGTACAACGACGATCTGCTCGGCACATGGATCCAGGTAGGCACCACGGCCGGAACCGGCTCGGTCTGGAACCTCGTCGATAACGACGCCGGCCGAAACGCCTTGCCGCGCGGCTTCTACCGCGCCCGGGTCACCAATCCGTAATCCCTTCGTTTTGTCAGTCCATTCGCTTCAAAGCATAACCTCTTTTATATCGACCATGAAATCTTTCAAATATGCAGCGCTCGGCGCCCTTTCCATCGCTTCTGTCGAACGCGTCGCTGCCCAGGGAACCGCGCCCACCGCGAGCACGGTCATCATTCACTTCGCGGCCTCCAATGGTGACCGCAATGCCACCCAGCGCGCGCTAAGCAAAATCCTCACCAACTGGAATTACCGCGGCCTCGATGGCAGTGCCACGGGAGCTGGCGGCCAGTCCCAAAACATCACCAACGCGGTCCAGAACTCCAACTTCGGCACTTGGAACGGGTTCATCAATGGAACCCAGCACGTCATCGTCCGCACCAACTACGCCGGAGCGCTGGCGGGTCTGGCGCATGTTGCCGATCCGACCTTCGAAGCTCGTTTCGATGAAACCAACGGCGTGGGCAGCGGATCCATCCCGGCCAATCCGATCGACCCGGAAAATACGGAGGACTATCTGCTTTCGACCGTGGACTTCGGCCTCTCCACGAACTTCCATGCGACTTCCCCTTTCAAGGGGACCTATGGGAATCCGCCGAGAACCTATAACGACACGATCAAGGAGACCAACGTCGGAATCTCCCCACTCGGTTTCTATGCCAGCCCCGGCTTCCCGGCGGACAACATCACCACCCAGCAGGTCAATCAACTCTACTCGGCGGGTTACCTGCCCCTCGCGTCGTTCACGGGAAATAGCGCGGACCTCAACAAGGTGGTCTTTGCGATCGGCCGTAATACTGGCGCGGGCCAGCGCTTCGGTGCCATTCAAGAAACTGGAATCTCCGGGTTGGCCAACCTCACCGTGTGGCAACCGCAGGCACCTGCAGCCAACGGGAACGATGGACTGGGAAATCCCATCTACGGTGACCACCCCAACTACGATTCCAACAAGTCCATCAATCCGAACGGTTGGGTTGCCGGGGGAGTGGTCAACAGCCACGCACCCTGGGGCACGGAATCCAACAGCGGCATCACTGCCTCCGGCGGCTACAATTCGGGTGCCAACCTTGCGGTCGCCCTGACTTACACGCTTGGATCCGCTGCCTACAGCGTCCTGAACGATGAGCGCGGCATCACGGCGACCGGCGGATACTACATCGGCTACGTGACTCCCGGTGACGGGAACGGACGAGTCCTTGGACAAGGCCTGACCCTTGCGCAACGCCCGCAAAGCACCCGCGGTGTCCAACTCAAGTACAACGGCGTGGATAATACCCCCGCGAACATCAAGAACGGGAAATACTCCCTCTGGCTGTACAATCGAGTCGTCGAGCCCGTGAACGGGGTGGTCGGCAAGTTGACGGATCCTTCACCCACCTTCCGCCAGGAGTTTGTCGATACGCTGAAGGAGCAGATCCTGGAGACGGACGCTGCGACCGGCGGCGGGATCCTTCTCGATGACACGCTCAAGGTCGAGCGCTTCGAAGACGGCGGCATCGTGACCTTCAAGTGATCGATCGATCGCCCCGGGACCGGGCCGCGCTCCACCTCCTCCTTGCGCGGACGGCTCCCGGGCTTTCCTCCCCTGACATTCTTCGCGGCCCGTCAGGGCCACCCTTTGTCCCATCTTACCCGCGAGCAGGAAGTTCTTCCGAGCTCGGGGCGGCATCGAGACAACCGTTGTGAAAACATCCTCATCATTTTTCCCCCCGCGCCCATCCCGGCCGGTCCGTGTGGCCGTGCTGGGAATCTCGATTGTCGTCGCGGGGCTGCTACCAGCGTCCGCGCAGGAGGAGATGACCCTGCTGGTACGCGAGTATCGCGTGCAGGGATCGAAGCTGCTCTCGCCGCTGGAGATCGAGGAAGCGGTCTATCCGTTCCTTGGACCCGGCCGCACCGCAGGCGATGTGGAGCAGGCGCGCGCTTCGCTTGAGAAGGCCTATCGCGACAAGGGCTATCAGACCGTCACGGTGCAGATCCCATCGCAGGATCCCCGTTTGGGAATCATCCGCCTCCAGGTGACGGAGGGCACCATCGGCCGGCTGCGGGTGACGGGAGCGCGCTACCATCTGCCGAGTCGCATCAAGACCGAGATCCCTTCGCTTGCGGAGGGCAATGTGCCGGACTTCGAGAAGGTGAAGGCCGAGATCATCGCGCTGAACCGTCTTCCCGACCGCACTGTAAAGCCGCAGCTCCGCCCCGGCGTCGAGCCCGGCACCTTTGACGTGGACCTCGAGGTCGAGGACAAGTCGCCGCTGCACGGCTCGCTGGAAGTGAACAACCGCTACAGCCCGAACACGACGCAGTCGCGCCTCAATGCTTCGCTCAGCTACGGCAACATGTTCCAGCGCGGTCACACGCTGGGTCTCGATTTCCAGATCGCGCCGGAGAATCCGGACGATGCGCTGGTTTATTCCGGCTACTACCTGGCGCGCGTTTCCGACGGCGTCAGCCTGATGTTCCATGCGACCAAGCAGGACAGTGACATTTCCACCTTGGGCGGCGCGGCGGTGGCCGGTCGCGGGGAGGTCTTCGGGCTGCGCGCCCTCTTCGATCTGCCGGGCACGGATACTTTCTATCAGACTTTCGCGCTCGGCATGGATTGGAAGTCCTTCGATGAGGACCTCACCGTCGCCGGCATCACGGGCAACACTCCCATCGAGTACTACCCCATCAGCGCGAACTATGGCGCGAACTGGGTCCACAAGAATTCGTTCACCCAAGTGGGACCTGCTGGGCCATTTGGCCGATCAGTTCAAGGATCAGGCGTCGCACGGTCTCATTGAGATCCAGTCCGCCGATGTGAAGGAATTCACCCTAGCTGGCGAGATCCCGCCAGCGGTCTATCAGGCTTTGGAAACCGTGAGCGTGATCATTCCCGCGATCCGCGGTCGCATCGCGGTGCCGTCTTCCATCAATGTGAGGCCGGTCCAGCCCGACGAGCGCTGGCAGCTTCGCTTGATCGTGCCGTCGGATTGGACCGACCCTCGCTCGGTCCACTCCGTCGCTCGCTTCCTGGTGCGCCTGCTCCACACGCAGACCCGAATCGCCCGCCGCCTGCGCAAGCCGGCCCGCCAATCTTCTTGAGCTGTGGAAAGGAAAGCTGCCGGCGTCGTAATGGACTGCCGACAGCTTTTTGACTGAATACTCTATCAGATTAAATACATTCGATCATTGTGAGCCATATTCAAACTCCAGTGGCCGTCATCGGAGGCGGCTTCAGCGGCACACTCACCGCCATCCATCTCGCCTTGCGACTGCCGGATCGTCCGGTGATTCTCTTCGAGGAAAGCGGGGATGTTGGACCGGGGCTTGCGTATCGTCGCGATGACCCGCATGCGCTGCTGAACATCCCGGCCCGCCGGATGAGCGCCTATCAGGACGATCCGGATCACTTCTTCAAGTTCGCGCAACGGGTGCTCGGCGAGCAGATCACGCCGGAGGATTTTCTGCCGCGCCGCATTTACGGCGACTACATCAAGCACTGTCTGGCGGAGGCCCAGAAGCATTGTCCCAATCTGCGTGTGGATCATCGCGCGGTCATCGACGTGCAGACCAACCCCAACAGTAGCGTCGCGGTGCTGACCCTGAAGGACCAGACCGCGCTGATGTGCTCGCGGGTGGTGCTCGCCACCGGCAACCAAGGCTCCGCCTTTGCCGGTTCGATCTGGGCCGAGCATACCTTGCCGGCGCGCAAGACCTCAAGCTTCGACAAGGTGAAGGCAGGCGAGACGGTGCTCGTGATCGGCACCGGGCTCACGATGATCGATGCCGTGCTTGAACTGGAGCGCCGCGGTACGCCCGCAGCCATCCACGCGATCTCCCGCAATGGCCTGCTGCCGCGTCCTTATGAAAGCGCGTCGCCGGTTTTGCCACCGGAACTCGATGAGCTTCCTGACTCTAACCTGCGGCGCAGTTTGCGGCTATTCCGCCGGGCGCTTGCCCGTCACAATGCGGAGGGCGGCGACTGGCGCGACCTTTTCGCCGCGCTCCGGCCGGCCACGCCGTCGCTGTGGCAGGAGATGTCTTCGAAAGACCGGCGGAAATTCCTCCGCTTCATCAGTCCATTCTGGGAAGTCCATCGTCACCAGTGTGCGCCGGCTACTTTCCATGCCTTCCAGAACCTCATCGACGAGGGCAAGCTCGACCTGAAGCGCGGCACGATCGTGTCGGTGGAGAACAAGGACGGTCGCCTGCGTCTCGGTCTGGCCCCGCGCAATCGCGCTGCGGTGACGCGCTGGCTCGACGCGGATCACATCATCGATGCCACCGGCCCGGCACGCGACATCACCACGATCAAGCAACCGCTGATCACGAACCTGCTGCGTCGCGGCTTCCTCGTGCCGGATGAATTCCGGCTCGGTGCCGAGATTCATCCCGACTACCGCGCGATCAGCCGCGATGGCTTCCCGCTAGAATGGCTCTATGTGACCGGCCCGCTGCTGCGTGCCCGCTATTTCGAAGTGACCGCGGTGCCCGAGTTGCGCCTTCACACCTCTGCATTGGCGGCACGGTTGGTGAACGAGCTCGAACGCAGCCCGCGAGTCGCGGTTGCCGTCTGAAGATTTTCCAGGTTGTGGATGTGGTATAAAGATCCAGGGGTGCCCGAGCCGGGCACCCCTGGTCTTTTTTACTATAACAGAACAAATCTCTCTCCGAAGACCGGCAGTTAGAGTGTCTTGACGGTGACGTTCGTCACCTTGCCTTTGAAGGTATGCGGTGCGGCATATTCGCCGACCGGGGCACCGCCGTCGTTGCCAACCGTCAGGCCTTGGCCGGGACGGCGGGCGATCAGGCTGGCGAGCTTGCCTTCGCCGACTTGCTTGCCTTCGCCGACTTGCTTGCCATCCACCGTGAGCTTTACCTGGCCGCTGGGATCGACCGCGGCTTCGACCTTGTGAGTGCCGGCGGACAGGGGCTCGGTGGCCACCACTGAAGACAGGTCGCCGTCGTTGCGCACGGAGAAGACCAGCTTGCCCTCGGCGATGTGGAGCGCATAACCGCGGGAGTTGCCACCTTGGGCGACAATCACTCCGTCGTTCGCTTCACCTTCGATCTCGGCGGCGACGGTGAAGCCTTTGCCTGCGATGTCGGGCGACTCCTGGCTGCTGAGTTCATCGCCGGACTTCCATGGGCCAGTTTGCGTGGCATTGCTGGTCGCCTCGCCGCGGCGGTTGGCATTGCGACGTTTCCCGCCCGGCGTCCATTTCGGATCCACCAAGGTAGCGTTCCACGCGTTCCAGGCATCGGAGAGTTCCTTCACCTTCTCCGGATTACTTGCAGCGAGGTCGTTCTTCTCCCCGATGTCTTGGGCCAGGTTGTAGAGCTTCGCTCCTTCCGTGCTTGCGGCTCCTGCGCCAGCGCGGGTGTTGCCGTCAGCGGCGGACTTCACCAGCTTCCAGTCGCCCTTGCGGACGGCGATCTGTTGGCCGAAGCGCCAGAACAGGGCTTCGTGTGGTTCCTCGGCCTTGCCGTCCTTCAGGTAGGGCAGCAGGTTCACGCCATCGAGCTTCCATGCGGGGTCGATCTCCACGCCGGCGGCGGCGAGGCTGGTCGGCAGCAGGTCGAGCTGGATGACAGGGCGGTCTTCCATCTTGCCGGCAGGGATCTTGCCCTTCCACTGGATGGCGAAGGGCACGCGGATGCCGCCCTCGGAGGTCTGCGCCTTGTAGCCTTTAAGCGGGCCGTTGCCGGAAGTGATCGATGGGGTGGGTCCGCCATTGTCACTGATGAAGTAGACCACGGTGTCTTCCTCGAGCTTCAGGTCGCGGACCTTGTTCAAAACGGTGCCGACGGAATCATCGAGCGCCGACAGCAATGCGGCGAACTTGCGGCGCTTCGGATCGCTGGTGGAAGCGAAGCGTTCGTCGTATTTCGCGAGCGTGTCGAGCGGTGCGTGGACCGCATTGAAGGGCAAGTAGACGAACCACTGCTGGTCCTTCTTCCGCTCGATGAAGGACGCGGCCTCGTTGGCGAAGGTCTCGGTGAGGTAGCCGGTTTCCTTCACCGGCTCGGTGCCGCGGAGCACGGCGTTGTCGCCCTTTCCTCCATCGAAGTAGCCATGGGCACCGCCGAGGAAGCCGTAGAATTCATCGAAGCCGCGCTTTTGCGGGTGGAACTCCGGGGTGTTGCCGAGGTGCGACTTGCCGAACCAGCCGGTGGCGTAGCCAGCGGACTTCAGGCGATCGGCAATGGTCGTTTCCTGGAGCGAGAGCCCCACGGAGGTATTGGCCTCGGTCGGCGGCCCGGGATTGAATTCGTGGCCGAAGCGCTGCTGGTAGCGACCGGTCAGCAGGCCGGCGCGGGTCGGGCTGCAATACGGTCCGCTCACGTAGCCATTCGTAAAGCGCACGCCATTCGCCGAGATGCTGTCGATATTCGGCGTGGGGATGTCCTTGGTGAAGCCTTGCGAGGTGAGCTCGCCCCAGCCGAGGTCGTCGGCCACGATGAGCAGGATATTCGGCTTCCGCTCCGCGTGGGCAGGGATGGCGAGGGCGGCCAGCAGGCCGATGAGCATGTAGTTCGATTTCATGGTGATGGTCGTTGAGAATTTCATTCGGAAAGGGCGGCGGTCGCGGTCGGAGGGGTGACGGAATAGTCCCGGTCCGGGATGCTACGGAGGTTCATGCGTTGGGTGGTGGGATCCTGATAAACGCAGACCAGCCAGCGCCGGTCGCGGCGGACGGCGGCACGGGTTTCGGTGAGACGGTTCCATTTGCCCTTTTCATTGAACTCGAACTTCACCCCCTGAGTCGCGCCCTCATCGCCCTGAAGTTCGAGACCCGCGACCCCGCCAGGCTGCACTTCGGCGTAGCTGCGGCCGATCGCCCCGCGGATGGGGTGCTTCGAAACATTGACCAGCCGGTAGGTGCCGAGCGGGAAACGGTCGCGAGTGTAGTCCAGCGCAAAGCCGCGGTAGGGCTCCGGGCTGCCGGCGGGTGCGGGCATCAGGACGATGAGTGCCTTGCCGAGTTCACCGGGGACGGTCACGCGAGCGGCGGGCTTGGTCTTGTCTCCACTGGTGAAAACGAGCGCGTCGTTGCCGGACAGGGTCAGGGACACGGCGGGCGTAATGTTCGCGGTGGAAAGGCGGACGGACTGGCCCGCTCCGCCATCGGGCACCTCGATGGACTGGATGCCCGGGGCATACTGGAAGCAGTAGAAGGAGGCCTGGATGCTGCGGCTCTCCGGAGCCGCGTGCAGTGGGAAGGCGAGGGCGATGAGGGCGGCGATGTGCTTCATGACGTGTGTGGTGTTAGAGTTCTCCGGGCTTCAGCCAGCGGAACGAGACCAGCTCGAAGCGGCGGCCGAAGCTTTGGTTGACGACGGAAGTGGGAGTGGCAGTGGCCTTGTCAGTGGGATCGATGAAATCCGGGACGCGCTGAACGGTGGCCTCGGCCCAGGCGCGGACTTTCGAGCCGCGGTCATCGGCGGCCTCGCCGTAGGTGCGGATGCGGAAGGTGTCGCCGCGGACCACGAGCTGCGGTGCGAGCGGGGTGAGGAGGTCGGCCTGGTTGATCACGCCGGGGGCTCCGTCGGCGGTGTTGCCGTTGCCTAGGTCGTGAATGGCATCGCGCACTGCGTCATTAAGCCCGGCGCGGTCGATCGCTGCTTGCAGTGCTCCGTTCTGGGCGAGATCACCTTCGCCTGGGCGACGGTTCACGAATTCGGCCAGCGACTGGAACGGGCCGCGCTGCTTCACCTCGGTGACGATCTCTTGGGCGAGCTTCTCGATCTGTTCGGCGGTCAGGCGCCTGTAGCCGTTCCATTTCGCGTGTTCGCCATCCAGACCGCCGCCCGCGGACTCGAAGTCGACGGCCGCAGCGTGGGAGTGGCGCAGCACGGAGAGACCCTCGCCTTCGTGAAGTTTCTGCGAGCCATCCGTAATGATCGGAGCCGGTGACCCGAAATTCGACGCGAGCAGCGCTTGCCAAGCGGAGACGCTAGTCGAGTTCACGTTGAACGGCGCATCGATCCAAAGGTGCGCGGCGATCTCGCGGTAGGCTTCGTTTGAAGCGACGAGCTGCGTGACCAGTTCGTCCTTGTCCGCGCCACCGGTGTAAGGGAGGAAGCGTTGGTTCGGCAGTTGCTTTCCATCGGTGAAGAAGCCGTCGAGCAAATCCTCCGATGTCCGCTCGTCGCTTCCCGACAGCGCCGGATGATCCGCCGCAGTGGAAAGGAACCACGAATCGAACAGTGCGTTGTTCGCGAGATACGAGTGGTCGAGGTAGGTGCGACTACCTGCGCTGGTCTTCACGCGGTCGTTCCCGAGCAGCGGCGGGGCGAAGGAGTTCGCGACGATCTGGCTGGTGAGTGGGAGCTGGCCCCCGGCATTGAGCGGCGCGTGGCGGAGCTGTGCCAGCGAATGCGCGGGGCCGAGCGGAAGGCTGGCGAAGGTCGCGAACTCGGAGCCGCTTTGCGCGTAGATGCCGGGCCCGCCGTAGCCGCGGTTGTCGTTGTTGCTGATTTCGATGGTCGGACTGTTCGGCGGCCAGTCGGTCATGACCTCCCACTTGAGTTCATACTGGTGATGGGAGAAGTCCTCGGTCTGATCGATGCCTTCGGAGGCATAGAAATTCAGCGGTGCGTTGTTGATCCAGGAGCGGGAGCCGAAACGCGAGTCGCGCTCGGTCTTTTCCTGGAAGGTCGCGATCAGGAACGGCTCCTTGAAGCGCAGCGCGTGGCGGGCGGGATTCAAGCCGCCGGTGCTGCCTTTCGGGATGTCCGGATTCACCACGATGGTCGGCAGGTCTTCCTTCGGGTAATACGGCAGCAGCTCGCCCTCGCGGTCGCCGTAGTCCAACTCGACGCCTCCTAACAGGCGCGAGACATTGCCGCCGCCGAGATAGTATTTGAGGAAGCCGGTCACCTCCTTGCCGCCGGTCTCCTTGAAGTTGTCGATGCCCGCGCGCTCGGCCTTCACTTCGAGTTGGATGCGGTCACCGGCTTTCACCGCGATGGTGCGGACGGTTTTGCCGTAGTCCTTGCCGGACGAGGCACCGTTCGAGTTGACGAAGATATTCTGCGTGGTCACGCCGCCGACTTCGGGGTCGCTGGCATTGCCCGCCGGTGGATGGAAGCCGGGACGAAGCGTGACGCCCGTTAGATTGTAGTCATGACCGCCATGCATCTTGTGATTGTGCGCGGTGAAGACGACGTGCTCGCCGGGAGCGAGGATGCGTTCGTCCACGCCGTCCTCGGGCAAGATGTTCAGGCGGTAGAAGCGCGCTTGGCGGGTCTTGAAGTCTTCCTGGGTGTGAGCGTTTGTCAGCTTCGTGTACTCGGTGTTGATGAGCTGGCCGTTCTTGTAGATGCGGAAGGCAAGGGGAATGCGGTAGAGCTCGACGCGTGCGCCGGTGAAGCGCATCGGAACATTGTAGGGATTCCAAAGCGTGATGACCGGATCGATAACGACCCATGTGATGTATTCGTCGCGCTGGTTGGCCGGAGTTTTGCGGGCGCTTCCATCGGACCACATGTTGTCCAGGGTCTCGCCATTGTAGCCGAAGGCGAGGCTGAAGACGAACTGCGCCTTGGCGATGACCGGCGCGAGCTGCTGTTCGGTGAAAGCCTTGTGTCGGAGTAGTTGGGAGGCCGCGGTGGCAGCGTTCGGCCGGGCAGTGACGGAGCCGACCGAGGCGTCGATCGCTCGCGTGCTGCCGGAGAGCTTCGTGAAGGAGCGGTAGTGCGAATGAAGCAGCGACCAGGAAGGGTCAGGGCTCGGCAGCGGGTTTGCCCCGTTGAAGCGGGTTGGCAGCGGGACCAGCGGCGTGGCTTGGCTGGAGTAGATGAAGCGCGATGCAAAATCGGTCGGCAGCGCGGGGGCGTCGAACAAGCGCGAAAGATCCTGCTGCCAGCCGCCGTCGGCGGCGTTGGTCAACAGCCCGAGGCTGCCGCTGGTGAGGTCGTGGAAGCCGGCGTCCTTTTCATCCAATCCGGCGAGGCGGGTTTGGGCGATCGTGAGAAGCTTTGCCGGATCATTCTTCTCATCCGCGAGCGTCTCCCATTTCTCCACCGCATCGAATCCGAGGCGCGGGGCTGCACTACTACGGTCGTAGGAGTCGGCAAAGGTCTCCGTCTTGTGGCCGTGAGGCAAGGAGATGGAGGCCTTCTGCGCTTCATCGAAGACAGCCCAGGCGAAGCGTTGCTGCTGAGATCCATCGATGCTAACAAGCTCGGCTTTCGTCTCCGCGTCGCCGCCGACCAGCTTGATGCTCTCCCCCTGTGGCTCGTGGTCCGCGTAGGTTTCCTCGCCCGTCCGCTGCGAATCGGGCGAGGAAACCAGCCAACCACGGAAACGATCGGTCTTCTCTTTCTTCCAGTCCGGAGCGTTGCCTTCGCCCTTCCATTTCCAGCCATCCCACACGCCGGTGAGGTGGGGCTGGGCGCTCTTGTCGCGGATCGAGGCCGGTGCCGTGACCCGCTGATCCGGTCCCGCGCTTGCCTGCAGCTCGCCGATCGCGAGCTGCAGGGCGAGGCGGGCGTTCGCGCGGGCCTGCAGGAGCAGGGTCTCGTGCGAGGACGCCCGCAGGCTAATGGCGGACAGAGAGAGCAGGCCGACCGACAGCACGAGCAGAAGCACGAGCAGCATCATCGAAGCCACCAGGGCGAATCCCTTGTTGGAGGTCGGTCTGGAAGAGCGGGAAGTCATGTCGGATGGGAAGCGGATGGACTCACGGGAGGTCCTCGATGCGGAAGAAGCGGACGGGTGTGGTTCCCGGCGTGATCGGAATGGTCGCGGTGCCGGAACCGCTGGCATCCGTCGTGACGGGGTCCAGAACCTCGCTGAAGTCCGCCAGAGTGACGGAGCCGCGGACCGCGTAGGTCGTGGAGGGTGAGCCGGTGAAATTCAGGACGAAGTTACTGCCCACGATCACACTTGAGACGACGGTCGGAGTGATCGATGGAGGCTCTGTCACGGTGACCGTGACGGTTTGCGTGAAGGTGCCGCCGGGACCACTGAAGGTGATGGTGTAGGTGGTGGTGGCTGTGGGGTTCAGCGGAACCACTGCGTTGCCATTCACCAGCGTGACATCGCCGATGCCCTGATCGATGCTGACCGAGGTGATGTCGGGTCCGACCTTGATGGTGAGGTCGGTCGATTGGCCGGCATTGAGCGTCGCTGCCGCGGTGCTCAACTGGATGACGCCGGAGGTCTGGCTCCACCAGGCCGCTCGGTGCGCAGCGATGCGTGAGTCGGGCGTTAGAGGGTCCGCATCCGGATCGTCGAGCAGGCTGTTGTAGATTACGACCTCGTCGATCTCACCGCGCCACAGATCGGCGGCGAGAGTCTTCTGAACCCCGATGTTCCAGGCACCCTCGGAGGCTTCCAAGATGAAGTTCGGGTCGAAGGCGCTGCCGTCGGGATTCGTGCCGTCCTTCGTGGAGCCGATCAATTCGCCGTCCAGATACCAGCGGATCTCCGTGTTCAGGGCATCCACCACGACCACGAGGTGGGCCCAGGTTTCCGCGGCGAGATCGCCATCCGCATCCTTGCGCACGCCCTGGCCCAGATAGGTGCGGGGTGTGCCGGTGGAATCGGATACGCCGAGCAGCACGCGGCCGGTGCCATTGGAGTCGGACTGGCTGACAATCGCACGGTTCAGGCTGTTGATTGCCGCATCGCGACGAACCACGCTTTCGATGGTGAAGCCGGGATCGAGCTGTCCGGGATTCAGGATGAAGTCGGTGACCACGCCGCCATTCGCATCGATTGAGATCGCGCCGTCCACGACGCCTTCCACGCCGCTCACCGGCGTGCCGGTGGGCCGGCCGTTGTGGGGAGCGCCATTGTCGGCGGAGTCCACGAAGAGTTCGGTGCCCGTGGGTTCATTGAAGCGGAACCATGCGACCGGTGCGTCTTCTCGCACCGCGGTCGAGAAGGCGTTCTCGGCATCCAGCGAGGTGTTCGCGGGAGTCGTTCCGGTTTCATTCACCGCGGTGAGGGTGAAGTCGCTGGCGGTGCCGGCATCGACATCCACGAAGCCTTGGAGCGTGGTGGGGGAGTGAAGCACGGTTTCGCCCGTCTTGATGCTGATCGTTGTCGGATTTGGCGCTTCGCCTTCGGAGACTTTCCAGTGGAGTCGCACCTGACCCGCCGTGCCGAGCTTGGTGGCCGCGAAGCCTTTTACGATCGGCGCCTGGTATTGCAGGGCGGTCACCGAGACGGTGCTGGTGATGTCGCCTCCCGGGCCGGTGGCGGTGACCTGATAGGTCGTGGTGGCCGCGGGATTCACCGTGATGGTGGCGGTGCCATTGACGATCGGCACGTTGCCGACGTTGTTGTTGATGGTGACGGATGTGATATCCGCACCGACCTTGGTGATCAGTTGCACGGGATCCCTCGAGTTCACCAGTGGCTTGGAGGCGCTGAAATCGAGCAGTCCGGCGGTTTCGCTCCACCAGGCGTCGCGGTGGATGGCGATGCGCGAGTCCGCGTGATTGGTGTCGCCATTTGGATCATCGAGCACCCGGTCATAGACCGCGAGTTCGTCGATGTGACCCTTCCAGTGATTGCCGGCGAGCGCCTTCCCCAGACCGATGATCCATTCGCCGGTCGCGGACTCGACGGTAAAGTTCGAATTGAATGTGGAGCCGTCAGGATTTTGTCCATCCGCGCTGGAGCCGGCGAGCACGCCGTCGATATACCAGCGCACTTCGGTGTGCTGGCGATCCACTACCACGGCGACGTGCGCCCACTGGTTGTCGTGGAGCTTGCCATCGGAGTGCTTCGCTTCACCGCCGCCGATATCGGAGATGAGCTTGCCATCCGCGGGGGAAGTGAGGAACAAGCGACCGGTCGAGCCGCGTTGAGCGAGTACCACCGGATTGCCGCCGACCACTCCCGGAGCGCGACGGAGGACCGCTTCCACGGTGAAGCCGGTAGTCAGGTTGCCGGGGTCGAGGATGGTATTGGAGATGATGCCATTGCCCCCGTCGAAGAGAGCCGCACCATCGACGAAGCCGCTGCTGCCGCTAATCGTTTGACCGAAGATCCGGCCGTTGTGGGGCGTGGCATTCTCCGCTGAGTCGGCAATGAGCTGGGAGCCGGTCTGATCGTTGAAGCGGAACCACGCGACCGGGGCATCCGTCCGAACCGCGGCGGAGAAGGCGGTCTCGGCGGCGACGCTGGCGCTACCCGTGGTGGTGCCAGTTGCGTTCGTCGCGCTGAGGGTGAAGTCGGTTGCACCGCTGGCATCCACGTCGGCGAAGTTCTCCAGCGTGGTCGGCGTGTGGATGACGGTCTCGCCGGACTTGATCACCAGGCTGGTCGCCGCGGGTGCTCCCCCTTGAGTAACCCGCCAGTGGAGCCGGACCTTCCCGGTGGAGGGGAGGGGAGTCGCCTCGAAGCCAAGTACGGCAGGTGCCGTAGAGACCTGCGGCGTCACCGATGAGACATTCCAGAACAGGGCCCGGCTTACGGAACCGGCGAAGCTGGAGGCATTGTGAACGTCGAAGGGAGACCCGAGCACGTTGCCGGCGTTATTCCCAGCCAGGCCGCCGGCGTTTGCGACCGAGAGTGTCTTTACGTTGATGGTATCGCCTCCGGACCAATTGCCGACCGTTCCCGAGATCGCATGGGAGGAAACCACGGCGGAGCCGCCGTCCGGCGTCACGCTCAGTTCCAGGGTGCCCAGGTGATTCCAAGAGGCGGAAAACGAATAGGCGGTGCCGGCATTCAGCTTGCCGATCGGGCTCTGCACCGCGATGGCGGGCAGGGATGTGTCGTTCAACGATGCGGGCACCGTGACGTCGTTGGAACTCTGCTTGGAGAGCACTGTCGGCACTCCGTCCACGAGGTAGAGTCCGAAACCGTTTGAAGTGCCGCCAATTTCGATCAGCAAGACGGTGCGGGCGTTGGCTGGAACGTCGAGGTCAGTGGCGGTCGGGGTGAAGGCGATGCTGAAGGTGAGGCCCTGCACGTGATGGGAATCGTCGAGCGCGGTGATGCCGGACTGGCTGCCGCCGGTTCCGCCGTCGTTGGCGAGGCCTTTGAGATTGCTGTCGTAGAGGGCGGCAGTGGGATTCGGGAGGACGGCGGCGTGGGAAACTCCTGCGCCAAGTCCGGCGGCGATGATGGCGAGCCGGAGGCTGTGGTGATGGTGTGTGCGGTACATGGGGATCTTTAGAGAGGTGGGGAATCAGGCGACCTTGCGGAAGCGGCGGACCGGAGCCTCGCTGGCATCCGGCAACCGGCGGTGACGGACGCGGGTCACGAAGGCGTCCGGTTGAGCTCCGGCAAGGAGCCGCGCGCTCATTGCACGCCGGGTCGACTGGCCGGGAGTGAGGAGCTGAAGTTTGTAGAGCAGCATGGTAAGGTATCGGTTTTGGGCAAAAAAAGGCCGGTAAGATGGGAAGCAGAATGGGTCGGAGATGACCCGGGATCGCGAACGGGAAGGCGCTAAACGCCGCTAATCGGTGATCCAGCTGAGGATAGCCACGGCGGGCTCGAGAGAACCCAAGAAGCCCGCGCCCGCCGTGGCTTCAGAGCGATCAACTGGCGATGAAACCCAAAACATCGCCCGTTGACCGCGAATCCATCCGGTGGATCACCGGAAAGTCACGACGGTGCCTAACAACAGCAACAGGCTGCACTTGCCTCAAGCGAGACGGCAGATCGGCTGACGGGCCGGTTCGGGAAAAATTTCATCGGTGGTGCAGGAGAGTGTGTTTCGATCTGCCGCTACGGTCGGGGCCTCATCCCCGTCCCGCGTATCGCGGCACCATGCCAACTATGCTCCCCTGCTTGGGGTGGCCGAAGCGCTTGCCGGTCTGCTCATCGGACCCGGTTTGCGGCTGACGGGCGGACTAATGCCGACTAACGAGTGGGAGTTCAAGAAGTTTTTTCATAAAGTTCGCTTTTGACCATGAAGCTCGGCTCGCGACGGAGGATAATCGGCGCTTTGGCTCCTGTTGAGCTTGGTGCGACGCCCCGTAGTTAAAAGGATTGTGGTTGATAATACTTCTGCCGCGCCCCTCTCGACCGGGAGGGAGTCAAGGGATCTTGGGATCGCGTGGAAGTGTCATTTCTGTCAAAAAGTAGGAATAAGGTCGTGCATGGCATTGACAAGGGAACGGCGGTCAACTCAGGCTTCCTGAGCGCTTGCTTTCGCGATAGCTGGAGAGTCCACGAGGATACCCGGCTATTTTTGGCGAGACGGGTGCCGCCGACCAAACTCATGGAGGCGAAAGCAGGCCGGTGAGCCGCATCCGTCCACGGGTGGCCCAAGCCTATCAGCGAATCGATCCGACCGGCATCCGGAGGATCTCACCATGGTTCCGCAGTACGGCCGCAAGGGCCGTTCTCCGCTTCACTATTCTAACAACAATCTCCCCGCATCACCATGCCTGATCCAGTCGATCTTCCCGTCCGTCTCAGCGTCAGCGCCGAAGCCGCGCGAAACCTGGCCACCGCCACCGTCACCCAGCCACAGTGGGATGAGATCACGCCACGCTGGCTACACCTCCTGCTGCCGTGGGTGGATGTCGATGGCGGGGTCTATCGCGTCAACCGCGTGAGGCAGAACTCCGAGGGGGTGACCGTCGATCTCCTGACCGTGGACGATGGCGAGCCAGAACTGCCGACCGATTTCATCGACTACGAGCAGGATCCCCGCGAGTATCACCTTAGTACGATACAAACCGTACTTCGCACGCACACGCGCATCACCGATCTCTACAGCAACGCGATCGACCAGCTCCGCGAGCAGGTCCGCCTGACGGTGGAAGCGGTGAAGGAGCGCGAGGAACACGAGTTGCTGAATCATCCCAAGATCGGCCTGCTGAACACCGTCAGCCCCACCCAGCGCATCAAGACGCGCAAGGGGCCGCCATCGCCGGACGATCTGGACGAACTCATTTCGCTCGTGTGGAAAAAGCCGGCGTTCTTCCTCACGCATCCGAAGGCCATCGCGGCATTCGGACGGGAAGCGACCCGCCGCGGTGTCCCGCCGCCGACCATCACGCTGTTCGGCTCGCCGTTCCTCACCTGGCGCGGCATTCCGCTCATCCCGAGCGACAAGCTGCCGATCAAGGAGGGCAAGACCAGCATCCTGCTGCTGCGCGTGGGCGAAAAGCAGCGCGGCGTGGTGGGCTTGCAGAAAGCCGGGGTGGCCGGTGAGATCGAGCCGGGCCTTTCCGTCCGCTACATGGGCACGAACGAGCACTCGATCGCCTCGCACCTCGTGACCCGCTACTTCTCGCTCGCGAAGCTGGGCGAGGATGCACTGGCCGTCCTCGACGATGTCTCCATCGGCAACTATCACGAATATGTCTATCCCACGGCTTGATTCAGCGGCCCTGCCGGTGGACCTCGGTGCCGATGACTTCGGGACGGCACTGGTCTCGCGGCTCGCCAATGAGTATTTCTCCGGCGCCCCGTCGGAATCGAAACTGCCGTCCGCGCCGGTCTCGGTGCCGCATACCGTCGCGGGCCTGCCGGCGGAACTGCCGTCCTCGAACCCGCTGGGATCATCCGGGAGTTCGAAGGGCGGACGGGACATCTCGCTCTCCGGTGGCTTTCCGCATGCGTCCTCGGCAGCCGCACCGCCGGTGCATCCCACGGTGGTCGCGGCGGATCCCGAGCCCGTGGCGAAGGACAAGGAACCGCCGAGCGGCACGCATCGCCCGGGTGATGGTGCTTCGCATGAATTCGGCGAGCCGTCATTCTATACCCAGGGCCTTGGCTCGCGGGTGTCATCCCCGCCGACAAAAGCCGCCGATCATCCGGGGCTACCCGGAACCGGATCCGATCTGCTAGAGCCGGACTTCTACTTCCTGAAGGATGTGCCGGGTTTGCGGCTCACGTCCTTCGGCACGCAGCCATCGCCGCTGTCGGGCTTGCCGGAGTTCAATATCGATGGCGTCCGCAAGGACTTCCCGGCGCTCCAGCAGCACGTGAATGGCAGCACGCTGGTGTGGCTCGACAATGCCGCCACCACGCACAAGCCGCAATCGGTGATCGATGCGACTTCCCGCTTCTATTCGCGCGACAATTCGAACATCCATCGTGCCGCGCATACCCTGGCGGCTCGCTCGACCGAACTCTTCGAAAGCGGCCGCGAGAAGGTCCGCCAGTTCCTCGGCGCGGCGGATGCGAAGGAGATCGTTTTCGTCCGCGGCACCACCGAGGCGATCAATCTCGTCGCACAGAGCTGGGGTCACCAGAACGTCAGTCAAGGCGACGAGATCCTGGTCAGCCAGCTCGAGCATCACGCGAACATCGTGCCATGGCAGTTGCTCGCGAGTCAGGTCGGCGCGACCTTGCGGGTGATCCCGATCAACGATCGCGGCGAGCTTCTGTTAGAAGAGTTGCCGGGGCTGCTGACCGATCGCACCAAGATCGTTTCCGTCACCCATGTGTCGAATGCCTTGGGCACGGTGAACCCGATCGAGGAGATCATTGCCATGGCTCACTCCCGGGGAATTCCGGTGCTGGTCGATGGGGCGCAGTCGACCCCGCATTTTCCGATCAATGTGACGGCGCTGGACGCGGACTTCTTCGTCTTCTCCGGTCACAAGGTCTTCGGTCCCACGGGGATTGGCGCGCTTTATGGGAAGTCGCACCTGCTTGAGGCGATGCCGCCGTGGCAGGGCGGGGGACACATGATTAAGGATGTGACCTTCGAGAAGACGATCTACAACGCACCACCGGAAAAATTCGAGGCAGGCACGCCGGACATCGCAGGTGTGGTGGGGCTGGGGGCGGCGATCGATTACCTCATCAATCTCGGCATTCCAGCGCTGGCTGCTTACGAGCACTCGTTGCTGGAGTACGCGGAGGATGCGTTGCGTTCGGTGCACGGCATCCGCCAGATCGGCACCGCGGCGAACAAGGCGAGCGTCTTCGGCTTCGTCATTCCCGGTATCCCGAACGATCGCATTGCCAAGGAACTTGACCGGCAGGGCATCGCCGTTCGCGCCGGCCACCATTGTGCCATGCCGGCCGTGCGGCATTTCGGCATCGAAGGGACGGTGCGCCCGTCGCTCGCCTTTTACAACAACCGCGGGGACGTTGATGCGCTGATCCAGGCGCTGCACGGCATTGCGCGACGCTAAGAACCAAGATTGTTAGAGATGATTGAGATCGACATTCCCGGCTTTGACCGGCTGGCGCTGGAGCACATCGTCATGGACTACAACGGGACACTCGCCGTGGACGGTGCGCTTCATCTCGGGGTAAGGGAGGACCTGCGGTGCCTTGCGAAGAGCTTCCGGCTTCACGTCATCACCGCCGATACCCACGGTCTCGCTGCGGCGCAGCTAGACGGGCTGCCGATCTCGCTCACCATCATTCCTTCCGAGGCTCAGGCGGAAACGAAGCTGGAGTATGTCCGCGACCTCGGCGCGGACGGGGTGGTCGCCATCGGCAATGGTCGCAACGACCGCCTGATGCTGGAGGCCGCTGCGCTCGGAATCGCTGTCCTGCAGAAAGAAGGAGCTTCGGTCGCCGCGGTGCAGAGCGCCGACGTGCTCACCACCAGCGTGCTGGACGCCATCGACCTTTTGAAGCATCCTCAGCGGCTCATCGCCACCCTCCGATCCTGAATCCTTTCCCTTTTCCATCATGAGCCACATTTCTCCTGCACAACTCAAGAGCCTGCTCGACCAGGACGCCTCGATTGCCGTCATCGACGTGCGGACCCCATTGGAATTCGACGAAGTCCATGTGCCGGAAGCTCGCAGCATCCCGCTTGATGCCCTTGCTCCGAAGCGCCGGATCGAGAATGGCGAGCTGCCTGCCAAGGAGCCGATCTACATCCTCTGCCATTCCGGAGCGCGGGCGCAAAAGGCCGCCGACCAGTTCCAGGCCGCCGGCTATGAGAATACCGTGGTCGTGGAAGGCGGAACGCAGGCATGGATTAACGCCAACCTGCCGGTCATCCGCGGGGAGGCAAAGGTGATCTCGCTCGAGCGCCAGGTGCGCATTGCTGCCGGTGCGCTGGTGTTCACTGGCGTGGCGCTCGGCTGGTTTGTTCATCCCGGATTCTTCGGCCTGTCCGCTTTCGTCGGAGCAGGTCTCGTCTTCGCTGGCATCACCGACTGGTGCGGCATGGGTCTGCTCATAGCCAAGGCCCCGTGGAACCAGCGTTCCTCCTCATGAGCGATTCTCCCCTTTCGGTTTCGAAGTTCGGAGATGCGGGCGGTTCTCCGTTCGAGATCCCTTACGGCGAATACGTGCCGAAGTTGCTCGCTTCGTATGAGCGCTTCGGCGGCTGGAACAATGCCGAGGCGCTCAACCTGCCGTCGAAGAACAGTGTAGGCGAGGTCTGCGAGGATCTGTTGAAGCTGTTGTTTCCCGGCTTCCTCGACAGTGATGTCGTTCCGAATGGTACCCTTGCCGAGCTCACGGCGCGCCGGTTGTGGGACGTCATCTCGCGGCTTGAGGACCAGGTGCGGAAGAGCGTGCGCATCGGCAATCCCAATGTGCCGACCGGCAAGACGCCGCCGATCATGCAGAAATTCTGCCGCGCCCTGCACATCGTCCGCGAGGTGCTGCGCACGGACATCGAAGCAGCCTATGCAAACGACCCCTCCGCGCGAAGTCGCGAGGAGGTAATCCTTTCTTACCCGTTCATCGAGGCGATCGCCATCCAGCGGATGGCTCACCGGCTCTACCGCGCCGGCGCGCCGATCATCCCGCGCATGATGACGGAGTGGGCGCACTCGCGCACCGGCATCGACATCCATCCCGGCGCGAGCATCGGCTCGCATTTCTTGATCGACCACGGCACCGGCGTGGTCATCGGTGAGACCTGCTACATCGGCAACCACTGCAAGATCTACCACGGGGTCACGCTCGGCACGCGCACCTTCATCAAGGACGAGGACGGGAACGTCGTGAAAGGCCTCAAGCGCCACCCAAACCTCGGCGACAATGTCACGATCTACCCGAACTCCACCATTCTCGGCGGCGACACGGTCATCGGCGAGAACTCGACCATCGGCGCGAACGTTTTCCTGATGCACAGCATCCCCGCGAACTCGCTGGTCATCTACGAGGAGAAGAACCTCAGCATCAAACCCAAGCCCGCCCGCCAGGGCCGTGGCCGCGATCAGGCGGACTTGCTCTGGTCCATCTGAACCTGTCATCCTTCCACCATGAGTCTCCCCCAATACCACGGCGTCGATTTCCACGTCGGCAAGACCCCGCTGATCCGCCTGAAGAAGCTCTCCGAGCTCACCAGCTGTGAGATCCTTGGCAAGGCGGAGTTCATGAATCCCGGCGGCTCGGTGAAGGACCGCGCCGCACATGGCATCATCACCGATGCGGAGAAGCGCGGCTTGCTTCAGCCCGGTGGCACCATTGTAGAAGGAACCGCGGGGAACACTGGCATCGGGCTCACGGTCATCGGCCATGCGCGGGGCTACAAGACGGTCATCATCATTCCCGAGACCCAGTCGCCGGAGAAGTTCCAGCAGCTTCGCACGCTCGGCGCGGAGGTCATTCCCGTGGCGGCCAAGCCGTATAGCGACCCGGACAACTACAACCACATTGCCCGCCGCATGGCTGAGGAACGCGGGTGGCTTTGGGCGAATCAATTCGATAACACGGCGAACCGCCAGGCTCACTACGAGACGACCGGGCCGGAGATCTGGGAGCAGACGGCGGGAACGGTGGATGCTTTCGTTGCCGCGGTCGGCACCGGTGGGACGCTGGCGGGCACCTCGCTTTTCCTGAAGGAGAAGAACCCGGAGATCTCCGTCGTTTGCGCCGATCCCTATGGGGCTGCGATGTGGTCGTGGTTCACCCACGGCAATCTCGAGGATGATGACGGCGATTCGTTTGCCGAAGGCATTGGGCAGGGACGCGTGACGAAGAACATCGAGGGCATCACTGTCGACAAGGCCTATCGCGTCGATGACCAGGCGGCGCTGTCGGTGGTCTATCAGCTCTTGCACGAGGAGGGGCTGTTTCTTGGCCTCTCCAGCGGCATCAATGTCGCCGGTGCGGTGAAGTATGCGCTTGATCGCGGTCCCGGCCAGACGATCACGACGATCCTCTGCGACTCGGGTGCTAAGTATCAGTCGAAGCTCTTCAATCCCGAGTGGCTGCTGGAGAACGGGCTGGATCCGGGGATTTCCGTGGAAGCCGTGTTTGGTTGAGGCGCCGGGCCGACAAAAGGCCGCGATAAGGGTCTTCTTTTCCCGGGAACAGTCTCCTCGCTCACGAAATACCTCACGAGAAAGTCAGCACTTCAAATCTATACAGCTAAAAGCGCGATCAAGGTAACTAAGCCGGCGCAGCACGGTTTCACCCGAACTCGTTCCGTCACGACCCTACATTTTCACGATACCACTCGCTTCTGCATGAACTCCGTCCCTTTGCTTCTTTCCGCGCTCCTGCTTCCTTTGGCCGCAGTCCGCGCGGCCGATCATCCGAACATCGTCTTCATCCTGGCCGATGACCTCGGCTACACCGACGTGTCGGCCTACGGGAGCAAGTACTACGAAACTCCGAATATCGACCGGTTGGCGCAGGAGGGACTGAAGTTCACGAACGGCTACACGAACGGGCCGAATTGCCAGCCGACCCGGGCGGCATTGATCAGCGGGCAGTATGGGCCGCGCACGGGGATCTACACGGTGGGGGGGATCGAGCGCTTCAACTGGCGCAGCCAAGCGCTGCGACCCGTGGACAATGTAGTGTCGCTTCCGGCGGAGAAGGTCACGATCGCTCAGGCGTTGAAGGGCGCGGGGTATGCTACGGCGCTGTTTGGAAAATGGCACTTGGGCGGCAAGCCGGAGGCGCATCCTTCCAAGCGCGGCTTCGACGAGGCGATCGTTTCCAATGGGCGGCACTTCAACTTCACCACCGATCCGAAGGTCTCGTATCCGGAAGGCACTTACCTCGCGGATTTTCTAACGGACAGGGCGGTGGACTTCATCGAGCGGCACAAGGATGGCCCGTTCTTCCTCTACCTTCCGCACTTCGGCGTGCATGCGCCGTACGAGGCGAAGCCGGAGCTGATCGCGAAATTCAAGGCCAAGCCGGCTGCAGGTGGTCATCATGATCCGGTCTATGCGGCGATGCTCTCGAGCGTGGACGAAAGCGTGGGTCGCATCACGGCGAAGCTCGATCAGCTGGGCATCTCGGAGAATACCGTGGTCATTTTCTCGAGCGATAACGGCGGTGTCGGTGGTTATCAACGCGAGGGCATCCAAGCCAAAGATACCACCGACAATGCGCCGTTGAAGGGAGGGAAGGGGACACTGAACGAGGGCGGCATTCGTGCGCCTTATGTGTTCCGTTGGAAAGGCACCATCCCGGCGGGTACGGTCTCAAACCAGCCGATCGCCTCGATCGACCTATATCCCTCGGCGCTTGAGCTCGCGGGCGCGAAGAAGCCCGAGAATCACGTGCTCGATGGCGTGAGCTACGTTTCGCATTTGAAGGATCCGGCGCACACGAAGGTCGAGCGGGATGCCCTCTTCTGGCACTTCCCCGGCTATCTCGGTGCGGGCAATAACACCTGGCGGACCAAACCGGTGAGCGTCGTCCGCAGCAGCCAGTGGAAGCTGATCCAGAGTCTTGAGGACCGTTCGCTCCAGCTCTACGACCTGGAGGCGGACCTGGGAGAAAAGAACAACCTCGCCAGCGCCAATCCGGAGAAGGCTCAAGAGCTCTTAGGGAAGCTGGATGCGTGGCGTGAACAGGTGAAGGCAGCTCTTCCGACGAAGAACGAGAAGCCGGAAACCGATGCCGCGCCGAAGAAAAAGAACAAGCGGCGCAAGTAACCTCATGCTCCCTTTACACGCTGTGAAAGCCACCTTTTCCCTCGCCCTTTTGGTGTTCGCGCCGCTCCTTCATGCCGAACCGGAGCGGAAGCCGAACATCCTGCTCATCGCGTCCGACGACTTGAATCACTGGATTGGCTACACCGGTCGCAACAAGCAGACGAAGACGCCGAACATCGACCGCCTTTCCGCGCGCGGTGTGAGCTTCGCCAACGCGCATGCGACGGTGCCGGTGTGCAATGGCTCGCGCGCGAGCTTTCTCTCCGGAGTGAGGCCCTACACGTCAGGCGTCTATGGCAATGGCGATGATTGGCGGAAGGTCATCGCGCCGGAAAAGACGCTGATCTCCGTGTTTCGCCAGGCGGGCTACGTGACGCTTGGATCGGGCAAGCTCTACCATGGCGGCTATGACCGGAAGTCGGAGTGGGACGACTACTTGCAGAATGAAGGCAAGGCTGGCCCCGAGCCCGCGGGCAGCAAGGGCGTGGGCGGCATTCGTTTCGGCGTGGTGGAAGCGGACGATTCCGAACTCAGCGATCACCGCATCGTCGACTACGGCATCCGCCAGCTCCAACAGAAGCACGACAAGCCCTTCCTGCTCACCGTGGGCCTGCATAAGCCGCACATGCCGTGGTTCGTGCCGAAGAAGTATTTCGACCTGCATCCGCTGGAGTCGATCCAGCTTCCACCGACTCGCTTGAACGATCTCGACGACGTGCCCGCGGCGGCTGTGGGCTTTGCGAGGCCGAATGGAGATCATGCGAAGATCCTCGAGTCGGGAAGATGGAAGGAAGCGGTGCAGGCTTACCTTGCTGCCGTTTCTTACGCGGATGCCGAGATCGGGCGCTTGCTCGATGCGCTGGATGCCTCGGAGCATCGCGAGAACACCATCGTCATTCTGTTAGGCGACCACGGCTGGCACTTCGGCGAGAAGGAGCACTGGCGGAAATTCGCGCTGTGGGAGGAAGCGACACGCGCGCCCTACATCTGGGTCGTGCCGGGCGTGACGAAGGCAGGCACGATCAGCTCCAGGCCCGTCGATTTCAGCAGCCTCTATCCGACGCTCGCCGAACTTGCGGGCATTGCCAGGCCATCGCATGTCGAGGGTGACAGCATCCGCCCGCTGCTCGCCGATCCGGCTGCCGAATGGAAAGGCCACGCGCTGAGCACCTGGCTCCAAGGCAACCACTCCATCCGCACCGAGCACTGGCGCTACACGCGCTATGCCGATGGATCGGAAGAACTCTACGACCACCGTAGCGATCCCTACGAATGGACGAACGTCGCCGCGAAGGAGGAGCACGGCTCACTGAAACGCGAACTCGCCGCACTACTTCCGTCTAAGAATGCCCCCGGCCTGACCAAGGGCGATGGCTGGCGTGATGCGGAAGGCGGCAGAGGCAGACGTGCCGCCGCCAAAGCTAACAAGTGACCTTTGATCATGAAATCCCGCATCCCTTTCCTCCTGCTTCTCGCCACGGTCATGCCGTTGGGGGCTCAAGCGAAGAAGAACATCCTGCTGATCGCCGTCGATGACTTGAAGCCGGTCATCGGCGCGTATGGCGATCCGATTGCCAAGACGCCGAACATCGACCGGCTTGCTTCGCGCGGGCTGCTGTTCGAGCATGCCTACACGAATCAGGCGGTGTGCGCGCCTTCGCGGAACTCGTTGTTCACGGGCGTCCCGCCGGCGAGCCTGGGCATCTATGATCTCGCGACGAACTTCCGCCACGCCGCGCCGGATGCGGTGACGCTGCCGCAGCATTTCCTGAAGAACGGCTATCGCACCGAGGCGGTGGGGAAGCTCTTCCACGTCGGCCACGGAAATTCGGATGATGCAGCCTCATGGAGTGTTCCGCATGTCCGCCCGGCGGGAAAGACCTATGCGCTGGACGAAAGCCAGCCGCCGAAGGGTGGGGCTCCGCGCAAGAATGGCGGCGGCCCGAATGGATCCGCGACCGAGTCCGCCGAGGTGCCGGACGATACCTATGCGGACGGCAGGACCGCGGATGAAGTGATCCGCCGGTTAGAAGCCGCGAAGGCCCGGTCCGATACGCCCTTCTTCATCGGTGCCGGATTCATCCGCCCGCATCTGCCCTTCGTCGCGCCGAAGAAATACTGGGATCTCTACCAGCGTTCGCAATTCAAGTTGCCGACGTATCGCAAGGCTCCGGAGGGCACCCCGGCTGTTGCGTTGCGGTCAAATGGCGAGCTTTCCAGCTACAAGGACACGAAGGACGGCGATGCCTTACCGGATGAGAAGCAACTGGAATTGCTCCACGGCTACTATGCCGCTACGAGCTATACCGATGCGCAGGTCGGGCGCTTGTTAGATACGCTCGACCGGCTGGGGCTGTCGGAGAATACCATCGTGGTCCTGTGGGGCGATCATGGCTGGCACCTCGGCGATCATGGCTTGTGGTCGAAGCACTCGAACTTCGAGCAGGCGACCCGCATTCCCTTCATCATTGCGGCACCGGGGGTGACCACGCCGGGCACGAAGACGAAGGCGCTTGTTCAATCGATTGACCTTTATCCGACACTCGCCGAGTTGAATGGCTTGCCCTTGCCATCGTCCAAGCCTGCGATCGAGGGTAAGAGCCTGGTGCCGGTGCTCAAGGATGCATCGGCCTCGGTGAATGAAGCGGTCTATCAGGTTTATCCGCGGCAGGATGTGCTCGGTCGTTCGCTACGGACGGCGACGCATCGCATCGTGGAGTGGAAGAAGCCCGGCGCTCCGACCGACACCGCGGAGTGGGAACTCTACAACTACCGCACCGATCCGGAGGAGACGCGCAATCAAGTGAAGGAAGACGCGGAAGTCTTCGCCGCGCTGCAGGCGAAAGTGGCGGCGCTTC
This sequence comes from Luteolibacter arcticus, assembly GCF_025950235.1. NCBI lineage: Bacteria > Pseudomonadati > Verrucomicrobiota > Verrucomicrobiia > Verrucomicrobiales > Verrucomicrobiaceae > Neoluteolibacter > Neoluteolibacter arcticus. Next base: position 43,134 of record NZ_JAPDDT010000004.1, on the reverse strand, counting down.
CCGAGGCGAAGCCACAAGTGAAGGGGCCTGCCACCGCTGCACCGAAAGGCGGACAGGACCGTGCGAAGCTCTTCACCAACAAGGACAAGAACGGTGATGGCACGCTGACCCGCGAGGAGTTCCTAGCGAATCGGCCCGATCCCGACAAGGCACCCGCGCGCTTCACCCGCTTTGACAAGAGCGGCGATGGCATCCTTTCGAAGGAAGAGTTCATCGCCGCCGGGAAGTGAAGGCGATGGATTTGTTAGATCTCGAAGATCCAGAGATGCCCGGCGGCTGATGTAGCGCCGGTGGCGGTGGCATCGCGGGCGGCGAGAAGTTGCCGCGCGAGTTCGGCGGCTTGGACGCGCAGTTCCGGGACGGCGGTGCTTTCCCAGAGCGAGCCTTTGCGAAGGCTGCCGACCGTATGCAGCGGATCGGCACCTTCACCGGCGAGGCGAGTGACCTCGATGCCCAGGCCGAGCGGATCGGGCGTGGTGAGACCGCGGGCGATAAGGTTCTTCAAGAGCTGAGACTGGCCTCGCTCGGGATTTACCTCGGGGCCGGTGGCATTGATCACCACGCCCACCTTCAGCCGCTGTGCGACGGATGACCCGCGCGGTCGATAGATGACTTCGACGCCGTCTGGCAAGGGTTGGATGCTCTCCAACCGGCCGCTATGGCGGATGAGTTGGCCGCTGGCTTCCAGTTCGTCCTTCACCGCGCGGATTTCCGGGGCGGCGCGATGCCGCAGGGTCTCCCACAGCGAACGCACGTGGCGGAGAAAGCGTCGCCTTTGCTCGCGCGGCAAGGCGATCCAGATAGCCTGCGTGTGCGGACGCAATGAATCGACGACGGCGCGCCAGTCCATGCCCTTGGTGGCGGCGAGTGCGATCTCCGCGCGGACATGGCGGAAGAGCAGTCGGATATTCTTCGGCAGCTGATCCGGATCCAGGAAGGAGCGCCGCGGTGAGGATGCGCGATGCGCCTGGGGGAAAAGCCCGTGTCGCGAGAGCACATGGATGGGCGCGGTGCGGCCGATCTTCTTCGCGGTTACCAGCAGGTCGAGGCAGGTGAGGCCGGCTCCGATGATGAGCACTTCGCCGGGCTTTGCGAGTGCCGCGCGAGCTTGGCCCGACCATGGATTCTGAAGCACGCGGGTCTCCGAGTCGCCTGGTCCTTGTGGATCGGCGCTCGCAGGCGTGGTGGGCGGAAGATTGCCCCACGCGAGGATCACATCGTTCGCTTCAAGAATACCGCCACCGGCGAAATGAATGCGCACGCCACCTGCGGGCAGGGCTTCGACATCGATGGCTTCGCCATTGATGAACTGGAGGTTCTGCGTTCGCAGTGCGGCCTGTGCGACGAGATGCTGGAGATACTTTCCATAAACGACGCGCGGGAGGAAAGCTCCGGGGCCGATGGTGGGATCGGTGGTGCGCGCCCACTCGAGGAAGTGATGCGGCCGGTCAGGAAACGCGCTCATCTTTCCCGCCGGGACATTGAGGAGGTGCTCCGGGGCGGCGGCACCGTAAGCGAGGCCGGGGCCGAAGGCAGGGGTGCGCTCGATCAGTGCCACGCGCGGGGGACTCTCTGCCTGCGACAGATGCACCGCGAGCATCGAGCCACTGAAGCCGGCACCGATGATCGCCACGTCGAAACGAGGCGAGGCCGGGGCGTCCAGGGAAGTCTCAGAGTCGCTGGCCATGGTGCCGGTACGATGGAGGGAGTGATTCGATTTGGGAAGGCCTGCGGCGCTGTTCATTTCATCCATCCGTGACGGAGTTTTCCGTTGCTCAATTCATACCACCGAGCCTACTTTTAGCCAAGTCCTCGCGGGCGCAGGCGACCACGCCGCGCTGCGGGAGTAAGGGCTGCCGACCTTGTTCCGGAGGCGCCCTGTGGATGACACCGCACCCCACGGTTGACCCGGCCCGGGAGACCGCCCCTTCGCCAAGGCGAGCCCGTTTCCAGTAAGCCCCCAACCCCGTAAGGCGATGTCCACCATCCGAATTTTTTTCACGTTGCCCTTCATTCTGAAGCTGGTGACCGCCTCGGAGAAACCGTTGATCGAGCCCGGTGAGGTCCGCACCTATGACCTGCGCGGTGTGGTCGAGAAGCTAAGGCCCGAGGTACCTGCAGCGGTGATTCGTCATGAGGAGATCCCCGGTTTCATGGAGGCCATGTCGATGACCTTGCGGGCTAAGGATGCCCGCGAATTCGAAGGCGTGCATCCGGGCGATGGCGTGACCTTTCGCCTCCACGTCACCCGTGACGATGGCTGGATCGATTTGGTCAAGGTGATCGAACCCGGCCAAGAGGCTGTGGGCGACGACGGCGAAGACGCCGCGCAGGAGTAGAGTTAGCGACTTCGTGCGTGGCGAGGTTCGCCATGAAGGAGATCAAGGTCAGCCTCCTCCTCCCTTTCCTTGCAAACGCCGTATTCCTGACAAGGGTATCACCGAACTTGAAGAAGAAGGACCGAAGCCAATGTCCCTGATTTTCGAACGCTTTCAAACCGACGGTATCGCGGAGCTTTCCTATTTGGTCGGGGATGACGAAACGGGAACCGCAGCGGTTTTCGATCCGACCGTGGATGTGGAGAAGTACCTCTCCCTGGCGCGGGACAACAAGCTGTCGATCACGCACATCTTCGAGACGCACATCCACGCGGATCTGGTGAGCGGGGCGCGTGAGTTGAGGGAACGCACGGGCTTGGCGAAGATCTATGTGAGCCACGAGGGCGGGGCGCAGTATGGCTTCGAGCACGAGGGCGTGAAGGATGGCGACAGTTTCGAATTCGGCGACACGAGGGTGACGGTGAAGCACACGCCCGGTCACACGCCGGAGCATGTGAGCTATGTCTTGTCGAACGGGGAGGGGAGCGAAGGGATCTGGGGCGTGCTCACGGGTGATTCGCTCTTCGTGGATTCGGCGGGGCGGCCGGATTTGCTCGGCTCCGGCGAGACGGAGGAGCTGACGAGGAAGTTGTTCGAGACGCTGCGTGGCTTTTACCTGAAGCTGGACGATGGCGTGGCGATCTTCCCGGCACATGGCAGCGGTTCGCCGTGTGGTGCAGAGATCGGCGACCGCCTTCAGAGCACCATCGGCTACGAGCGGCGATCGAATCCCTACCTGCAGCTTCCGGACTTCGAGTCCTTCCGTGATAAGGTCCTGTCCGGTGTGCCACCGGTGCCGACCTACTACCCGCGGATGAAGAAGATCAATGCGCAGGGGCCGGAGATCCTGCGCGGTCCGGTGCCCGTGGCGGCGCTGCCGGTGGAGGCTTTTCGCGAAGCGGTCGAGAAGGGGGCGGGCGTGTTGGTGGATACGCGGACGATGCTTGGCTTCGGTGGCGCTCACATTCCCGGGGCCTTGAATCTCGGGGGAACTCCGATACTTTCGATCTGGGCAGGATGGCTGCTGGATCCGGAGAAGCCGCTGCTGCTGGTGCTGGAGAGCGATGCGAAGCTGGATGAGGTGGTGACGCTGTTCCTGCGCACCGGCTACCGGAACTTTGCGGGCTATCTGACTGGAGGGATGGGAGTCTGGAACAACGCGGGGAACAAGCTGGCGCATGTGCCGCAGATTTCCGTGCACGAGCTGCAGGAGCGGGCTGCCGAACTGCAGATCATCGATGTGCGGTCGCGGGGGGAGTGGAAGAAAGGCCACATTCCCGGGGCGAAACACTGCTTTCTGCCCGAGCTGCGGGAAAAGTGCGGGGCGTGGGACAAAAAGCGGCCTGTGGCGGTCTATTGTGCGAGCGGCTACCGGGCGAGCATCGCCAGCAGCATCCTCAAGCAGGAGGGATTTGCCGACGTGAGCAACGTGCCGGGCAGTTGGCAGGCTTGGAAGAACGCCGGGCTGCCCGTCGAGCAATTGTCGTAGAGGACCGCGTAATCCCCCACTTGGCGGGGGTTTTGACGGGAAAAGATTCCTTGGATCGGGTGGGGATACCGGAGTATTCTTTGGTGTGAGGGGTTGTTTTCCATTGATTAACTGCTTGTATTCAAGGGGTTGGGATGGATTTCAAAAACCCTCTTTACCACCCGCGTTTAATTCCTACTCTCCACTCCACATTCGCTGATGCACCTTTCCAAGAAAGCCGAGTATGCTCTGCGCGCCGCCATCCACCTAGGTATTGCCACCGAAATGGGGCTGCCGGTTGTTTCTGGCGTCGAGCTCGCGGATGCGAACCGGCTCCCGCTGAAATTCATCGAGCGCATCCTCCAGGAGCTGCGCGAGGCGGGTATCGTCGAAACCAAGCGCGGCAAGCTGGGCGGTTACACGCTCGCCACTGCCGCCGACAAGATCCGCATCGGCGATCTGGTCCGCCTGATGGACGGCCGTCTGGCTCCCATCTGCTGTGCCAGCGAATTCGCCTACCAGCGCTGCACTTGCCCGGATGAGGACCACTGCGGCTTGCGGATGCTGATGATCGATGTCCGCAACGCCATCGCCAACATCCTCGACCGCTATACCTTGGCCCAAGTCGTGGAAGTCACGCTGCGCAAGATGCGCCGCGACGGCATTGCCCCGCCTTTCTCGAGTCACCCCGGCGTGAAGAACAGCGCCACCCCCGCCCGCGGTAAAGCGAACCCCGCGGACGGCTTCCTCCAAGGACTTTCCCAACTTGTGACCGCCCCGAGCGATGAGCACCAAAGCAAATGACCGTCCGAAAACGGACACCGCCCTCCCGGCCGATTGGTTGGAGGTTGTGAGAAAGAAGGTCGAAGACCTCCGCTTCGGCTCCGTCCAGATCATCGTCCATGAAGGACGCGTGACTCAGGTCGAGAGTCTGGAGAAGACCCGTTTCCCGGCCAAATCCGACGAGCCCGGCTCGCCATCCTGAAGCACTAACCGTTTCCCCTTTCACATCGCGGGCCGCATGCGAGTACGCCACGTTTCCTGATTCAAGAGACCCAACCGGACCACCGGAGGAACTCGGCGAACGGACCCAAAAACACGGTGAGAGCGCCGCGATGCGCATCTCCGTCCCGTTCCCGCATTTCCCATCGGTGGTCTCTTTTTGCCTGCGAGGCAGCTCCCCGAGTCCCGCAACCCCTTACCAAGGGCACCCGAGCCTCTCCATTGGAGCATTCAATATCCATGAAAACCACCACCACCCGAACCCCGGGAGTGCGGAATATCTCCGTTGCTGCCTGTGCATCCCGATTTTCCAACGTCCCGCTGCTCATCGCGACGGGAACACTCCTTGGCGTCCCCTCGACCAGCATGGCCTTCGAACCTTTCAGCACGCCCTCGGCAGAGGAGACGGCGACGTTCGACAAGCTGTGGAGCAACTTCGTGCTCTACAAGAACGACGAGAATCCGCTGCTGCAGGAGTTCAAGTTGATCGGGAAGTATCAGGGGCAGTACTATTGGGTGGATTCCGATCAAGGCGACGTCGATGGGTGGGAGGACCGGCGATTCCGGTTTGGCTTTGACGCGAAGATGTTCGACAAGACCATCGAGCTCCGCGCGACCTTCCAGAGCACGGACAATTTCGATCCCTTCTACAACGGACTCGAAGATGCCTACATCAAGTGGAAGCCTAACAAGAATTTCACGCTCACCGCCGGCCATATCAAGCCGCTGATCGGCTACTTCGACTGGCTGCAATCGAGCGACCTCCAGCAGACCTTCGACAGCTCGCAGGTTTTCAACCAGCTCCGCGTGAATCGCATCCTCGGCCTCACGGCGGAGGGCAAGGCGGGGGACTTCACCTGGCAGGTCGGCGGCTATTCGAACGACAGCGACAAGGAGTTCGGCAAGTTCGGCGGAGAGTACAGCGTGGGTGCCGGCGTCGGCTACGATGCGAAGGCGTGCTTCGGGTGGGAGAAGGCGGACTTCCGCCTCGACTGGATCCACAGCGGCCACGACAAGGACGACTATCTCTTCACCCGCTACGACGACATTGTCTCTGCCACCTTCTGGGGCGAGCAGGGACCATGGGCGCTGGTGGTCGAGGGCTTCAATGGCTCCGGCGGTGAAGGCCGGGACGGCGATGTCTTCGGCTTCTTCATCCAGCCGATGTATGATCTCATCCCGAAGCGTCTCCAGCTTGTCGGCCGCTACAGCTTCACCACGGGCGATGGCCCCGACAGCGTGATCCGCCAGACCCGCTACGAGAGCGAGGCGCCAAACCTCACGGGCGGCGGTCGCGGCGACGAATATCACGCGCTCTATCTCGGCGCACAGTACTTCATCCACGGCGACAAGCTGAAGCTGATGGCCGGTGCCGAGTATGCCAAGCTGGATGGCGGGGGCAATGGCGGCGACTACGAGGGCGTCACCTTCCTCACGGGCCTCCGCCTCTACTTCTGAAGCGCGGGATGTCAGCCCGAACCCTCTTCTCTAACATGAAAGCACACGCATTGATTCCCACCCTCCTCGCAGCGCTCATCGCTCTGCCGGGGTGCGGAGAGAAGCGCCCGGGTTCCGGCAAAGTCACCGAGCTGCAGAACGTTTCCTACGATCCGACCCGCGAATTTTACCAGGAGGTCAACGCGGCCTTTGCCAAGAAGTGGGTGGCCGATGGGAAAGGGGAGATCACCATCACCCAGTCCCACGGGGGATCCGGGAAGCAAGCCCGTGCGGTCATCGACGGCCAGCCGGCCGATGTGGTCACGCTCGCGCTGTCGCTGGACATCGACATGATCTCGAAGCAGACAGGTCTTCTTCCCGCCGACTGGCAGACCAAGCTTCCTAACAACAGCTCGCCCTACACTTCCACGATCGTCTTCGTCGTCCGGAAGGGGAATCCCGGCGGCATCAAGGACTGGGGAGATCTCGTGAAAGACGGGGTGAAGGTGATTACGCCCGATCCGAAGACCGGCGGTGCTCCGCGGTGGACCTACCTCGCCGGCTGGGCATGGGCGGAGAAGCAAAACGGCGGCGACCAACAGGCCGCCCGCGACTACATCACCAAGCTCTACAAGAACGTGCCGGTGCTCGACTCCGGGGCGCGTGGATCCACCACGACCTTCGCGCAAAACAAGATCGGCGACGTCCTCCTCTCGTGGGAGAACGAGGCTCATCTGATCGCGAAGCAGTTCCCCGGGGAGACCGAGATTGTCTATCCCTCGCTGAGCATCCTGGCCGAGCCGCCTGTCGCGGTGGTGGAAAAGGTCGCGGCAAAAAAGGGCAGCACCGAGGCCGCGAAGGCCTATCTCGAGTTCCTCTACACCCCGGAAGGTCAGGACCTTGCCGGCAAGCATTTCTACCGTCCTCGCGACCCGCAGGCCGCGGCGAAATACGCGTCCGCTTTCCCGAAGATCGAACTCGTCACCATTGACCACTTCGGCGGCTGGCCGAAGGCCCAGCAAACTCACTTCGCCGATGGTGGCGTCTTCGACCAGATTTACACCCCATAAACCTCACCGATACTGAAACCATGAAATCACGACATTTTATCCCGCTCGTCCTGGCCTCCCTGCTGACGCTGCCGGGCTGCGGCAAGAAAGGTGGCTCTGGAGAACTCGAACTCCAGAACGTCTCCTATGATCCGACCCGCGAATTCTACGAAGAGGTGAATGTCGCGTTCGCCAAGAAGTGGGAAGCCGATGGCAAGGGTAAGATCAAGATCACCCAGTCTCACGGCGGCTCCGGAAAGCAAGCACGCTCGGTCATCGACGGTCAGCCAGCGGATGTCGTCACATTGGCGCTTGCCGGTGACATCGACATCATCGCCAAGCAGGCGAAGTTGCTGCCCGAGGATTGGCAGGCGAAGTTGCCGGACAACAGCTCGCCCTACACCTCCACGATCGTCTTCGTCGTCCGCAAGGGAAACCCCAAGGGCATCAAGGACTGGGGTGACCTCGTCAAGGAAGGCACGCAGTTGATTACGCCGGACCCGAAGACTTCCGGTGGTGCACGCTGGAACTATCTCGCGGCCTGGGCGTGGGCGGAGAAGCAAAACGGAGGGGATCAGGCAAAGGCGCTCGAGTACATCACGAAGCTCTTCAAGAACGTTCCGATTCTCGACACCGGTGCCCGGGCCTCGACGAACACGTTTGCCCAGAACAAGATCGGCGACGTCTTCCTTTCCTGGGAGAATGAGGCGTATCTCATTGCCAAGCAGTTTCCGGATCAAACGGAGATCGTCTATCCATCCCTGAGCATCCTGGCGGAGCCTCCGGTCGCAGTGGTGGAAAAGAATGCCGAGAAACATGGCACCGCCGCCGCGGCGAAGGCCTATCTGGAGTTCCTTTACACCGACGAAGCCCAGGAACTGGCGGGCAAGCACTTCTATCGTCCCCGCAAGGCGGAGATCCTCGCGAAGTTCAGCAGCAAGCTGCAGACGATCCCGCTGGTGACCGTGGACAAGGACTTCGGCGGCTGGGCCAAGGCGCAGAAGACCCACTTCGAGGACGGCGGCACCTTCGACCAAGCCTACGGGGTAAAGTAAGACGCAGTTTGAGAGGTCTCAGGATCGGGTTTTCAGAGAAAGCAGCCTGCCGGGCGGGTTGCCATTGCTGAAAACTTCGAACTGAAAACTGAACACTCCATGGCGAAACCTCGCGTAATTCCCGGCTTCGGTCTGTCGATGGGCATCACCATCTTCTGGCTGAGCGGCATCATCCTCATCCCGCTGGCTGCCTTGTTCATCAAGGCGGCGGGCCTGGGACCGGGAGAGTGGTGGGCCATCCTCTCTTCACCGCGGGTGCTGGCCGCCGCCAAGCTGACCTTCGGGGCGAGTGCCGCCGCCGCCGCCGTCAGCGTGGTTTTCGGCCTGCTGGTCGCGTGGGTGCTGGTGCGCTATGAGTTTCCCGGAAGGAAGATCCTCGATGCCATCGTGGACCTTCCTTTCGCGCTGCCCACGGCGGTCGCGGGCATCACGCTCACCCAGATTTATGCGCCGAACGGGTGGATCGGGAGCCACCTTGCGGAATTGGGCATCAAGAGCGCCTACAGCCCTGTCGGGGTTTTCATCGCACTGACCTTCATTGGCTTTCCCTTCGTTGTCCGCACCGTGCAGCCGGTGATGGAGGATCTCGGCGGCGAGCTTGAGGAAGCAGCCGCCAGTCTTGGGGCCGGCCGTTGGACGACCTTCCGGCGGGTGATCTTCCCGATGCTCGTGCCCGCGCTGATCACCGGCTTCACCTTGGCCTTTGCCCGGGCCATCGGCGAATATGGCTCGGTCATCTTCATCTCCGGCAACTTGCCGATGAAGACCGAGATCCTGCCGCTGCTCATCGTCAAGCAACTGGAGCAGTTCAAGTACGAGGCCGCCGCGGTCATCGCCTCCGGGATGCTGATCGTTTCCTTTGGTTTGCTCTTTCTCATCAACCTCCTCCAACGTCGCCTGAACTGGCAGACCCGCTGAACCGATGGCCTATCGCTCTGTCACCACTGAGTCCGCTCCGGTCCGCTGGCTGCTCATCGGACTCGCATTCACGGTCCTCACGCTGTTCCTGCTTCTGCCGTTGGCGGCGGTGTTCATCGAGGCCTTCCGCCGCGGCACGGACGTGCTGGTGAAATCGCTCACCGAGGATGCGGCGCTGTCCGCCGTGAAGCTCACGCTGATCGCCGCTTTGATCTCCGTCCCGCTCAATACGGTTTTCGGAGTTGCCGCCGCGTGGCTGATCACCAAGTTCCGGTTCAAGGGGCGCTCGTTCCTGCTTGCGCTGATCGACCTGCCCTTTGCCGTTTCACCGGTGATCGCGGGTCTTGTATTCGTGCTGCTATTCGGCGCGCGGGGGTGGTTCGGTCCGTTCCTTCAGGAGAACGACATCCAGATCATCTTCGCCATGCCGGGGATCATTCTCGCGACCGTCTTCGTGACCTTTCCGTTCGTCGCCCGCGAGCTGATCCCGCTGATGGAAAGCCAGGGAAGTGACCAGGAAGAGGCCGCCGTCACGCTCGGCGCGCATGGCTGGCAAATCTTCCGGCGCGTCACCATTCCCAATATCAAGTGGGGCCTGCTCTACGGCGTGCTGCTCTGCAACGCCCGCGCGATGGGCGAATTCGGCGCGGTCTCGGTGGTCTCCGGCCACATCCGCGGCAAGACCAATACGCTGCCACTGCACGTCGAGGTGCTCTACAATGAATATCATTTCAGCGCCGCCTTCGCCTGCGCCGCGCTGTTGGCGCTGCTCGCGCTCGTTACCCTCGGCTTGAAAACCGCGGTCGAACACTTCACCGGCCACTCGGCGAAAGGGAGACACTGATCCCTTCGTCTCCTCCCGTCTTCAAGTCTCGCGTCTCCTTCCATGTCCGTCTCCATCCAGTCCATCCACAAGACCTTCGGCACCTACACGGCGCTCGAGGACGTCTCGCTCGAAATTCCCGACGGCTCATTGACGGCGCTGTTAGGTCCTTCCGGATCCGGGAAGACCACGTTGCTGCGAATCGTCGCCGGCCTTGAATACGCCGATCCCGGCAGCGGCCGCGTGCTTTTCCACGGTGAGGATGTGACCGATGTGCCCGCTGGCAAGCGCGGCGTCGGCTTCGTCTTCCAGCACTACGCGCTCTTCAAGCACATGACCGTGGCGGACAATATCGCCTTCGGCCTGACCGTGCTGCCTGGCTCGAAGCGGCCGGCGAAAAGCGAGATCGATGCCCGCGTGAAGGAGTTGCTCCATTTGGTGAAGCTCGATGGGCTCGACAAACGCCGCCCGCACGAGCTTTCCGGCGGCCAGCGCCAGCGCGTCGCCCTCGCCCGCGCCCTTGCCATCCGGCCGAAGGTATTGCTGCTCGACGAGCCCTTCGGCGCGCTCGATGCCCAGGTGCGTAAGGACCTGCGTCGCTGGCTGCGCCAGTTCCACGACGAGATCGGCCTGACGACTCTCTTCGTCACGCACGACCAGGAGGAAGCGCTGGAGCTCGCCGACGAGGTCGTGGTCATGCGCAACGCGCGGATCGAGCAGACCGGCGCGCCGCAGGGGATCTACGATGAACCTCGTACCTCCTTCGTTTACGAGTTCCTCGGCGAAGTGAACAAGCTCGACGATGGCCGCTATGTCCGGCCACACGAGATCGAGCTGAAATTCGCTGCCGAGGAAGGCGTGAGCGTCGCCGGCCGGGTCAGCCACCTCTTCGTCGCCGGTCCTTTCGCCCGTCTCAGCGTCGTGCCGGAGACCGGCAGCCGCCGGGAGATCGAGGTCTGGGCAACCCGCGAACAGGTCGACGAGATGGCATTGGAAAACGGCGACATCGTCGGCCTGCGTTTTCCCGAGCCGAAACCTTCCACCAAAGCTCACAAACCCGATCCCACCATTCACTCGCCATGAAACCGCTCTTTCCGCCGCCCTCGACTTCGGAGGTTCGCCATATCCTCGCGCCGTACTTCGAGATGGCGCTCGATGTCCCCGAGCTGTTGGTCAGCATTCCATCCACCATCCACTCCGGCGGCACTGACTGGCCGGTGGTGAAGACCGTACTCCGGCCCACCGGCGAAGTTCGCCGCCGTTTGCTGGTTGTTGCGGGCCTCAGCCCGTACGACCGCGGCAGCACCGACGCTGTCTTTCACGCCACCCTGCGGCTGCTGCAGGCCCCGGCGAATCATTACCACACCGAGCTGGTAGCCTTTCCTCTGGCGGATCCGCTTGCGTGGGCTGCGGGTGCGCCCGCCGCGGAAGAGGAAGTCCGCGCCATCCTCAGCCGCGAACTTGCCACAGAGCGCTATGACGGCCTGCTGGTCCTTCACGACGACCCGACGACTGGAGGGCTGAGTTTCCGCCTTTCTCCGGAAGAGGCTTCGCTCTATCTTGCCGCTGACATCCTTCAGCTAGCCGGCTTTCCGCCGCCAGTCATCGACCTACAACATCACAGCGGGAACGGCGGACGTCTGGCTCCACTGGAGACCGGCGACCTGAATGCACGCGGCGCGAACGAAGGCAGCTCAATCGTCCTTCATGCACTGCTCCCCGCCATCCAAGGCCGGGCCGCTTGCGCGAAGCTCGGTGCCGAACTGATCCTTGATGTCCTCCAGCACTTCGGCGCGCTGGAGGAGATGTGGCGCAAGCAGGCGTAGGCACCGCCATTCTGCGGTCGGCGATGGACCGTTGAATGCAATCCGCAAGGGCAGTTCCGGCAATGTGCAAGTGGCATGCGCCCGCAGCCCTTGATAAAGCGTCGTTTGACGGGGTTTTGGCTCCCGGCATTCCAATTGCGATAGCAATGGTCAGGCGGGGGTAGAACTCCCGGCGAAAACACATAATGATGCCATGAAACGAAACCATCGTTTGAACCTGCTGGCTGCTCTTGCATTCGGAGCCCTTGCCAGTTGCAGCTACCACGAAACCCCGACGTCTGCCACGCCGGACTACGGGCACAATCACGGGTCAAGCCACGTGATCACGACGCTCCCTAGTGGCTACCGCACCGTCACTATCAGCGGAAACCAATACTATACCCATGGCGACCGCTACTACCGGCCCCAAGGAAGTGGTTACGTCGTCGTGGATTCGCCCTACGGTTCCACTACCCGGACCAACACCACCGTCGTGAGGGAACTCCCGAGCGGCCACCGGGTTGTAACCCGGCAGGGACAGCGCTACTATCAGTCCGGTGACGTCTACTACCAGTCTCGCTCCGGCGGCTATGTGGTGGTGGACAATCCATTCTGATCCGAAGAGGCACCATCCTTCAGGATTGCCGCACGAATCCTCGCCAAGCTTACCGGCTTCGCGAGGACTTCGTCGGCTCCAAGTTTCGTGACCTCTATCAGCCGCTCGGGCCGCGCATCTCCGGAAATCACGATCTTGCGGTGCAGGACCTGGCCGGATTCGGACACTCGCTGGAGCACGCCTGCTCCGTCCATGTCCGGGAGGTTCAAGTCTAACAATAGTACGTCAAAATTGGCATTCTCCAAGAAAGCCAGAGCGGACTGCCCGTCGCCCGCGGCGGTGACTTTCGCTCCTTCACCGGAAAGCAGTTCTTCCACGGCGGCCCTGGTAACTTGGTTGTCCTCCACCAATAGCACGCGCAGTCCTTGCATGCGGTGGTCACGTCGGGCTTCCGGAGAATTCTCCGCATCGGCGATGACGGGTTTCGCCACCAGCTCTTTCGGAATGATGAGGGTGAAGGTCGAACCGGCTCCCACGACGCTGTCCAGCGAAAGCGTGCATCCGAGAGTGGCCACCAAACGCCGGCAAATCGCAAGCCCGAGACCCGCGCCTTTCTCGCGGTTTCGCTCGGGATTGCGGAGTTGAAAGAATTCATCGAAGACCTTGTCCACGGCATCACCGGGAATGCCGATCCCGGTGTCGGCGATCGAGATTCGGACCTCTTCGCCGACGGTACACTCGACCCGGACACCGCCTCGCTCGGTGAACTTCACCGCGTTGCTCAACAGGTTCGCGATCACTCGTTTGAGCTTGGTGCGATCGGTCAAGAGCCTCACGGAGTGCGAGGGCACCACCTTCGCGATGGTCAACCCTTTGCCAACCGCCGTCGTCTCCGCTTGGAAGACCTCGGCGTCGATCAGTTCTAGCAGGGGAAACTCGGTGAGGTGAAGGTCGGCCGCTCCCGAGTCGAGCCGGGTGAGATCGAGCACATCACTCACCAGATCCACGAGTGAGCGGGCATTCGCCCACAAGCTCCGCGCCAGTTCCGGTATGCGGTGGGACTGCTGTGGGTCCGTGGTTGCCCGCTCGACGAGTTCGGCGAGCAGCGAGATCGCGTTCGCCGGTGTGCGGACATCATGCGAGACCGCGGCGAGGAACTGGCTCTTCTGAAGCGCGGCATTCTCGGCGTCGCGTCGTCGCGTCTCGAGTTCCTTTTGGACGCGGATCGACTGGAGCGCGAGTGCACCTTGCGAGGCGAGCCATTCGGTGATGCTGAAGTCATGCTCCGTCCATTCCCTGGGCTCCACGCTGTAGATGCAAAGCGTGGCCACCACCTCGCCCTCGTACCAAACCGGCGATGCGATGGCGGCAACCAACGGGCGCCCCGCGCGTGACGCCGGAAATCTCAGGTCGCTGCGCTGACGGATGTCGTCCAAGCCGGCCGTGCGCTCGCTCTCCGCCGCTAGACAGCCGAAGGCCTGCTCGAAGGTGATGCCGTCATCCATCCGCCCCCGCATTCCGAATCCGCAATCGCCCCAGACCTCATAGGCACCCTTCCGCACGGCGACCACCTCGGCCACGGCCACATCGTCCAAGATCTGCAGGGCTGCTTGGCACACGCCGCTCATCACGTAGGACTCGCTCATGTCGCCGCGCATCCAGCGGCCGGAATGGAGCAATGTTTCGAGTCCTTTCTCACGCCGCATCAATTCACGATTCAGCTCCTGGAGATCCGATCCTTGCTGCTCCAGTTCTTCCGCTTGCTGGCGGAGTTCTTCCGATTGCTGCTCGAGCTCCTCGGTTTGGCTCTGCAACTCTTCGTTCTGATGGGCGATCTCTTCCTCCCTCGCGGCCAGCTCCACATTGCTCTGCTCCAGCTCGACATTGAGCACCTCGAGTCGCCGTCGCTTGTCGTCCAACCGATCGCGGACGCCGATCAAGCAATGGACGACAATAGTCACCACCCCGAGGTTTGCCCATTCTGAAGCCAGCCAGAACCACTTGTTAGCCACCGGCAACGATCCATCTGGCAGGATCATCAGGACCTTCACCGCGGTGACTGCCGCGAGGATTCAGAGCCATCGCGTGAAGAAGTCCCCGGTTGCGATTCCACAGGCACAAGAGCAGGGGAAGAACCACCGACAAGGGGAAGATCCGGTCATGAAACACGACGAGCCGCATCCATGCGAAGAAGGCTACCGCCATCGCGCAAGTCAGTGCCGCGAGCCAAAAAGGTGGCCTTGCATCCGGGGAGGGGGGAGGGTTCATGAACTCGGTTGAAGACGGGTGCATTTGCAATAGATCGAAGGAGCGATGCGGCGCAGGCATGACAGCCGGGGCTTCTCGGCTTTGCCCACGACCAGGAACCCATCGGGTGCCAGCGCATCCGCCAGGCGCATCCAGAGCCGGTCGGCGGCGATCGGCTCCAGGTAGATCGCGAGGTTGCGGCAAAGGATGAGATCCCAGGTTCCCAATGCCCGGGGAGCGAGGAGATCGGCCTGCTCCCACTTCACCGCTTGGCGCATTTCGTGCGACATCGCGATCCGGTCGTCGGAGAGCACCTGCCAATGCCGGGCGGTTGCCGCAGGCAGCGCACGTTCTCCCGGTGGATACACGCCACGCTTGGCCCGTTCGATGGCCTCGGGACGGCAATCACTGCCTAACAAATGACTGCCATCGAGCCCGCCAAGTTTCGCCACCAGCATCGCCACTGAGTAGAGCTCTGCGCCATCGGAGCACGCCGCGCTCCAGATGCGCGGGGGAGTAGCGCGCTGGACGATCTGCGGAAGGACGTGATGCTCCAATTGCGTGAAGATGGCGGGATCGCGGAACAATTCGGTGGTCCCGATCAACAGCGACTCCAGTGCCTTGGACACCAGTGCGGGATTGGCGGCCAACAATCGCTCCGCAGCTGCGGAACATTCCACCCGGAGGGCGCGCAGGCAGGCAGGCAAGCGCCTGACCAGCGGTGCCGCGCGGTAGAGTGCCGGACTCAGGCCGGCCTGAGCCAGGATCCGGCGAAGAAATCGGGTGTCGGCATCTTTGGGCGACTGGGGTCCGGTGAGCGCAGGGGGCTGGGGGGGGCGTATGGCGTCGTTCTTCCTTTTGCTTCCCACCGGGTTGAGTCCGCGGAAATAGACGTGGCGGAAGCGGGCGTCGCTGAGGACATTGATCTGTGAGTCCGGCCGCTTGCCAATCTCTTCGCCTTCAGTTGCCCCGAGGCGGCTCCGGGGGATCGGAAGGTGAGAAATCAGCGGGTGGCCAAGATCGGCAGATTCCATGGTCGGAGGACTTTGGCGGGAGGGTGAATGAAGGTCCAGCGTTTCGGAGCGTTTGGCCCCATCGGGATCCTGCGGTTAGAGCAGAATTCCTTGCTGTGGGCCGGGAGTGGGAGGATTGCACGCCGCACGGTTCCAGCAATTGCACTTCGCATTTGTGGCACTTTGCCGGGTCCCTTGGAACAAGGAATCAGCCGGTGGAACACGAACTGCGATCTAGACGAGTTCATGTTAAATCTGCTGCCATGGAGGTTCTTCGTAAAGCATGCTGCACGCCGCTACGGGGTGCTGGATCCGGCGACCATACTGGCTCGGATCCGTGGCTTCGCGCAGCCGTCGGAGGTCGCCGAGCCGTTCGAATTGCTGCGAGCCGGGATCGTGTTCCATGCCCGCGGCTTGGTTAACGCCAAGGCGATCCAACACAACCTCGACTGGGTGTGGCCGTTCTGGGTGGAACGTCAGTTCAATCCCGCTAGCCGCTCTTTCGTCCCGCGTGCGTTTTCCTTCAGCCACATCAATCTAACGCACCGCAACTGGACGGCGGTCGGGCTGCCGGATGTCGCCGTCTATCCGATTGTCGATCCGCATGGGCTGGTGACGCCGCTCCACGATGGCTGGTCGCTGGACTTCTGGATCGTCACGGAATCGCGAAAGCGCCTCCTGCCGAGCAAGCTGGAAGACCATGCGGTGACGCAGTTGCTTGAGCTTGGGGAGGGGTTGCAGGTGAAGACCCGTTGTCAGTTGGACGGCATGGAACTGGAATTGGGAACCCGGATGACGGGCGAAGCCGGCCAGCCACCGAAGGTATGCACGAATGTGCGCGCATTGACGCAGGAAGACGGGTGGCTGGTTGTTGCCGTCCGTCCGTATAACCCGGAAGGTGTCCAGTTCATCCAACGCATCGCCCTTGACTCGTCCGGTAAGGCCTTTCGCGTGAATGACGAGGCGACCGTGGATTTGGGCGAGGCTCCGATTTCACTGCGGATGGCCCACTACGCGGATGGGGATGTTTACCTCAATCTGCCGGGAGACGTCGATCAACGGGAGATCACCTGCAGCACGGGCATGGCGACCGCTGCCGCGCTTTTCCGGATCCATGCGGGGCAGCCGCGGGAGCTGGGTGTGTCGGTTTCGTTGGAACGCGATCTGGGCCGCACCGTTGCGCCCAACCGCTCGTGGCAGCAGGCATTGAAGGGGACCGCGGCCCTGGAGATCGGCGATGCCCGCATGAAGTTCCTCTACGACGCGGCGATGCGCACCGTTCTCTTGCTGTCCGCGGACGAGTTGGTCCCCGGCCCCTACACTTACCGGCGGTTCTGGTTTCGCGATGCCTGCCTGATGCTCCACCCGCTGCTCACACTCGGACTGTCCGACGCGGCCGACCGGATCATCGGCACGTTTGCGGCGCGTCAGACGGCCACCGGTTACTTCCTTTCGCAGGAAGGGGAGTGGGACTCGAATGGGCAGGTGCTGTGGATTGCTGCCCGCCAGTGCGCGCTTTCCCACCGTCCCCCGGAACCGGCCTTGGATCGGGCACTGCGGAAAGCGGTACGCTGGCTGGCGAGGAAGCGTCTTACCAAGGATGATCCCGCTGGTACCCGTGGTCTGCTACCCGCCGGCTTCAGCGCCGAGCACCTCGGGCCGAATGATTACTACTACTGGGATGACTTCTGGGCATGGGGTGGGCTGAAGGAAATGGCGAAGCAATGGCGACGTCATTGCCAGCATGAGGCTGCGGATGAAGCCGAGAAGCTGGCCGCGGAATTCGCCGCAGACATTACCCGCAGCATCGAGTCGATTCCCGAGCGCCGGGCCAAGGGAGCGATTCCCGCTGCCCCCGCGAGACGCATGGATGCTGGTGCGATCGGCTCGATGGTCGCTGACTATCCGCTGCAACTTTACCCGGGCGGGGCACCACGCATGATGGCGACGCTCGACTGGTTGCTAGACCACTGCTTCCATGGCGGGGGCTTCTTCCAGGAGATGATCCATTCCGGGATCAATGCCTATCTCACGCTGGATCTTGCGCAGACCCTCTTGCGCGCCGGCGATAGGCGATTCATCGGATTGATCCGCCGTGTTGCCGAGTTGGCTTCGCCGACCGGCCAGTGGCCTGAAGCCATTCATCCGATCACCCATGGCGGCTGCATGGGCGACGGTCAGCACGGCTGGGCCGCTGCGGAATGGCTGATGATGATCCGCAATTGCTTCGTGCGGGAGGAGGACGACCACCTCGTGATCGGGTCGGGTATCTTGCCAGAGTGGCTCGGCGGTACCGTGAGCTTTGGTCCGACGCTCACGCCATGGGGCCCTGTCTCGGTACGATTGGAGGCGAAGCAGCTCACGCTTGAAGCCGAATGGCACGAGCGGCCACCGCAGGTCATCGTCGCCGTTCCGGGCTATCACTCGATCGCTGGCAATGGAGGCCAACGCGTCTTTTCCCTGGAGTCCATATGAAGATCGCCATGCTCACCAATACCTACCTGCCGCATGTCGGCGGGGTGGCCCGTTCCGTGCAGACATTGGAGGAGGCGTGTCGCGCCCGCGGCCATGAGGTCCGGGTGATTGCTCCGGAGTTTGCTGGCGCGGAACCCTCGCCTCACGTGCTGCGGGTACCGGCGATCCAGAATTTCAACGGCAGCGACTTCTGCGTCCGCTTGCCGATGCCGAACATCATCCGGGACTTCATGGAAGACTTCCAGCCGGATCTCATTCACAGTCACCATCCTTTCCTGTTAGGCGATGCCGCACTGCGCGAGGGTTGGAAGATGAAGGTGCCGGTGGTCTTCACCCATCATACCCTTTACGAGCGCTACACCCACTACGTGCCGCTTGACTCGGACGCGCTCAAGCGCATGGCCATCCAGCTTGCCACCGACTACTGCAACCTGTGCGATACGGTGATCGCTCCCAGCGAGAGTATCGCCGCCCTGCTGTTAGGCCGGGGAGTAACCACTCCCGTGCGGACCATTGCCACGGGGATCAATACCGGTGCCTTCGAAACGGGCGTGGGATCCAGCTTCCGGAAGCGGGCCAAGTTCCGGAAGAACACCACCGTGATCGGGCATGTGGGACGGCTGGCCGCGGAAAAGAACCTCAGGTTCCTCACGGATGCGCTCATTCCCTGCCTCCAGGAGCGTCCGGACACGGTCTTCCTGCTGGTAGGGGATGGCGATGCCCGGGAGGAAATGCTCTCCCGCTTCGCCGAGGCGGGCTTGGAGGACAGCATCCATGCACCGGGCAAGCTGACCGGCTCGGACCTGTGCGACGCCTATGCGGCCATGGATTGCTTCGTCTTCGCCTCGCAGACCGAGACCCAAGGCATCGTCCTCGCCGAGGCAATGGCTGCCGGCAATCCGGTCGTCGCCCTGGAAGGGCCTGGTGTGCGGGAAATCGTGCGCGATAGCGAGAACGGCTCGCTACTTCCCGCGGATGCGAGCCCCGAGGACTTCAGCCAGGCTTTGCTCGGGTTGGTGTCCAGCCCGGCATTGCGGCGGAACATGGCGGGTCGTGCGCGCCTCTCGGCAAAGGACTACGATACGGTCCGCTGCACCGATCAGATGATCGCGTGCTACACGGAGCTAGTCGCCGCACAGCGACGGCCTGAGGCGCCGGAGAACAGTTCGTGGGATCGCCTGGTGGCCGGCATCGAAATTGAATGGGAACTGCTGGCTGCCAAGGTTTCCGCCGTGACGGCAGCGGTGATCGAAACTCCAGCCACCGAAGCCCGCCTTGATTAGTCGCATCACCGCCCGTCTGCGCTGGCTGCGGCGCGTTG
Source organism: Luteolibacter arcticus (assembly GCF_025950235.1). Classification (NCBI taxonomy): domain Bacteria; kingdom Pseudomonadati; phylum Verrucomicrobiota; class Verrucomicrobiia; order Verrucomicrobiales; family Verrucomicrobiaceae; genus Neoluteolibacter; species Neoluteolibacter arcticus. Next base: position 23,587 of record NZ_JAPDDT010000004.1, on the reverse strand, counting down.
TGAACCGCACCCGTCTCGCTTCGCGTCTCCTCGGCGTGAAGCTTCCTGTCGGCGAAGCGGAGCATCCCGGATTGATCATCCTGCAGATCGACGGACTTTCCCGCAGCCAATTCGAATACGCGATCGAGAAGGGAAACCTGCCATTCCTCTCGAAGCTCATGAGGCGGGGGCACTTCACCTTGGAGAGCTTCTACTCGGGTGTGCCATCTACGACGCCTGCCGTACAAGGCGAGATTTTCTACGGAGTGCGTGCCGCTGTTCCAGGATTCCAGTTTCTTCATCGCGAGTCCGGAAAGGTGATGCGCATGTATGAGGCCGAGTCTGCGGCCGCGATCGAAGCGGAGCTCCGTGAGCGGGGCGAGCAACCGCTCTTGGAAGGCGGTTGTGGCTACTCAAACATCTATCGCGCCGGGACCGCTTTTTCCCGCTACTGTTCCCAGGATCTCGCATCGACGGAGTTGGTGCGGCGTGTCAATCCGCTCAAGTGGCTGGTGCTTGGCCTTGTCTATCTCCCCAAGCTGTTGCGCATGGCGGGGCTTGCCTTGCTGGAGTTCGCGATCGCCCTGGCCGACGCGGTGAAAGGATTTTACGAGCGGGAGAACGTCCTCAGCGAATTGATCTTCGTGCCTGCCCGCGTGGTCGTCTGCATCTTGCTCCGGGAAGCCATCCGCTTCCGCATTCTGCTGGATATCGAGCGCGGGGTTCCCGTCATCCACGGCAACTTCCTCGGCTATGACGAGCAATCCCATCGTCGTGGACCTCGATCCGCCTTTGCCCACTGGACGCTGAAGGGGATCGACAGAGCGATTCGGGACATCTTTCGCGCCGGTGATCATTCCGCCTATCGCGACTACGAGGTCATCGTCCACTCCGACCATGGCCAGGAGCACACGATTCCCTACGAGCGGAAGTATGGACGGGAGCTCCACTCCGCCGTGGCCGAGGTGTTCTCCACCGGGCCCATGGCTGGCACCGAGGTGTGGATGCGCAGGAGGTCCGAACTGCTAGGTGATACCATGGGGCGCTTCCGGAATCTCATGGGCATGCAGTCCGATTCGGTCGCCAGCGGTACTCCGCAGCCGGAGTCCCAGATCATCGTCACCGCGATGGGGCCGCTTGGGCACATCTACCTGCCCCGGCCCTTGGCTTCGGAGGAGCTTGAGAATTACGCATTAGAATTGGTTAAATCGGCGGGCGTTCCGTTAGTGCTGCTGCCTCAGGAAGACGGCACCGTTCGGGCGTTCAATGGCCGTGGTCAATGGTCGCTGCCAACGCACGCGGCCGAAGTGTTGGGTGCATCCCATCCGTTTCTCGCGGAGGTCACGCAGGATCTCGTGGCGTTGTGCTTCCATCCGAATGCCGGAAACCTCCTCATCTCCGGCTGGGATCCCGAAGGAGAGCCTCTCAGCTTCCCGATGGAGAACGGGGCGCACTGTGGTCCCGGGTCCGAAGAAACCCGCGGCTTCCTGCTGGTGCCCGACCGGATCCGGCGCTGGCATCATGCGCGGTTACCGGCCACGGGCACCCGGGTGCGCGGCGAGGACCTGCGCAAAATCGGGCTACACTTCTTGGGGCGGGACGGCACCCGCGAGGAGCGCGTGGCGGAACGCTTGCAACGTGATCGTGAGCTGCCCCTTCGCGTGATGACCTACAACATCCACAGTTGCGTCGGCCTCGATGGAAAGGTCCGGCCGGAGCGCGTCGCGCGGGTCATCAATCACTTCGATCCTGACATCATCGCAGTGCAGGAGGTGGACTGTCATCGACTGCGCAGCCGCGGCTACGACCAGGCGCAGCTCATCGCCGATCATCTGCGCATGACCCATGTGTTTCACGCGATGTTCGAGGAGCAGCGCGAGCGCTATGGAATCGCGCTCTTTTCCCGCCATCCCTTCACGACGATTCGGGCGGACTATCTCACCGAAGCGGACCCGCGACTGTTCCGCGAGGCGAGGGGTGCCATTTGGGTAAAGGTCGAGCCGGAAGGCGGCAAGCCGTTTCACTTCGTCAACACCCACTTCGGGCTGGGGCGCGCCGAACGCGTGCGACAAGCCGATGAGCTGTTAGGCGAACGGTGGCTGGGCACTGTTCCAGCCGACGAGCCGGTAGTGGTGGCTGGCGACTTTAATTCGGGACCTCGTTCACGGGCCCTTCAGCGGCTGCGCCAGCGGTTCCGCGACGTCCAGTTGGCGGTGCCCGGTCACGTCCCGATTCCTACCTTCTCCTCGGCCTGTCCGCTGCTCCGGATCGACCATGTGTTCGTCAGCGAACACTTCACGGTGGAGGGGGTGGACCAGCCGTTTTCACCGGTGGCCAGGATCGCCTCCGATCATCTGCCGCTATGCGCGGAACTCACGCTCCGATGACTCTGACCACCCGGCTGCGACAGCATAAGAAGCTGGTGGTCTCGATCCTCCTGCTAGTTGCCGCTGGCATCGCCTTGTGGAGCTACCGCGACCACTTGAATCGCGAATCCATTGTTGCCTTTGCCGAGGGGCTCTCGCTGCCTCTGTTTGTCCTCGCCTTCTTCATGCTGCCATTGATCGGCTTTCCCATCACTCCGATGCTGGTAGTGGCGGGCATTCGCTTTGGCTTTGGAGGGGGCATGGCCGTCGCCGCGGGAGCTATCCTCTTCCATCATGTCGTGGCCTTCCGGCTCACCCATGGCTTGTTTCGCGAGCGGCTGAGGAACCGTCTTGGTCGCGCCGGCCACGGGATTCCGGCAATCGACCCGAAGCATCAAGCGTGGTTCACCGCGCTCTTCGCGGCCGTTCATGGCCCACCTTATGCGCCCAAGCTCTACTTGTTGGCTCTCACTGACGTCCCATTCCGCATCTACCTGTGGGTCGGTGCGCCGATCTACATTTTCTTCTGCGTGATCCCGATCGGCGCGGGCAGTGCGGTCAACACCCTCAAGCCTTGGGTAATCTACGCCCTGGTGGGGATGTCGGCGGTGCTGCTGGCCGCAGGCTTTTTCCTAAAGAAGAAATACACGCGAACCGGAAGTTGACGGAGCCGATCCCGGCGTTGGCTCCCTGCCAATTGCTCAGAAAATCGAGGTGATGCGGATATCAGAGTAGTCCTTTTCCGCAAGATATTCGAAGGGGCCCACGCCGACCGGCAGCTGCGGAAAGCGAAGCGCAACGAGTGCATCACCCTCTGCGACGAAGCAGGTATCGGCGGGCTCGGTGGAAACCAGTTCGTCCGAACGGATGAGGCAGCCGTCGCCCCAATCGTTCAAAACCTCTGCGCCTTCCCTGAGAAGAAACCCGCCGCGGCCGTCCCGCATGTATACCTCGGAGTGAAGAGTGGTTGTCATATTGTCATTGGTCTGTGGGTGTTGGCTACGCGCGGCAGCCTGAGGTGAACTGGCGATGGGTTCTTCTTGCGACGATGTTACTCGTCCACCGACACGTCGGTGTCGGGTGTCGTGGGACGAGTCTCCTTTTGTTCCGGTTCCGCGGGCTTGCCTTCGCCAGGGGGCTTGGGAGTTGGTGGAGCCGGTTCGGGTCTGGCATCCTTGGAAATTCCAATCACACCGGCGGCGATCCGATCGCCGGCATTCCCGGAGGGTTGGCCTCCATCGTCGGCTTTGGCGTGAACGATGACGGCGCGGCCGATGATCCCGCGTTTGCCTGCATCCAAGGTGATATTATTTACCACCAAGGTCAGCACGGCATTCCCGTCGCCGTCCGCCTGCAGGTTGCCCAAGTCGCCGGCGTGGCGCTCGCTTTCGTCGGGAATGGCGTGGGAATGATCTCCGGGATTGAAATGATCCCCGGCGCTGGAGGCGTCCTCGCTGCCCAGATCGCCAAACTCGTGGATGTGGATCGCGTGATGCGCATTCGGCGTCAGGCCGCCGATCTTGGCGTTGATCAGGATGCCGTCGTCGACCTTGTCGAAGACGACGCTGCCCCGGACATTGCTGTTGCCGATGGGCCGAATGATAGCGACGAGCTTTTTCATCTCCGCCGATGACGAGTGCGCCGAGAGCGGAGAGGTGGATTCCTGGGCGTTGAGGAAAGGAGCCAGAAGGGCAAGAATCGCAAAGCCGCTGGCTCCGAGAGTTTGGTTGGCTTTCATAAGCTCTGATGGGTTCAAGGCGTGACCGTGGCGAGCTGGGGTAACTCCTGTGTACGCTGCCGAAGCAGGCTGTTCACGTTCTCTTGGGCTCGCGGGAGGAGATGCCGCCGGAGCAGGGTCTTCTTCTCTTCGTCAAATGAAGGGTCGAGCAACGCAGCTTCGAAGGTCCGGACGGCAGACTCTTCCGCGGATAGCATCAGTGAGAAGAGCGGGGAATCAGCCAAGCGTCCGCTTGATACATGAGCAAGCTGATCGACCAGGCCATCCCAAGGGGAATTTCCGAGCAGAGGGAAGACCCCTGCGTCTTGGACCGCCTTTTTAAGAAGGCGCACGGCGTCGTCGTGAACGGCCCGGAGATGTTCGACCAAGCGGCGATCCTCCCCATCGAAGCGCGGGGCGGCCCTCCCGTAGCTTTCGCGGCTGGCCAAGGCCATCGCCAAGAGTTGGTTCAGCGCCTCGCCCTCCTCCCGTGGAGGGGGGGCAACCGATCCGTCAGGCGGTGCCACAAGATCCCAGACGCGGGCGGCACCTAATACGGCCAGCAAGGGCGGAGCCAGCGGGATCGCCACGCGGACGGTCCCGGCGAGGAAGCGCAAGATGGGCAGCTTGCCTGCCAGATAGCCCGCTCCAAAACAGGCGGCGATGCCTGCGGCAGGATGACGGGCGATGTATTCGGCACCTCGCCTGGCTTGTCGGTCGAGGGCTGCGAGGGCTGTGGAGGTCACTGGCCCGGTTGGGGAGTCGGAAGGTTGCATGGTTACCAGCGGGATTTGAGTTTATCGAACTGGTGGCCCAGCTCGCGGATTGTATCGTTACCCCTCACCGCGTCGTAGGCGTGATGAGCCTTCTTGGATGCGGCCGGCAGCAGCGAGCCGATGAAAAGGTCGCGCAACGCGTGAGACCGGTGGCGACTCGACAACAACCATCCGGCTGCAAATCCGGCCGCCGCAGCGACCGCCATGTCGGTCCACGGTCGCCGCGAGATTCCTCGGCGGAGATTCGTCAGAAAATGGCGGGTGCCATTACCCGAAGCGTGGAGTTCGTCCCAGTGGGCGTGCCGGGTGGACGCGTCGCGGGTTTCCGTGGCAGGCGCTTCTTCGGCATTCCTCTCCGGTCGATCGGTTTGTGGAAAATTTTGAGCTCTCATAGCACCACCCTTTCCGCAGGCAGCGGGCCAATGCTAGGTGAGCGCCGCCATCCTGCGTGGGGGCGATGGTTGCAGCCTGTTCAGATGGAGCGCCACTGAACCCTCGACGTTGGCGAAGTGGCACGATGCGCCTCTCCGCACGGCAAATTGCATGGGTGGAGGGGCATCGCGCCGCTTCAGCAAAGCGGGCACGGCGTCTGCGAAAGAGAAGTCATGCCACGTTCAATCTGGAAAGGAGCCATCGAGTTCGGGCTGGTAAACATTCCGGTCTCACTCACCGCGGCCGAAGTGAAGCCAGACGTCCAGCTTCATATGGTCGACAGCAAGAATCACGCGCGCATTCGCTATGAACGCGTGAATGCCGACTCCGGCGAGGAGGTGCCGTGGGACCGCATGGTGCGCGGCTACGAGTATGAGGAGGGCCAGTTCATCCTTCTGTCCGACCAAGACCTGGAAGCCGTGCAGCCGAAGCTGACCAAGACGATTGGTATCAGCGATTTTGTGGATTTGAATGACATCGATCCGCTGCTTTTCGACAAGCCCTACTACCTGGAGCCTGAAAAGCGCGGACGGAAGGCGTATGTGCTACTGCGCGAGGCCTTGCGGAAGACGGGCAAGGCCGGCATCTCGCGGGTCGTCATCCGTACGCGCGAGTACCTGTCGGCCATGTTCGTCCGGGAGGATGCGCTGGTGCTCATGCTGCTGAGATTCCCGCAAGAGATCCGGGCCGTGTCGAAGCTCGACTTGCCCTCCTCCGAGGAAGCCGATGTCGGCAAGCGGGAGATGGATCTGGCCCTGCGTCTCATTCACGACATGGCGGCGAAGTGGGATCCCAAGGACTACCATGATGAGTATCGCGATGCATTGATGACCTTCATTGAGAAGAAGATTGAGACGGGCGAGACCGTCGAGGATGTGAAGCAAAGCGACGCCGGTGAGAAAGAACCTGCTCGTGGGAAGGTGGTGGACCTCGCGGATTATCTGGAACGCAGCTTGGGCAAGAAGCCGGCGACGACTCCTAGCAAGACCGCGAAGGCAAAGCCCGCTGCCAAGAAGGCCGCGAAGAAAGCAGCCAAGAAAACCGCACGCAAGAAGGCCAAGTCGGCATGACGGATTCTTTGGAACGGGATGTGCGAAAGCGGTCTCATGGCCATTGCCAAATCCACCAAGCGGGGCGCCGCCCTCAAAAAGTACCGGGAGAAGCGGAACTTCCGCCAAACTCCCGAACCGGGCGGGAAGAAGGCCCGGCAAGCAGGGAACAGCTTCGTCGTGCAGGAGCATCACGCGCGGTCGCACCATTTCGACTTCCGGTTGGAGATTGATGGCGTGCTCGTGAGCTGGGCGGTGCCCAAGGGGATTCCGGAGGAGCTTTCTTCAAAGCGTCTGGCTGTGCACGTGGAAGATCACCCGCTGGAATATGGCGGATTCGAGGGGACGATCCCCGAGGGCAACTATGGCGCGGGCAACGTGGCGATCTGGGACAAGGGCACTTGGGAACCACTGGAAAAGAATTGGCGGAAGGATTTCGCGAAGGGGAAAATGAAGTTCGCGCTGCACGGCCAGCGGTTGAGCGGGCCGTATCTGTTAGCGCGAATGAGCGAGGAACCGAACTGGTTGCTCCGGAAGCTCGATCCCGCAACGCATCCGGAGGCCTTGGAAGCCGAGCCGGAGAGTGAGGTCGCTGCCTTCGTGCCGCCGCAGCTCGCACGTCCGGTGACGACGGTTCCGGAGGGCAAGGAGTGGCTTCACGAGCTGAAGTACGACGGGTATCGTTTGATCGCCGTGCGGAAGAAAGGGGAGGTGCGACTGTTCACCCGCAATCAATTGGATTGGACGGCACGGTTCGCGGAGCTGGCGAAGCGACTGGAAGCGCTCAAGGGCGGGGACTTCGTGCTCGATGGCGAAGCGGTGGTGTTCGACAGCAAGGGCCGGTCGAGCTTCGGCGCCTTGCAGGAGGCTCTGAAGTCGGGCAAGGGCATCGACTTCGTGGCTTTCGATCTTCTTCACCTCGATGGCCGCAATCTTCGGGGCCTAACTCTATCCAAGCGGCTGGAGCACCTGGCGAAACTCGTGCCCAAGGAGACCGGCCCCGTGCGGCGATCAAAAACGTGGCCGTCTGGCGAAGGGGTGGAACTGTTCCAGCAGAGTTGCAAGCTCGGCCTCGAAGGCATCATCAGCAAGCGATCGCATGGCACGTATCAGCCCGAATCCCGGCGCGACTGGACGAAATCGAAGTGCCGGCCGCGGCAGGAGTTCATCATCTGTGGCTTCACGGAACCGAAAGGGAGTTGTCCGGCGTTCGGGGCTCTTCTGTTAGGGTCGGTTGAGAACGGCCGGATGGTGCCGCGCGGCAAGGTGGGCACGGGTTTCACCGACCAGAGCCGCCATCGTCTTTTGAAACAGATGAAGCCACTGGCCACCAGCCGGGCTCCTTTTCCCGCCTCTGAACGTGGGGTGACGTGGGTTGAACCTCGTCTGGTGGCGGAAGTGGATTTCGCCGAACTGACAAGGGATGGCGCCATCCGCCAAGGTAGCTTCGTGTCCTTGCGCGAGGACAAGCCGGCGTCGGAGGTGCATGTCGATCCGGTGGAGGCGACAGGTGGACGCGGGTCTGTCGTGGCGGGTGTCGAAATCAGCAATTCCGACCGAGTGGTTTACCCGGATGACGGCGTGACCAAGCTGGAGGTCGCTCGCTACTACGAGCGGGTCGGTGAGCTGATGCTTCCCCATGTGGCTGACCGGCCGCTGGCGCTGCTGCGCACGCCGGAGGGGATTGCGGGCGAGAAATTCTTTCAGAAGAGCTTCAAGAGTCACGTGCCGGAGCACGTGAAGGTGAAGACTCTGGATGACGGCACCGAGATCCTCTTCATCCACGATGTGGCCGGGTTGATCTCGCTGGCGCAGTTTGGCGTGATCGAACTGCACCCGTGGGGGAGTCGCTTGCCGCTGGTGGACAAGCCCGACGTGCTGGTATGGGACTTGGACCCGGACGAGAAGGTGCCGTGGAAAGAAACCCTGGGTGCGGCGTTCCTGCTGCGTGACTGCCTGGCGGACTACGGGCTGGAGACGCGCGTGAAGAGTTCCGGGGGAAAGGGGATCCACGTGGTGATGCACATCAAGCGTCAGCACGGCTGGGATTTCATGAAGCCTTTCACCAAGGCGGTGGCTGCCAAGGTGGCGGAAAAAAATCCACAGCGCTTCATCATCACCTCGTCCAAAAGCAAGCGCTCCGGGAAGATCTACATCGACTGGTTGCGCAATGGCCGCGGGGCGACGTGTATCGCGCCGTGGGCGCTGCGTGCCCGTCCCGGTGCCCCGATCTCGATGCCGGTCGAATGGGATGAACTGGCCGAGATGGGTCCGCGTGGCTTCACCATCCGCGAACCTGTCAAGGAACCGGCGAGCTGGAAGTCGATCGAGCCGCAGCACTTGCCGGTGTCGCTTGTGCGAGAGATTTCAGGTGGATCATGATTTACCAAGGCGATGGCAGAGGAACCATCAACGGGACCCGGCATCGGATAAGCTGCTCAAGGCGTCGGCGCAGGGCTTTATCAATGACCAGGGGCTGCGGCTGAGTGCAGCCCTTGCCTACTCCTCCGCCTACTTTCCCGAGAAAAAGAGCCGGTAGCGTGAAGGGGTTTTTGAGCGTGCGTCATGCAATTGTCCGGAGGGAAGGTGCAATCCCTCTGAGAGACGGCCCTTTGACGATCAATCTGGAGCGGGTGGCACATCGATTGCGGGATACGGGGTGGGATGAAGACGTTCGACGACGTTCTGGCGGCGGAGCTGAAGGAGCTGTTCAGCGCTCAGCGGCAGTGGCTACTGGCATTGCCGGCGATGATCCGCAGCTCGTCGCGGTCAAAGCTGGCCGAACATTTCCGCCGGGAGGCTCGAGAGACCAAGCGTCACATCGAGCGCATCGAAGAGATCGCCGAGATGCTCGGGATTACGCCGCGCGGCCGGGTGCATGCGCCGATGAAGGAGCTGGTGAAAGCGGCGCACGAAATACTAGGCGACGAAACGGATGGGGTGATCTCCGATGCCCGTCTGATCATCGTCGCCCAAAGGGTCGCACACCTTTTGATCTGCGGCTACGGGACGGCACGCACGCTGGCCCGGGTCCTGGGACACGAGGCGGTGGAAGCGCTACTCGCCACGAGTTTGGCGGAGAAAGAGGCGGACGACCGGTCACTCACGAGCTTGGCGATCGACCTCTATACGGTGGCCGGGCCGGCGGATCCGGTGGCGCCGGTGCTGGATGAGCCGTTCAGGCCTTGAGCCGGGCTATCGGGGAGCTCCTTCGTCGGCCTTTTTTTGAAGCCAGCGGAATGGAAGCTTGATGCTCTCGACGATCACCGTGCCGGAGATCTTGCCTGCTTCTTCGATCGTTTCCACGGCGACTCCGACCGTGGCGGAGGCGGCATTCGATACGAGCTTCGGCGGTCCCAAGGGCTTCACGCGGATGTCATCGTAAGGGCCGGATACCTCCATCTCCAGAAGCCTGCTCAGGGGATGAGTGACCAAGCCAGGGAGGCCGTCCAGCTTGCCCCGGGCGACGCCATCGACACGGCGTCGCTTCAGATCCACGGTTCCCTTTGCGGTGACGGTGAGTGAACCGCCGGTTGCTTTGAAGTTTGGCACTTCGACCAAGTTCGAGTTGGCGACGAAGTCGGCATAGAACGCGCCTTTGCTGGCGCGCTTCACCCCCGGAATCATGGCAGTGAAGAGCTGCCAGACTTGGTCGAGCAAAGGCACTTCGATGACGGGCGCGTCCTCAAGGCGGAGGCTGCCTTTCCCGCTGAGGGTCTTGTCCCCGGTGTCCACGCTGCCGCTGTAGCTTCCGAAGAGGAGGCCCTTGCCAGTGGCCTCCTCGCCGGACCATTCCTTAAGCTTGGCCAGGCTGATCCCTTCGATTGTGACCTTTCCGGCTGTTAACACCGGATCCTTGTATCGGCCGCTGACGCTGACCCGGCCGTCGAAGACGTCTGCGGATAATCCATTTAGTGTCCAAGTTGAATCGTCGTACGCAAACCCGCCGCTGATCTTCTCGATTTGAATTTCGCGGTCGCCCTGATCGATCGTGAAGCTTCCCTTGCCGGAAGTCGCCACCGACTTGACCGCGAAACCTTTCTCCGGGGTCCAACGGGCTTTCTCAACACGAATGATGGGAAAGCTCTCGCAGCGCAGTTGCTCCGGCAATTTGGCAGCAACCAACGGGATGTCTTGCGCGAGTTGCCATAGGTCGGCTGGTCCTGACAGGGAATCGAGATTCCACTGGTTGGCCTCGGGCTGGTAGCTTCCGGAGAAGTTGTCGGTTCGCCCGGCGTCATCTTTCAGGGTCCCATCGATACGATAGGGTGAGATACCCCAGTCTGCCTTGGTCACCTTGAAGTCCGACTTGCCCGAGGGAAGTACGAGGGTTGCCGTAATTGTGGACTGCTCCGAGGACATGCCGGCTGCAGCACTGACGCTTCTCAGGGGAATGCCGTGCCAGCTCGTCACGGTTCCGTCGCCCTTCAGGTCCGCGTTCCAGCGTGGTGGTCCGCTGCCACGGGCATCGACCGAGAAACTCCCGGTCATGCGAAACTTATCCGAACTCATTTTCAGCACCGCCAAGGTCCCGCGAAGAGCGGAAAAGTCAGGCTCGTATCGAGAAGGTCCCTTCCCGGATTCCAAAAGGATCGTGCCGGTGGTGGAGACGACGAGGGATTCGTGGCGAGCCTCGGCCTTGGTCACTTCGATTTTTCCAGGATGCGCATCGAATTTCAGATCGACCTCCTGCAAGCGAATCTCTCCATCGCTGTCACGCAGCACCAGCTCGCCGGGGCCGATCCTCCACTGGCTGCCGCCGGCACCTCCCAGTAGCGGGAAGTCAGCAGCGACTCGCTCCGCCCCGAGGACAGGAGATTCGGCACCTCGCCGGAGTTTGACATGGTTAAGGATTAGTCCATGCCATGGGTTCCAGAGCGCGGAACTTCGCTCGAGCGTCCAGCCCTGTTCAGCGAGTTCTTCGTGAAAACGGCGTTCGACCACCCGGCCTGCAATCCATTCGGCCATGATGCCCAAGGCAGCCACTCCCGCGAGCAGGACTGCGCCGCGCCGTACCCATCGACGTCGCTTTCTCACGGTCATGGGGTCAATACGGCCTGATTATGCCGTGGGAGGTAGCGGTCCCACTCGATGATCTTGTGGAAGAGCGGTTCCAACTGTTCTGTAAGCGGCAGTGGGTATTCGCCATGAGCGTAGTCCAGAAGATGATCGGACAACGGAACTGCGGCCGCGCTCACCTTGATTTCCGCGACCAGTTCGCGCCGGTCTTCGGGGCAATGTTCCGGAGAGCGGAAGTCATCGTCGCTATAGGGTCCGAATCGTTGCTCGTATTCCCGCTTCCGGGTAATGGTGTAGTCGCTGTTCATGGTGGTTAAGGGGTTTGCAGTGCGGCGAAATCGTTGTCCCCTGTGGTGGCATTGCTTCCACGCGAAGGCGTGCAGGAATGTTGTTTAGAAGATCTATCTTTCGTCCCAATCCCATGAGCCATTGCCGTGCCGTAAGTTGTGGGCGTTGTAAGTCATTGTATGGGTGGGGGTTCCAGGCCGTGCGGGTTTCGGGTGGCTGAAGGATCATCGCAATTTTCCGCTCGAAGGGTGCAGTTCGCGTGCTTCTGCGGGATTCCGGACAGCTCACTTCGCTCGTGGCGCGGGCAAGTCGTCACCGGGAGGACGACGTCCTGAACGCATCTCGGTCACCGCTTGAACCAGCGTCGTGGCCGCGTGGCGGGTTTCCTCTTGAATCGCCGCATCGCGATCAAGGGCCTCATGGCTGGTGGCGTAGGGTTCGAAATAGCCGATGTAGCGGTCGAACACGGCGACCGGACCCGCAGAGACCAAACCAATTCCAGAAAGCCAGTCGTGGAGATTGCGGCGCACCCCGCCGCTTCCTTCTGCATCCCCGTGCACGATCACGGAGAATAGCCGCCCAGCCAGATGCTTTGGATAGTTCCAACCGTTGAGCTCGATCTCCTTTGCCTTGGCTGCGTCCTTTCCTGAAGTGCTGGTGGGATCCGGATTTCCCCCGTCAGCACAGACGAGGCGATCGATCATGAGCTTGAGTCCGGAGGGAACTTGGAACCAGTGGACAGGAGTGATGATCATGATCCCATGCGCGGCTACCCAGCGCGGATAGAGTTCGTTCATCCAGTCCTGCACTTGGCCCAGGTAGTGGTTCGGGTAACACGAGCAGGGCCAATGGCAGAGTGGCATCGCCGTGGAGACGCAGGCCTTGCAGGGAAAGATACGGCGTCCGTACTCGGCGGTTAGCAGCGACAGGTCTAACAGATCGACCTCGCAACCGTCCGCTTCGAGCTTCGTGCGCGCGATGCCGGCGAGGCGGAAGGACTTGGCTATTTCCCCGGGGCAGCTCTCGTCAGTCCGGGGCGAGGCACTGATCAGGAGGACGCGGGTGGACCGGGCGGGGTCTTCAAACTCCTTCTGTGCTTCCTGGATGCGTGTTCGGGCATCGAGCCATTCGGTCGCCAGCTCGTAGGAAGGATCCTGGAAGCCTGATCCGGCAGGCCGGGAAGAAATGGTCTTGCGACGCTCCTCGTAGGCATCGGCGGCGATCCGGGTAACCTGATCGACGGCATCCTTGGCGTCTTCGAAAGCCGGGTCGGCAAATTGTTCGCGGTAGCGACGCTCAAACTCAGCACGTGGCAGGGGGAGCGGGCCTTGGCCAATTCTTACGATGGGAGAAGAAGGGGAGGGGGAAGACGGCGATTCCATCCGGCAACCTAACATGGAAGCCGAGGGCGGGCAGGTGATTTCAATCAACCAGATCGTGATACTCCGGATGCCGCTGGATCCATGCCGCCGCGTATCCGCATAGTGGCCGGACCTTCTCGCCGCGGGAACGCACGATCTCAAGCATGCCAGTCATCAATCGCCCTGCGGTGCCGCGACCCCGCAAAGCGGGATCAGCTTCCACGTGGGGAATGATGAGAACTTTCGCCTCGCGCCTGTAGTCGGCGTAGGCGAGCTTGCCTTCCTCCTTGAGTTCGAAGCGCTGGCGGGAGGGCTGATCGGTCACGAGGCTCATGAGGAGAAGAAACTAGCGATCGGCAGGCGCGTCGATTCGGGAAACGACAACGCGGCGATCTTGGCGGAGCAGATTCTCGGGAGCGTCAGCCAAGTGATGTGCTTCGCTCTCCCCATAGCCGAAGGGAATCAAGCGATCCGCGGGTACGCCGCTGCGGACCAATTCCCGCACGATGGCTTCGGCACGGAGTTGTGAGAGCACTTGATTTTCGGCCGACGTCCCTTCTGCCGAGGCATGGCCTTCGATTGCGAAGCGGGAGCCTGCCAGCTCGGAGTCGAGCATCGCCTCGGCGAGGGCCATGACCATGTCAAAGGCATGGCCGTCGGCGAACTGCGTGGATCCTTCAAGGAACAAGATATCGTGGCTGGTGACGGTGGAAGAGGAAACCACGGGATAGGAAACGACCCAGGCATCGCCTCCGCGATATTCCAAGGGGATGCGTTGACTGAAGACGGCGGCATCCTGTTCAGCCGCGGGCATGATGCTCACGCGCTCAAGCTCGGCACTCGCGAGCAACACCGCGGGGACGTCCTCGCGCGAAGGATAGTACACATAGCGGCGACCCTCGTGGACGAAATAGGGCTCGGGCAGTATCGGTTCGCCTGCCGCGGCTTCGGCCGGGGCGGCGGTTCGGAAAAACGGTGGAATTTCGCGGACCTCAGCTTGGCCCCGCAGTCGTTGGCGGAGGAACTCCACCGCAGGACGACGATCGGCACGGGCCGCCCGCCGTGCCGCTGATTGATCGGCGCGATTGAACTCCGCGCGGGAAAGGTTGCTCTCCTTGCCGAGAATGTCTTCGACCATCCGGCGGGCCTCGTCTCGGCCTTGGATCTGGAGCTTCCGCTGATGAAGATCTTGTGCGAGTTCCTCGTGAGCGCGGACGACGTTCGCTTCCGCGGGCGGGAGTTCTTTCTCTGGCTTAAACGGTGCGGGTGGGGCATTCCGCCGACGATCCTTCGGAGATGTTTCTCGGGCATCCGGGCTCGCCTTGTCGTCGTTGCTATCCTCTACCTTCGCGGCTTCGGGCCCCGCCTTGTCGCTGCTGGCGTCCCGGGTGCGTCTGGCGTCCGGCGAGGCTTTGCGAGGAGTGGCGTCCTCGGTCTTCCTGGCGTCGGGACTGGCCTTCTCATCGGTATCGCGTTGATTCCGCGAACGCTCGTTTGCCTTGGAATTGTCATCTTCCACCGGCCGGGCATCCTTACCCGCCGGCTGGGTCCGCTCCCCGGCAGGGCGCTTTTCGTCCTCAACCGGGCGGGAGTCTTCGCTGGCACGTCGGGTGGTGTCTTCGACAGGTTCGGAGCGCTTTGACGCTCTTGTAGAGCGATCTTTCAACGGCTCGGATTCCGGGTTGGCGGGCTCCTGGGCATAGGCCGAGGGGAGGCTCAGCAGAGTGGCAGTCAGCGCCGCGAAGACCCGGAGAGAGGAAGAGGAAGTTTTCATGAGTACGTTCGTTGCTCAATCCGTTCCGTCTTGCGACACCCGTAACTGTAAGGATTCCAAGAGCGAAGCGCTTGCGGAGCGTGCAAGCCGACCTCTCACCCGGTGCACCGTGCAACGATAAAGAAGGATGCATCATCACGAGAGTGGTGCTATCCGGTCACGATGGCTGAATTTCCTGACGAAATGAAGGAGGGGCAGTTCGAGAGGCAGGAGGATGCCTTTCGCATGTGGGTGGGGAAAGCGGGTGGTCCGCCCGTGGTGGACGGGCGCTATCACCTCTACGTCTCGCTTGCTTGCCCGTGGGCTCACCGGACCCTGATCGTGCGATCCCTGTTAGGACTGGAGAGTAGCATCGGCATCAGCATCGCGGACCCGGTGCGGGACGAGCGTGGCTGGGCTTTTCGCGAGGGACATGGGCATCATCGCGACGAGGCGGAGGGCTTTCATTTCCTCAGCGAGGCCTACCTCGCCACGGATCCTGGCTTTCGCGGGCGCTACACGGTGCCCGTGCTGTGGGATCGGGTGGAGAAGCGCATCGTCAACAACTCCGAGGATGACATCTGCCGGATGTTTCAAGAGAGCTTCGCCAGTCCGGCGGCTCGCGACCTGTTCCCCCTGCACCTTGCGGAAGAGCAGGCGGAGGTCAGCGACTATCTCTATCAAACCGTGAACAACGGCGTCTATCGTGCGGGCTTTGCCACCACCCAGAACGCCTACGAGGAAGCGGTGCGCGATCTGTTCCTGGGGCTTGACGAGATGGCGGTCCGCTTGGAGCGATCGACGTTTCTCCTGGGAGAACATCTGGTGGAGAGCGATCTGCGCTTGTTCTGCACCTTGATCCGCTTCGACTCCGTCTACCACGGCCACTTCAAGTGCAACCTCCGCCGGGTCGTCGATTGCCCGCCACTGCTGCGCTTCATGCGGGATGTCTACCCTCTGCCCGGCGTGGCGGAGACGGTGAATTTCGACCACATCAAGCGCCACTATTACGGCACCCATCGGGAGCTGAATCCGAGTGGCATCGTGCCCCTCGGTCCCGCGGCCGTGTTCGAGAAGCCGGGCACCGGGGGAGGATGCTAACGAGAGGAAAATCGGCGGGTCCTAGTGAAATGACTTAGGCGAAGTAAGGTGCGCTGGCGTACAGCATCGCGGTTGAGAGTTCCGAGGCACGGATTATGCAAGAAGACGCCACTTACGGCTTCTTTCTCCGGAGGCCTCGCGAAATCCCTGCCCATTGCCATGCCCGTTCTTTCCTACGCCTCGCTTGAAGACGTCCGCCGATGCATCAAGCAGCGCCGTCGAATGCGCTTCATTTACCGGAAGGTCGAATACATCACGGAGCCCCATCTTTTCGGGAACTTCCGCAAGACCCGCGCCTTCGTCCTCTGCGCATGGAAAACTCATCCGCAGGAAGGATGGGATTACTTCCGGCTCGCGGAGATGCGCGATCTGGACATCCTCTTGGAGTGCTTCGGAAACGCCCGCCCGGGATTCAATCCTTACGATCCGAAGATTGAGATCGTCGACACCTTGATTCGCAGTTGAATGCGACGGCGGCAGGCGTCGGCTCCTGCGGGCCGCTTGTATGCGGGTGTGCATAGGGAAGCGGAAAGCTCGGATTTCCGCGTGTGATTTCGATGCGGTGTGACTAGCCGTCGATGCGGGTAATCTCTCCGCTATTCCCGTTGTTGCTTGTGCAGTTCCGAGCCGGTTCCTTGGTGTCTGTTCCCTTGTTGTCGCCCTTGGGCTTGGCCGCCGAAATGAGGCGCTTGATATCTTCATCGCCGAACCACGCGTAGCACAACCGGGACTTCATAAGTTGGTCACAGTGGCGGCTTGCAGGCAGGTTCGCCATAGGCCTTCTCACGCAATGTACCGTACGCGATTGGCTTAGGCGAACGGTCCTGGCCGGATGCAGCATGCACGACGAATTCTCGCGAAGGGGGCGAAATGCTCGTCATAGCAAATGAAACATCGTGACGGGATATCAATTCGTGGCGGGCACTTCATTTGCTGGAATCCCTTCGCCTCCGGTTGCTGGAGGATCTCCTCCCCCTTCGCGTCTTGGATATGAACGCTCTTTCCGACCAAACCGCCTCGTCTGACTCCCAAACCGATGACTCCTCTTGGCTTGAAACCAGGCTTGTTGCCTTCGACGAGATTGTCGCGGTGGTTGAGGAATACGCGATTTTCACGCTCACGCCTTCGGGTGAGATTCTTGATTGGAATGCCGGTGCCGAGCGCATCATGGGCTACCGCTCCGAAGAGATGATCGGGCAGAGCAGCGGCTGCTTCTTTTCCGAAGTCGAACGGGCGGGTGGAGTGCCGCAGGGCATTCTTGAGATCGCAATCCGGGATGGCTCCTTCACCGGCGAAGGGTGG
The DNA here is from genome assembly GCF_025950235.1 of Luteolibacter arcticus. Taxonomy (NCBI): domain Bacteria; kingdom Pseudomonadati; phylum Verrucomicrobiota; class Verrucomicrobiia; order Verrucomicrobiales; family Verrucomicrobiaceae; genus Neoluteolibacter; species Neoluteolibacter arcticus. The sequence continues at coordinate 6,444 of NZ_JAPDDT010000004.1, read as the reverse complement.
CGCTTGCGCAAAGGCGGAGAACGCTTTTGGGGTCACGTGACCATTACCGCGCTCAGGTCTCCAGAGGGTGAGGTCCAAGGCTTCCTTCAGATCACCCGGGACCTAACGCAACGCCGCATGACCATGGAGGCATTGCGGCAGAGCGAGGAGCGGTTCCGCCTGCTGGTGGAGAGCGTGCGAGACTACGCGATCTTCATGTTGGACCCCGAGGGTCATGTGATGAGCTGGAACATCGGGGCCCACCGCATCAAGGGCTACGATCAGGATGAGATCATCGGCCAGCACTTCTCGATCTTCTATCCCCAGCCGGCGAAGGAAAGCGGAGTGCCTTTGAAGTTACTCGCTCAGGCGCTGAGGGAAGGTCGCGCCGAGCAGGAGGGCTGGCGCATGCGCAAGGACGGAACCCGCTTCTGGGGTCATGTCCTGATCACGCCGCTCCTGGATCACAGCGGTGAACTCCGCGGCTACGCCAAGATCACCCGCGACTTGACTGACCGTCGCCAGGCGGAGTCGCTCCGGGAGGCCGGGCGGCGCAAGGACACCTTTCTGGCCACGCTTGCCCATGAGCTGAGGAATCCGCTCGCGCCGATTCTACCCGGGGTGGACATCATCCTGCGTTCGCCGGGCGATCCGGAGAAGGTCGCCGGCGTGGCAGCGATGCTGAAGCGGCAAGTGGATCAGATGGCCCACCTGATCGATGACCTCGTGGACATTTCCCGCATCACCACTGGCAAGATCGAGCTGAGGAAGTCGCAGGTGGCATTCTCGGAGGTCATGGAGCGGGCTTTGGAGGCAATCAAGCCGCTGATCGAGCGACAGGAGCAAGTGCTTACCTTGAACCTCGCTTCCGGTGACTTGAGGATCGAAGCGGATCCCCACCGGCTTGCTCAGTTGTTGTCCAACCTCCTCTCGAATGCCGCCAAGTACACGCCTACTCGTGGCCACATCCAGCTCTCGGTGATGGCGGAGTCGGAGGAGATGTTGAAGATTTCAGTAAAGGATGACGGGCGGGGTATCCCGCTGGAGTTCCAGCAGTCGATCTTCGAGCTGTTCGATCAGGGGGGCACCGGGCCTGCGGAAGGGCTGGGGATCGGCCTCACCCTCGTTCGTTCCCTGGCAGAGATGCATGGCGGGAAGGTAACGGTCGCCAGCGGCGGAGAGGGGCAGGGCAGTGAGTTCACGGTGCGGCTGCCGGTTCTCGTTCCCGGCGAGGGGTTGTCCAGCCCGGTTCACCCCGCTTCCGCAGATCCAAACGTGCCCGCAGCGCTGCGCGTGGTGATCGCAGACGACTCCCGCTCGGCGGCGGACATCATGGGCATGTTCTTCCGCATGGAAGGCTTCGAGGCCGCGGTTGCCTACGATGGCGATGAGGCCGTCACCCAAGCCCGGGCGTTTCAACCGGACCTCGTGGTCCTCGACCTGGGCATGCCCAAGATCGATGGCTTTGAAGCCTGCAAGCGGATCCGCAAAATGTTCCCGCAGGCGGTGATGGTCGCCTTGAGTGGCTGGGGCAGCCGGGAAGACCGCCGCCGTAGCTCGGAAGCAGGATTCGACGAGCATCTCGTCAAGCCCGTCTCGCCGGACGATCTGCGCGCGTTTCTGGCCAGCTACTTCAAGAAGAGCCGCGCAGGATAAGGATGAGGCTGGGTTCAGCGGAACGCCGGCTGATCCCGCGCCAGCAAGCCGGCGGGCACCAGCGCGTCGCAGGTTTCGGGATAGCGGTCGAGAAGGAGATCCAGCAAGCCATCGAGCTTTTCCACGTCACCTGCCAACCGCACCCGATTTGCCAAACTACGAGCGACGCCGTAGTTCAGGATTTGCAGCCGGTGCAGCGCAGCGCTGATGGAATGAAGATCGTCGTCGCCGGGGAAATGCCAGGCCGTTGCGCGAAGTGCTTCGCGGCTCTGACTGATGAGCCGCCGCATTGAGTCGCAATCGTCACCGGCCGAGGAGATCCGGTGGGTGGCAGCCATGATCTCCAGCGTGTCACGGCGCTGGCGGGAAAGCTCCAACTCCTGCTGCAGGCCGGTGCGCAGGCCCCTTTCACTGGCGTGGGCGGCAAGCTCCGGGAGGAAGCTGATCAATTGAAGCTCGCTGCAGTAGAGCATGCGCAGCTTCCGGAAGAACAAGCTCAAAAGGTCGGTTGGCATCGTAGTCGGGCGTTCGCAATTGTTATGCCAGATTCGTACCGGGGGGCCTCAGCCTGCCGGCGCGGTTTCAACGAAACAGTGAACAGCCTGCTAGGGCACTTTGCAAGTCAACATCGCAATTGGCATCGCCTTACCGGCGACCATCAGCCGTTCATTTCGCCTGCGGCTGTGGAGTCGGTGGTTTGGGTTTCGAATGCCAACATTTTGCCGCGGCACCGGAAGCCGACGAGGAAGGATCTGGGAGCGTTCTCAGTCCATGCTGCAAGCGGGCATGGCCGCTGCGAGAGCTACCCCGATGAATGAAATCCACCGCAAGCACCTGACCGCCTACCTGAACGACATGGTCGCTGTTGAACGCGACATCTCCCAAGCTGTTCGCGGGCAGCTTGAAGACGAACGGGTCGACCGTCACGAAGGGCTTCGCGACATCTTGCTCGACATCGTGGCGGGGAGCGAGGGCCGGACCGATTTCTTGCGGAAGATTTCCCAGGGCGGAGGCGGCGCGCTTGGTGCCGCGGTCAAGGGGACGGTCATGGCGGTCGCAGGCACCCTGGCCGGGATCTATGGGAAGCTCAGGGAGCACCCGGTTTCCCGCATGGTGAGGGACGACATCATCGCCTTGGACGTGGCCGTCACCGGCTACGGGATGCTGCTGACCATGGCGAGGTGTCTGGACCAGAAGGAATGCACCGCGTTTGCGCAACTGGCGTTGCTGGGTTGTCCTCCGCTAGTGAGCCGGCTCGATCATGTGCTTCCCCTCGTCATCGCCCACGAGCTGGCCGAGGATGGCCCTATTCCCGTTCCGGACGGAGTGGAGCTGGCCCAAGATGCGATCCGCCAGGTGTGGCAGCAACTGCCGCCGCCATGACCAAGTTGACGAGCCCCTTGGGCATTCATGCATCCTTCGGCGGATGGCAGGGACAAATGCAATGCCACAGTGTAAGCGGCCGAGCAGTAACAGTCCAGAATTCCCTTAGGTGATGGGTTCCACGCCATTATCAGGTAGGGAACAGGGCCTGCTGAATAGAAAGCTATGAAAGCGTTCCTCTTTCCCCGGAGTCTTGGCTTCTTAGTGGTGTTCTCGTGCCTCACGGCCTGTGGCAATTATTCCCGACCGGTGAATCATCAACCTGATCCCGGTGCTCAGGCGCTGTCCACTGGCGAACCTGCCGGCGGAGAGTCGGCTCCAATCGGGGGGCGGGTTGATCTACCACCTCAACAGCCTCGCAGATAGTTATTTTAACCATATACCAAAAGTCATGATTGGAACCATTCTACTTGTAATCCTGATCCTAATGCTCATTGGTGCGCTCCCTACGTGGGGACACAGCCGTTCGTGGGGTTATGCTCCGAGCGGCGGGATCGGCCTGATCCTGGTGATCATCATTGTCCTGCTGATCATGGGAATTCTCTGAGGGTAAGGGTGTGCGGTCGATACTTGCTCTTGCGCAGGTCGGGAGGTCCATGCGGCCGGAAGTGCGGTCGCGGGAGGTTTTGAGTCCCACCTCAAGTCTTGTAGTGGACTCCGGATCTGATAGCCATCCCGCATGCACTCGCTATTGGCGAACCTCGGCCTTCTTTTTGATACGTCCGATTTTCCCGCACGCTGGCATTGTGGTGACTGGACCCCGGCGCACGGGTGGTTCCATATCATATCCGACCTTGCGATTGCCGCCGCCTACTCGGTGATTCCCGTGGCTCTCGCCGGCTATTGGTGGTTGAAGCGCGGGGAGCTCGCCTTTCCCCGCCTGTTTTGGCTGTTTGCCGCTTTCATTTTCAGTTGCGGGGGGACTCACGTGATCGAGGCGGTGATCTTTTATCATCCCATCTACCGCTTCTCTGCCTTGGTGAAAGTCATCACCGCGGTGGCGTCTTGGGCCACCGTGATCGCGCTCTGCCGGATCGGGCCGCAGGCGATCCAGCTTCCGGGCTTGCAGCGGGCGAATGCGCGGCTGGAGGAACAGCTCCAGAAAACTCGCCTCGCCGAGTCCTCGCTGGAACGCAGCAATCGCGACCTTGAGGCGTTCACGGGCTTGGTAACCCACGACTTGAGAAACCCGCTCAACAGCGCCCTGTTCACGACTGAACTGGCGCGCGAGACTGCGGAGAAAGGCGCATGTCCGGCGCTTGTCGGCCAGCTTCGACAAGCAGTCCAATCCCTGCGCCAAATGGAGGCTCTGATTCGCGAGTTGCATGCTGATGCCCTGTTGCGAACCAGCGCCGGCGAAATGAAAGCCGTGGGTTTGGATGAAGTGGTGAAATCAGCCCGATTGAACCTGGCACCGCTGATCGCGGATCGTGGGGCGATCATCGATGCCACCCCTTTGCCCTGGGTCCAAGGAAGCTACACGATGCTGGTTCAGCTCTTCATCAATCTGTTCGAGAACGCGATCAAGTATGCCGGTGAACGGCCGCCGCGTATCGTAGTCGAAGGCACGGTGGGGAGCGGTGGGCGTATTCTTGTCCGCGTTTCCGATCAAGGGGTAGGGGTGCCCACGCATGCCTTGGAGTCCATCTTTGAATCGGGGATTCGAGGCGAGAATGCGCGTCATCTTCCCGGTAGCGGACTAGGCCTGGCATTCGCGCGGCGGATCATGGAAGCCCATGGCGGGAGCATTTCCGCGCTTCCCGTGGTGGAGGGAGCCGCGTTCGAGTTGGACTTCCCGGCCGCTCTATCCGACGAGGCCGCTCCACACGCCTGAGAAGGGCGGGATGCAGTCTAACAGAATGGAACCCAGTCAAATTTGGCGCAGCTCCCGTCGCTACTACTTGAGACGTAGTGGCCGAGAATGATCAACTCGAGCTCGTCTCCTTCCTCGAAGCTTTCCAAGTTATCCATGGCGAGGAACATCGACACCTTGCCGATTTCTTCGGCTTCCTCAGCGGTGACCATGGCTGGACAGTCGCTGAGTTCGAGGATGCGACCGTCCTCCGGTCCACCGACGAACTCGATCCGCGTGATGATGTCGTTTCGGATCTTCATGCGAGCTAGAAATGCAGCCGCCGTGCCATGTCCGCCCGGGTGGCCTGCGGGAAATACGGGTGCTACCAAGTTCCTTTGTAACCCGAAGGAAATCCCAAACGGAGCGATTGGGACGGGGGTGGACGAAAACTTCCAGCCGTGCTTCCGGCAAACTCGGAGGAGCAAATTGCACGATACGTGATCAAAGGCTGGTCTTCAGCGTGTTGAACTGGGCTTTCAAACGTTGGATCATCTGCTCCTGCTCTACGATCCGCTCGTGAAGCTCCTGCATCTGGGCGATTGCCCTGCCGATGGGAAGGTTGTGTGACGGGGGTAGATACGGAATGCCTCTTCCTTGTGAGGCCTGCTTGCGCCATGAGGAAATGCTGAGGGCAGACAACTGGAACTTCCTGGTGGCGGCCGTCTGGCCACCGCGGCCGTGCTCAGCATTGTAGCGGTCCACGAAGTCCAGCACTTCGGCTTTCTCCCGCAAGGTATAGCGCTTGCCCCTCAGGGAACTCGGGACGTTCTTCGATTTACTGCTCATGAACGGCGGTTCATAGGCGTCGGTGGCGAGGGCTGGCAAGGGTCATGTTAGATGGATGCATCATGCATGATGGGATGTCCGAGCTATGCTGCGCCACACCGTATTCCTTGGCGGGGGGCGCAACTTCAACTGGCACTCGGAGTCATTCTCTCCGTCCGCCCCCGAGCGGGTGAGCCACTATCATGAATGCAGGCTGCCGCAGCAATTTGATGCGATCATACACATCGATCACATTCACCCGAGCCTGCCGAAAAAGCGGCGGGTGCGCTCATGGAGAGCACCCGCCTTCTTGGGTTCGGTTCTTGGGGGGAAACGAGGGAGAAAATCTGGCGAAGGTCGGGCCGCTGTTTAGCGCGACTTGAGGAGGCCCTCCGCCACGACCACCAGACTTGGCCGATTAACGGCCGGGGTGAGCAAGGCGGACGCCAAGCGCAACGCGGCGGCGATTTCGGCATTGGTGGAGTCAGGCAACTTCCGTTTTATTTCAGCGACAAGTTGGGAGCGTTCGGGACGTGGTAAGGAAACCGTGAAATGGGAACGATGACTCTTTTGCATGGCAACCAGGACAAGGGTAAGAGGTGGTGAGGGGAGTCGACTTGCCAAAGGCTAGGGGATGTTGCTCCGCCTGTCTTTCGGGAGATGTACGATCGCTTTTGTACGCGAAAGTCTTAGAGGCTGTCTGAAAAATGCTCAGGCCGCGATTCTGGTGAGCATGCGCTTGGTCATGGAGAGATAGATTAGCGCTTCGGAGTGTTCGATCCGGACTTCATGGTCGCGGATCAACC